>NZ_MECK01000028.1 GCF_014596465.1 Streptomyces sp. CBMA123 | reverse complement strand
CCCGCAGCAGCGCGCCGCCCGGCTCGGGCCGCCGCCGCAGGCCGACCAGTCCGCGCCCGTCCGGCGTCCCCCCGGCCCGCTGCCCGCCCCGCGCGAACCGGCCGGGCGCGGAACCACCCGCGCCGTCCCCCCACCCGTCCAGTCCCCCACCGGAGGAGGAGCCACCATCGAGCAGCAGGCCGCCGCCGAGTCGTCCGCCCACGGCCTCCCGCCGTGCCGCGCCGAGGGCCCACCGAGCGACGCACCGAGCGGCCGGCTGGGCCCGTTCCTCACCAACGGCCAGGCCGGCGAGCAGCTGCAGCTGCTGAACGAGGTCGGCGGCAAGGTCGGCACCACCCTGGACCTCGGCTTCACCGCCCACGAGCTGTGCCAGGTGCTGGTCCCCCGGGTCGCCGACTTCGCCTGCGTGGACCTCGTGGACGGCCTGATCTCGGACTCCGAGCTGCCGGTCTCCCGCCCCGACGACGACACGATGCTGCGCCGGGTCGCCCTGGTCTTCAACCAGACCGGCGGCGCCTGGGACCACGTGCTCTCCGAGGGCTCGCTGGTCAGCATGCCGCGCCGGACCCCGCCCGGGCTGGCCCTGCAGCTGAACCAGCCGGTGCTGGTCCCGGTGGTCAGCGCCGATGTCGCGGTCGACTACGCGATCGCGCTCGGCGGCGCCCGGCTGGCGCCGGTGGTGTCCGGCCGCTCGATGCTGGTGGTCCCGCTGTCCGCCCGGGGCACCGTGCTGGGCATCCTCAAGCTGCTCCGGCTGCCGGACCGCGCCCCCTTCGACGAGAGCGACGCCGCCACGCTGAAGGAGCTGGCGGTCCGGGCCGCGCTGTCGCTGGACAACGCCCGGCTGCACCGCGCCGAGGCCCGGGTCGCCACCACCCTGCAGCGCTCGATGATCCCGACCCGTCCGCCGCAGATCCCCGGCGTGCAGATCGCCCACCGCTACCTGCCCGGCGATCCGAAGGCCGAGGTCGGCGGCGACTGGTTCGACGCGATCCAGCTGCCCGGCAGCCGGGTCGCCCTGGTGGTCGGCGACGTGATGGGCCACGGCATCCACTCGGCCGCCGCGATGGGCCGCTTCCGCACCGCGATGCAGACCCTCGCCGCCCTGGACCTGCCGCCCGGCCAGCTGCTGCGGCACCTGGACAACCTGGCCCAGAAGCTCGGCGACGACCACCTCGCCACCTGCCTGTACGCGGTCTACGACCCGATCAACCGGACCTGCGAGCTGGCCAGCGCCGGCCACGTCCCGCCCGTCCTGGTGCATCCGGACGGCACCGGCGAGCTGCTGGAGATCCCGGCCGGCGCCCCGATCGGCGTCGGCGGGGTGCCGTTCGTCGCCAAGACCATCGACGTCTCGGACGGCTCGATGCTGGTGCTGTGCACCGACGGACTGGTCGAGGTCCGGGGCGGGGACATAGGGGCCGGCCTGGCCGCGCTGTGCGGCAACCTGATCGACCCGCAGCAGAGCCCCGAGCAGGCCTGCGACGAGGTGCTGCGGCGGCTGCACTCGGACGACCGCAAGGACGACGTCGCCCTGCTGGTGGCCCGGTTCGACGGGGTCGCCCCGTCCGAGGTGGCCACCTGGGACCTCACCGTGGACCAGCGCGAGGTCCGCCGGGCCCGTTCACTGGTCCGCGAGCAGCTGGCCGCCTGGCACCTGGAGGCGCTCAGCGACACCACCGAGCTGCTGGTCAGCGAGCTGGTCACGAACGCCGTACGGGTGGCCAGGGACCGGGTGCAGCTCCAGCTGATCCGGGTGGACAAGCTGCTGGTCGAGGTCAGCGACGACAACCACAACCTGCCCTCGCTGGAGCCGGCCGAGCAGCTCGGCGAGACCGGCCGCGGCCTCACCCTGGTCACCAAACTCGCCGAACACTGGGGCACCGCCCGCAAGGCGGTGGGGAAGGTCGTCTGGTTCGAGCTGCCCCTCCCGCACGCGTGACGGCCGCGTACGGGCAACGTCCCGTACGCGGCCGACAGGCCAGGTGGAGCGACGCTCAGGGAATGAGCGCGCCCGCCGAACGGCGCCGGGCCTCCGCCGCCACCTCCAGGGAGGTGGTGGTGGCCACCGTGGTGGCGGCGCCGACCCCGGCCAGCACCCGCGGCCAGAAGTCCCCGAAGACCTCGACCGAGACGGCGATCAGCAGCGCGGTGATCACCGCGACCACGTGCTCCAGACCGGCCAGGTTCGGCAGCATGACCGCCTCGCCGACCATCAGCACCACGACCATGGTGGCGGTGAACCAGGACCGGGTGCGGAACGCGATGCAGATCGCCAGCGCCACCACCGCGGCCGACGGCCCGGTGTCCCGCACGAAGGCGACCCACTTCGGGAAGCCGAACAGGTGGCCCGGCCCGACCGCCACGCCGACCCGGGCGAAGAGCGTGCCCGCCAGGGTGCACGCGTAGGCGACCACCAGGGTCATCCGCCGGCCGAGCACGACCTCGGCGATCGCGAAGACCACGAACACCTGGGCCAGCGCCCCCCAGACCGGCAGGTCCAGGGCCGGCACGTACAACGACAGCGGCGTCCGCAGCAGCGAGACCTCCAGCGGCAGCGAGGCCCGCACCACCCCGATGTGGCTCACGAAGCGCTCGCCGCCCGGCAGGTGCTGGACGACGCTGAACAGCAGGATCAGAAACGTCGCCACCGTGGCCAGCGGGAACGCGGCGAACTTCTTCCGCGCCACCGCGTCCCGGACCGTCAGGTACAACGTTCCCCACTCGGCGACAGCGGCCTTTCTGGCAAGCGCCAGCGGCCCCTTTCGCACGCCCCCCGCGTGGGTCCTGTGAATCACAACTGTTTCTCCCGAATCCCCGAACTTGTCAGCTACTCCAACATTAGAAGCCTGTTAACAAATCCACATCGGCATGGATGGGGAGTTACGTCATCCTCAGGAGGGAGACGAATCCCCCCTCCGGACCCCCCTTACGACCGATGGCACTCTCCGCCGGAGGAGTGTCGGCCCCCCTCCGCCCCCCGGCGGAGGGCTACCCCTTCCCGTCCCGTGCCGCCACCGGCACCCGGGGAGCCACCACGGCGGGCCTGGCGTGCCGGCGACGGAACAGCGCGGGCAGGCTCGGCGCGACGATGAATCCCTCGGCGCGCGCGCTGGCGATGCCGATCCGCGGAATCTCGCTGCTCTTCTCGAAGAGCAGGTAGCGCGGTTCCCAGATCGGCCGGTACTTGGCGTTCGCGCGGTACAGCGACTCGATCTGCCACCAGCGGGAGAAGAAGCCGAGGACGGAGCGCCACAGCCGCAGCACCGGACCGGCGCCGAGCCGCGAGCCGCGCTCGAAGACCGAGCGGAACATCGCGAAGTTCAGCGAGACCCGCTTCAGCCCGACCTCCTCGGCGCGCTGCAGCAGCTCGATCACCATGAACTCCATCAGGCCGTTCTCGGTGTCCCGGGCCCGGCGCATCAGGTCCAGCGAGAGCCCGTCCGGGCCCCACGGGACGAAGCTCAGCAGGGCCTTGAGCTCGCCGTCCCCGTCGCTGCACTCCAGCATCACGCAGCGGCCGTCGCCCGGGTCGCCGAGCCGGCCCAGCGCCATCGAGAAGCCGCGCTCGGTCGCCCCGTCGCGCCACTCGTCGGCCTTGGCCACCAGCTGCGCCATCTCCTCCTCGGAGATGTCCTCGTGGCGGCGGATCCGCACCGTGTACCCGGCCCGCTTGACCCGGTTGTACGCCTGCCGGACCACCCGCATCGCGCGGCCGTCCAGCGAGAACTCGTCCAGCTCGACGATCGCCTCGTCGCCCAGCTCCAGCGCGTCCAGCCCGTGCCGGGCGTAGATCACCCCGGCCTCCTCGGAGGCGCCCATCACGGCCGGCGCCCAGGCGTGCTCGCGGGCCTCGGACAGCCAGGCCTCGATCGCGCCCGGCCAGGCCTCCGGGTCGCCGATCGGGTCGCCCGAGGCGAGCGAGACCCCGCCGATCACCCGGTAGGTCACCGCCGCCTTGCCGCTGGGGGAGAAGATCACCGCCTTGTCCCGGCGCAGCGCGAAGTAGCCCAGCGAGTCCCGCTCGCCCTGCTTGTCCAGCAGGCCGCGCAGCTTGGCCTCGTCCTCGGGGGTGAGCAGTTCCTTGCCGCGCGGACTGCGGAAGGCCACGTACAGCACCAGCAGGAACAGCGCCGCGCCGATCGCGTTGATCACCGCGTTCACCCAGGTCGGGGCGGCGATCACGGAGCGCAGGTGCTCGGACGGGGTGATGGTGATCATCCGGCCGACCGAGTAGCGGAAGAGGTCCCACCAGCCGGCGCCGCCCAGCTCGTTGGTCGCCCAGACCAGCAGGGCGCCGACCGCGCCGCCGAAGAACAGCCCGCCGACGAAGGTGGCCGCCGCGGTCTTCGGGTTGGAGCGGTCACCCTTGGAGGTGAACTCCTTGCGCCCGATCAGCAGCGACAGCACGAACAGGCAGGTCAGGATGGTGGAGACGTAGTTGAGCGGGTGCTTGTTGAAGCGCTCGCCGGGCAGCACCATGGCCGCCAGGTACAGCAGGGCGAAGACACTGCCGAGCGCCGCGTTGAAGATCCACGCGGCCCGCTTGCGCCGCCGCATCGCGACCGCGAGGAAGATCGAGAGCACCGCGGCCGCCAGGCCGGAGGTCATCAGGTACGGGGTGAAGTACTCGCCCTCGTTGTGCTCGGAGACCTGGTCACGCCACGGCACCAGCAGCACCGTGGTCACGTTCAGCAGCGCCAGCAGCCGGAGGTACCAGACGGAGGCCGCGGCGGCCCTCGGGCGCCAGCGGTCGAGCGGTCCGGCAGGCGGTGACCCGGCGGAGGTGGCGGAGGGCTCCGACTTCACAGTGGACGACACAGCTCAATTCCAAACGATCAGATGGCGGGGCGCATCCGCACACGGCCCGGCGCCGGACGCCCGCACAGGCCCGACGGACTGACCGGCCGCCCCCGCCCACCGGCCGCCCGCATCGAGCGGCAGGCCGGAAAAAGGCAGCCAACTCCATGGTTCCGCACTATTCCTGAGAATTGCGTGAACCGGGTAGCGGATTCCCACCCCCGCCGAACGGCGGGGGTCCGTAGCCGCCAGGGTTCGGCGACCCGCCCCCCGTGCCCCTACTCTCAGAGCGACCCCCGCGGACCGACCGAACCCGGCCGCCCGAACCGAGGAGGCACCCATTACCACCACCCGCGTGCTGATCGTCGACGACGAGATCCTGGTCCGCTCGGGCCTCGGCCTGATCGTCGGTTCCGCCCCCGACCTGGAGGTGGTCGGCGACTGCTCCGGCGGGCAGGCCGAGGAGTACGTCCAGCGCCTGCGCCCGCACGTGGTGCTGCTCGACATCCGGATGCCCGACCTCGACGGCATCTCCGTGCTGCGCCGCCTGCGCGCCCTGCCGGACCCGCCGGCCGTGGCGATGCTCACCACCTTCGACACCGACGAGTACATCGGCACCGCGCTGCGGGCCGGGGCGACCGGCTTCCTGCTCAAGGACACCGCCCCCGAACAGCTGGTGCACGCCGTCCGGGTGCTCGCGGCGGGCGGCAACATCCTCTCCCCGACCGTCACCCGCACCGTCATCGGCGGCTACGTGGACGGCGGCGGCCCGGACGCCGAGGCCACCTCGCTGGCCCGCACCCTGACCGGCCGGGAGCTGGACGTGCTCGCGCTGCTCGGCGAGGGCCTGTCCAACGCCGAGATCGCCGACCGGCTCTTCCTCGGCACCGGCACGGTCAAGGACCACATCAGCGCGATCCTCGGCAAGCTCGGTGCCGCCAACCGGGTGCAGGCCGCCGTGCTCGCCCACCGGGCCGGCCTGGTGCGGCCCAAGCCCGGCGACGGGGCATGACGGCCGCCGACCAGCTGCCGTCCGGACGGCTGCCGGCCTGGTGCACCGCCCCCTGGCTGATGCTGCTGCTGCCCGTCCTCTACTCCCTGATGGACGCCGCACTGGTGGCCCGGGACGCCACCTGGTGGCAGATGACGCTCTCCACGCTGGCCGCCGTCGCACTGTTCTGGCGCCGTCGCTTCCCGGTGACGGCGCTGCTGCTCACCATGCCCGGCACCTGGGTCGAGGCGATCTGGCTGGCCCCGATCACCGCCGTCTACACGGTGGCCACCGAGCGCCCCGGCGCGAAGGCCCTGTTCCCCTGCGCGGCCCTGTTCACCCTGGTCAGCTTCTTCCACTGGCCACTGCCGACCCCGATCATCGACCTCAGCCGGAACACCGCCCTGGACGCCATCCAGGCCGTGATGCTGTCCGCCGGCCCGGCCGCCACCGGCCTGCTCTCCCGCACCCGGCGGGAGCTGGCCGCCCGCCTGGACGAGCTGACCCGGGGCCAGGAGCGGGAGAGCCGGCTGCTCGCCGAGCGGGTGCTGATCAGCGAGCGCGGCCGGCTGGCCCGGGAGATGCACGACGTGGTCTCGCACCAGGTCAGCCTGATCAGCATCCAGGCCGGGGCGCTCCAGGTGAGCACCGCCGACCCGGCCGCCGCGACGGTCGCCCGCACCATCCGCGAACTGTCCGTCCGGACCCTGGACGAGCTGCGCCAGATGGTCGGGGTGCTGCGCGGCACCGGCGGCCCGCTCCCGGACGCCCCGCTCGCCCCGCAGCCCCGGCTGGCCGACCTGCCCCGGCTGATCCAGGAGAGCGGACTGGCCGCCGACACCGAACTCAACCCCGGTGACCGTCCGTGGCCGGAGGCGGTCGAACGGGCCGCCTACCGCACCGTCCAGGAGGCGCTCACCAACATCACCAAGTACGCCCCGGAGGCGGCGGTGCACGTGCGAGTCCGGGCGAAGGGCCGCCGGCTGCGGGTCGAGGTCCGCAACGGGGCGCCGCCGGTCCACCCGGCCGAGACCCTGCCGGGCGGCGGCCACGGCCTGGTCGGCCTGCGCGAGCGCGCCCAGCTGCTGGGCGGCACCCTGACCGCCGGCCCCACCCAGGACGGCGGCTTCGAGGTCCGCGCCGAACTCCCGGCCACCTGCTCCTGACCCCGCGGGGCGGGACGGGCCAGCCGGGTCGGCCCGGTCGGTCGGGACAACGAGAAAGCCCCCCAGATCCGAAGATCTGGGGGGCTTCGCTGTGCGCGAGGGGGGAGTTGAACCCCCACGCCCTTTCGGGCACTGGAACCTGAATCCAGCGCGTCTGCCTATTCCGCCACCCGCGCATGGGTGTTGTCTTCTTCGCCGTCCGTCCCTCGGATCCGCTCGGTACCATGTGGCCTTCGCGCCTCCTCGGTCCGGCTCCCTTCCGGGCGGCCCTTCCGACGTGGAAAACATTAGCACGACCTGGAGGGCGGCTCCGAATCCGTTTCCCGGGGAGACCGACCACCTCCGAACGGACGCGCGACGAACGGGCGAGCGAAGGGCGGCGGACGGCTCCGACGGGCACACCTGGCGTGCCGCACCCGAAATGCGTCACCCTGTGTGTCCGAGCCCACCCCCCGGCACCACGCGGTCCGGGAACCGTACGGAAGGGCCCGGCGTGGATACGATCAGTACGGAAGTACCGCAAGTAGGCACGACCGACTCCCCGGAGGGCCACTCCTCGGAGGAGGCTGGTCGGCAGGCAGGCGAACGAACCCTGGAAGGGGGTGCCCCATGGGGATGATGAAGAAGTTCGAGCAGCGGCTGGAGGGTCTCGTCAACGGCACCTTCGCCAAGGTGTTCAAGTCCGAGGTCCAGCCCGTGGAGATCGCCGGCGCTCTGCAGCGCGAGTGCGACAACAACGCGAGCATCTGGAACCGCGACCGCACCGTCGTGCCGAACGACTTCATCGTCGAGCTCAGCCCGCACGACCACGAGCGGCTCAGCCCCTACTCGGGGCAGCTCGGCACCGAGCTGGCCGGCATGGTCCGCGAGTACGCCGAGGCCCAGCGGTACACCTTCATGGGCCCGCTCCAGGTGAACCTGGAGAAGGCCGACGACCTGGACACCGGCCTGTACCGGGTGCGCAGCCGCACCCTGGCGGCCGAGGAGCCCCAGCAGTACGCCCCGCAGCAGCCCGGCTACGACCGCCAGCCGTCCGCACCGGCCCCCGGCGCACCGTGGCAGCAGGGCGGCGCCGGGCAGTACAGCGCGCCCCCGCCGCCCCCCGCGCCCCCCGCGATGCCCCCGGCCCCACCGGCCGGCGGCAACGTCCGGGCCTTCCCGGGTGCCGGCCACGGCGCCTCGGTCCGCCGCTGGATCGAGGTGAACGGCGCCCGCCACCAGATCACCGGCGCGGCCTGCGTGCTCGGGCGCTCGACCGAGGCGGACGTGCGGATCGACGACCCCGGGGTCTCCCGCAAGCACGCCGAGATCCGCCCCGGCACCCCGGCGATGGTCCTCGACCTGGGTTCCACCAACGGCATCGTGGTGGACGGACAGCACACCCAGCGCGCTACGCTCCGCGACGGCTCCCGAATCGTCGTGGGCTCCACCACCATCGTCTACCGGCAGGTCGAAGGGTAGTGTCCGAGTTGTTCGCGCGCCTCGCTCACCGACTGGCGGGACGGTCATGTCAGAACTGACCCTCACGGTCATGCGGCTGGGCTTCCTGGCCGTGCTGTGGCTGTTCGTCATCGTCGCGATCCAGGTGATCCGCAGCGACCTGTTCGGTACCAAGGTGAACCCCCGCAGCTCCCGTCGCGGTGCCGGCAACGGCGCCCCGTCCGGCGGTGCCGCGGCGGCGACCGCCACGGCACCCGGACGTCCCGCGGCACCCGCCCCCGGCAACGCCGGAGCGGGCCAGACCCAGGGCGGCGGCCGCCGCCGCGGCGCCCCGACCCAGCTCGTGGTCGTGCAGGGCTCGCTGGCCGGGACCACGGTCGCGCTGCAGGGCCAGACCATCACGCTGGGCCGCGCGCACGACTCGACCATCGTGCTGGACGACGACTACGCGTCCTCCCGGCATGCCAGGATCTATCCGGATCAGACTGGGCAGTGGACGGTCGAGGATCTAGGCTCCACCAACGGCACCTATCTGGACCGGCAGCGCCTGACCGCGCCCACTCCGCTCCAGCCGGGCACGCCGATCCGTATCGGCAGGACCGTCATCGAACTGCGGAAGTAGTAGCGCATGAGGGACAGCATCCCGTCCATGACCCAGAGGGGGGCACAGGTCGCATGACCCTGGTGCTGCGCTTCGCCGCCGGCTCCCACAAGGGACTGATCCGGGAGGGGAACGAGGACTCCGGCTACGCCGGGCCGCGGCTGCTGGCCGTGGCCGACGGCATGGGCGGCGCCGCGGCCGGCGAGGTCGCGTCCTCCGAGGTGCTCGGCTCGATCGTCCGACTGGACGAGGACGTGCCGGGCGCCGACCTGCTGACCCTGCTGGGCGACGCCGTCCAGGGCGCCAACGACCGGCTCCGGCAGATGGTCGAGGAGGACCCGCAGCTGGAGGGCATGGGCTGCACCCTGACGGCCATGCTCTGGACCGGCCAGCGGATGGGCCTGGTGCACGTCGGCGACTCCCGCGCCTACCTGCTGCGCGACGGCTCGCTGGTGCAGATCACCCAGGACCACACCTGGGTGCAGCGCCTGGTCGACGAGGGCCGGATCACGCCCGAGGAGGCCGAGACCCACCCGCAGCGCTCGCTGCTGATGCGGGCCCTGGACGGCCGCGGCCAGGTCGAACCCGACCTGTCGATCCGCGAGGTCCGGGCCGGCGACCGCTACCTCATCTGCTCCGACGGCCTCTCCGGCCCGGTCAGCCACCAGACCCTCCAGGACACCCTGGGCAGCTACTACTCGCCCGAGCAGACCGTGCAGGAGCTGATCCAGCTCGCACTGCGCGGCGGTGGTCCGGACAACATCACCTGCATCGTGGCGGACGTCATCGACGTCGGTGCCACGGACACCACCAGCGGCCAGTTCAACGACGTCCCGGTGGTGGTCGGCGCGGTCGCCGAGACCCCGCCGTCCTCGGCCGCCGCCGACCACTCGATCGCGGACACCCCGGCCGGCCGCGCCGCCGGACTGGGCCGCGGCCCGCAGGGCGCCTTCGGCCCGCCGGAGGGCTACGAGGGCGGCTACGGCGCCGCCCAGGGCGGTTTCGGCCCCGCCGAGGGCTACACGGGCGAGGACGGCCACGGCTACCCCGCCGAGCCCTCGGTGTACGGCTCCGAGGAGTTCGACGAGGAGCAGCCCCCCAAGCGCAAGCGCCGGGGCCTGACCGTCTCGCTGGCCGTCCTGGTCACGCTCGGCCTGCTCGGCGGCGCCGGGTACTTCGGCTACCAGTGGACCCAGGACCAGTACTACATCGGCGAGGACGGCGACCACGTCGCCATCTACCAGGGCGTCAACCAGAACCTGGCCGGGCTGAGCCTGTCCTCGGTGCACGAGTCGCACAGCGACGCCCCGCTGAAGTGGCTGCCGCAGGACCAGCGCACCCAGGTGAACCGGACCATCTCGGTCGGCAGCCTGCAGGACGCCGAGAAGACGATGACCGGCCTGGTGGACTGGGCCAAGCTGTGCCAGAAGGCCGCCACCGTCTCCACCGGCGCGGCCCCGCAGGGCACCCAGGCCACCAAGACCGCGTTCGTGGCCGCCACCCCGACCGCCCCGGCCGAACGGGAGAAGCCCCGCAACCCGGCCGCGGCCGCGCCGAGCACCACGCCGACCCCGTCCGCCCCGGCCACGTCCGCCCCGACGCAGAACGCCACCCCGCCGGCGGCCGCCCCGACCGAGCAGGCCCAGCCCCCGTTGAACGACGACGAGCGCAGCCGGGCCGAGTCCTGCCCGAAGCCGTGACGTCCGTGATCCGACATAGGTCCGCCCGGAGCGGGCCGGCCGGCCGTCAGGGAGCGGTCACCACGTGAGCAGCTACAACCTGAGCGGCGACACCGGCCGCGCCGGCGGCCGCCGCCGGGCGGCGGCCGAGCGCGCCGGACCACGGCGGCGCGGCAACACCACCATCTCGCTCCAGGGCGCACCGAACCGGCGCAACACCGAGCTGGCCCTGCTGGTCTTCGCCGTCCTGCTGCCGATCCTGGCGTACGCCAACGTGGGCCTGGCGATGGACTCCCGGGTCCCGGCGGGGATGCTCGCCTACGGCCTGGGCATGGGCTCGCTGGCGCTGGTCGCGCACCTGCTGGTGCGCCGCTTCGCGCCGTACGCGGACCCGCTGATGCTGCCGATCGCCACCCTGCTGAACGGGCTGGGCGTGGTGATGATCTGGCGGCTGGACAAGGCGGGCCACCTGCTCAGCGGCAACTTCCCGGCGGCCCGCAACCAGCTGATGTGGTCGGCCCTCGGGATCACCCTGTTCATCGGGGTGATGGTCTTCCTGAAGGACCACCGGGTGCTCCAGCGCTACACCTACATCTCGATGGTGGTGGCGCTGGTGCTGCTCGCCGCGCCGGCCTTCTTCCCGGCCCGGGCGGAGGACTTCGGCGCGAAGATCTGGATCCGGCTGGGCGGCTTCTCGATCCAGCCCGGCGAGTTCGCCAAGATCATCCTGACCGTCTTCTTCGCCGGCTACCTGATGGTCAAGCGGGACGCCCTGGCGCTGGCCAGCCGCCGCTTCATGGGCCTGTACCTGCCGCGCGGCCGCGACCTCGGCCCGATCATCGTGATCTGGCTGCTCAGCCTGCTGATCCTGGTCTTCGAGAACGACCTCGGCACGTCCTTCCTGTTCTTCGGCCTGTTCGTGGTGATGCTCTACGTCGCCACCGAGCGGACCAGCTGGATCCTGTTCGGCCTGCTGATGTCGGTCGGCGGCGCGGTCGCGGTCGCCACCACCACCAGCCACGTCAAGGTCCGGATCGACGCCTGGCTCGACCCGATGGCCGCCTTCTCGGCGAACCCGCCCAAGGGCGCCACCGAGCAGATCGGCCAGTCGCTGATGGCGCTCGGCTCCGGCGGGGTGACCGGCTCCGGCCTCGGCCAGGGCCGTTCCTGGCTGATCAACTTCGCCGCCAAGAGCGACTTCATCCTGGGCTCCTTCGGCGAGGAGCTCGGACTCACCGGCCTGATGGCGATCTTCCTGCTGTACGCCCTGCTGGTGCAGCGCGGCCTGCGCACCGCCCTCGCCGCCCGCGACCCGTTCGGCAAGCTGTTCGCCGTCGGGCTCGCCTCGGCGATGGCGCTGCAGGTCTTCGTCGTGGCTGGCGGAGTCACCGGACTGATCCCGCTGACCGGTATGACCATGCCGTTCCTCGCCCAGGGCGGTTCGTCCGTGGTCGCCAACTGGGCGCTGGTCGCCATCCTGCTAAAGATCAGCGACAGCGCGCGCCGACCCGGGGTCGAACCGGCCCCGGCCACCGAGGGCCAGGGAGGACCCGCCCGATGAACAAGCCGATCCGACGGGTTTCGATCTTCTGCCTCGTGCTGATCCTGGCCCTGATGGTGCGCACCAACTGGGTGCAGGGCGTCCAGGCCGACTCCTGGGCCTCCAACAAGAACAACAAGCGCCAGCTGTACGACCGCTACGCCCACCCGCGCGGCAACATCATCGTCAGCGGCCAGCCGGTGACGAACTCCGACTTCGTGAACGGCCTGCGCTACAAGTACAAGCGCTCCTGGCTCAGCGGCCCGATGTACGCCCCGGTCACCGGCTACTCCTCGCAGGCCTACGGCTCCAGCCAGCTGGAGAACCTGGAGGACGGCATCCTCTCGGGCACCGACGACCGGCTGTTCTTCCGCAACACCCTGGACATGCTGACCGGCGAGCAGAAGCGCGGCGGCGACGTCCTCACCACCATCAACGCCAAGGTGCAGAAGGCCGCCTTCGACGGCCTGGGCGACAAGAAGGGCGCGGTGGTCGCGCTCGACCCGAAGACCGGCGCGATCCTGGCCCTGGTCTCCACCCCGTCCTACGACCCGGGCAGCTTCGCCGGCGGTGACAGCAGCGACACCAAGGCCTGGCAGGACCTCAACGCGGACCCGAACAAGCCGATGCTCAACCGGGCGCTGCGCGAGACCTATCCGCCCGGCTCGACCTTCAAGCTGGTCACCGCCACCGCCGCGTTCGAGAACGGCCTCTACCAGAACGTCAACGACGTCACCCAGACGCCGGACCCGTACACCCTGCCGAACACCCAGACGGTGCTGAAGAACGAGAGCCCCAACGAGCGCTGCGAGAACGCCACCATCAAGTCCGGCTTGGACCAGTCCTGCAACACGGTCTTCGCCAAGATGGGCGCGGACCTCGGCAAGGACAAGATGCGCGCGCAGGCCGAGAAGTTCGGCTTCAACAGCACGATCGACACCCCGATCCGCTCCGAGAAGAGCATCTTCCCGGACAGCCCGAGCCTGGACGGCACCGCCCAGGACTCGATCGGCCAGCACGACACCCGCGCCACCCCGCTGCAGATGGCCATGGTCTCCGCGGCGATCGCCAACAACGGCAGCCTGATGCAGCCGTACCTGGTCGACCAGGAGCGCTCGGCCTCGCTGACCACCATCTCCAAGCACACCGAGAAGCAGTTCTCCCAGGCGATGAGCCCCACCACCGCGCAGAAGATGCAGGACCTGATGGTCTCGGTGGTCGAGAACGGCACCGGTACGAACGCCAAGATCCCCGGCCTGCAGGTCGGCGGCAAGACCGGCACCGCCCAGCACGGCGAGGACAACGCCGGCCTGCCGTTCGCCTGGTTCACCTCCTGGGCCAAGACCCAGGACGGCCAGTCGGTCGCGGTCGCGGTGGTGGTCGAGGACGGCTCCCAGAACCGTGACGGCATCAGCGGCGGCCGCCTCGCGGCCCCGATCGCCAAGGCGGTGATGCAGGCCGCGCTCGGCAAGTAGGGCGAGGGTGAGGTGAATGTCACGATCGGCACCCCGGTCCGGATACCGGTCTGATATCGGCCGACGGCTGACTCCGGTCCGGTGCGGTGCGACCGGTAGCGTATCCGCCAGCAGCGGGTGTGCCCGTTGCCGCCCGCGAGGTGGCGCACGGCCCGGCCGGAGAACCGGCCACGGCCCGCGCGGCGTCACCCAGAGCGTGCGGGGACACCTACGTCACAACCTCACCGGCGGGTGAGGGAGAGGGTCGGAACTATGGAAGAGCCTCGTCGCCTAGGCGGCAGGTACGAGCTCGGCGGCGTCCTCGGACGCGGCGGCATGGCCGAGGTGTACCTCGGCCATGACACCCGGCTCGGCCGTTCCGTCGCAGTGAAGACGCTCCGGGCCGACATGGCCCGGGATCCGTCGTTCCAGGCCCGCTTCCGCCGCGAAGCACAGTCGGCGGCGTCCCTGAACCACCCCGCGATCGTCGCCGTGTACGACACCGGCGAGGACTACATCGACGGGATCTCCATCCCGTACATCGTGATGGAGTACGTCGAGGGTTCGACCCTGCGCGAGCTGCTGCACTCCGGCCGCCGGCTGCTGCCCGAGCGGGCGCTGGAGATGACCATCGGCATCCTCCAGGCCCTGGAGTACTCGCACCGGGCCGGCATCGTGCACCGCGACATCAAGCCGGCCAACGTGATGCTGACCCGGCAGGGCAACGTCAAGGTCATGGACTTCGGCATCGCCCGCGCGATGGGCGACGCCGGGATGACCATGACCCAGACCTCGGCCGTGATCGGCACCGCCCAGTACCTCTCCCCCGAGCAGGCCAAGGGCGAGCAGGTCGACGCCCGTTCCGACCTCTACTCCACCGGCTGCCTGCTCTACGAGCTGCTGACCGTCCGCCCGCCGTTCGTCGGCGACTCCCCCGTCGCGGTCGCCTACCAGCACGTCCGGGAGGAGCCGCAGCCGCCGTCGGTCTTCGACCCCGAGGTGCGGCCCGAGATCGACGCGATCGTGCTCAAGGCGCTCGCCAAGGACCGCGACTACCGCTACCAGAGCGCCGACGAGATGCGCGACGACATCGAGCGCTTCCTCGACGGCCTCCCGGTCGCCGCCGCCCAGCAGGCCGCCGCCTACGGCATGGGCGCCGCCGGGTACGGCTACGACCAGAACGGCTACCCGCAGCAGCACGACCCGTACGGCCAGACCAACGTGCTGCCGCAGCAGCCCGGCGGCCCGACCACCGTCCTGCCGCAGGCCTCCGGCTACCAGGACGACGGCTACGGCCAGACCTCCGCCGGTGGCGCGGGCGGCCACGACGACGGCTACGGCCAGGGCGGCGGCCGGCGCGGCGACGACCGGCAGAAGAAGAGCAACACCTCCTGGATCGTGCTGGCGGTGGCCGCCGTGCTGGTCCTGGTCGGCACCTTCTTCGTGGCCCAGGCGATGTTCAGCGACAAGGGCACCAAGGACGCCCCGAAGGTCACGGCGCCCAACCTGGTCGGCAAGAGCCTGGCGGACGCCAAGACCGCCGCGGCCGCGGCCGGTTCCAAGCTCGTGGTCACCGAGGGCGACAAGATCGCCTGCCCGGACACCAACGTCAAGAAGGACCAGGTCTGCACCCAGACCCCGACGGCGGGCACCCAGGTCTCCGAGGACGCCCACATCACGGTGCAGGTCTCCTCCGGTCCGGCCAAGACCCAGATGCCGACCCTGACCGGCAAGACCAAGGACCAGGCGATGCAGGCCCTGACGGCGGCCGGCTTCACCAATGTCGCCACGCCCGACTACAAGGACGACGACACCGCGCCGCAGGACACCGTCCTCGCCCAGGACCCGGCGGCCGGCACCCCCGCCGACCCGAGCGCCCAGGTCAAGCTGACGATCTCCCAGGGCAAGACCAAGCAGACCGTCCCGAACGTGGTCGGCGCGCAGAAGGACGACGCGCAGAACACGCTGCAGACCGCCGGCTTCCAGGTCGACACCTCCAAGACGACGCCGACCAACGACCCGACCAAGGTCAACACCGTCGCCACGCAGTCGGTCGCGCCGAACACCAAGGCGCCGACCGCCACGAAGATCTGGCTGACGATCTACAAGGCGCCGGACAAGGCCCAGGTCCCGCCGATGCAGAACCAGAAGCTGTCGGACGCCATCGCCGCGCTGTCCAAGGTCGGCCTGCTCTACACGGTGGTCGCCGGCCCGCAGGACCCGAACGCGATCGTCATCCAGAGCATCCCCGCAGCCGGCACCCAGCTGGACCCGAACACCCAGGTGCAGCTGATGACCCGGCCGGCCGATCCGGCCAAAGGGGGGGACTCCGCCACCACACCCCCCGGCAAAGGGGGCAACAACTAAGCCCTTCTTCCCCTGGTTCTGAGACCGGGGAGCAGGAGGGCCGAAGAGCCCGGGGGCCCGCCGCGGTGATCGCGACGGGCCCCCGGGCGTTCCGTTCGGCCGAGGCCCCGGATCAGCGCAGCTCCGGCGGCGGGGTGCGCTTGGCGTCCATGCCGTCCACCCGCACCAGGCTCCCCCAGACGGCCATCCGGTACCGCGAGGTGTACACCGGCGTGCAGGTGGTCAGGGTGATGTAGCGGCCGGGGGCGGTGTAGCCGGAGCTGACCGGGACGGGCGCGACGATGCCGGTGTCGTACTTGGACGTCTCCGGCAGGGTGTTGTCGACCTTGTAGACGTACCACTTGTCCTTGGTCTCGACCACGACCGCGTCGCCCCTGTGGACGGCGTCCAGGTCGTGGAACTTGGCGCCGTGGCCGTCCCGGTGGGCGGCCAGCGCGAAGTTGCCCGCCTGGTCCCAGGGCATCGCGGCCTTGTAGGGCTGCTCGTACACGCCCGCCACGCCCTCGTCCAGGACGTCGGTGGAGGTGCCCATCCGGATCAGCACCTGGAAGTCCCGGCCCATCGCCGGCACGTGCAGGAAGCCCACGTCGTCCCCGATCGCGGGCGGCGCGACGGCGCCGCCCGGCCCGGCGGTGGCGCCCGAAGGGCCGGCGGTCGGACCGGCCGCCCAGGAGCCGCGCAGCCGGTCCGAGGCGTCCGCCGCGGAACGGTCCGCCTGCACGTTGGTCCACCACAGCGAGTAGGCCACGAACAGGCCGAGCACCAGGCCCAGGGTGATCAGCAGCTCGCCGAAGACGCCGAGCGCGGCCAGCGCCCGGCTCCGGCCCTTCCTCTCCGCCCGTTCGGGCGGGGGGAAGGCCTCCCCCTCCGGATCGGCCGACCGCGCGGTCCCGTCGTCCTGCATCTGCGCTGCTCCCCCTCCGAAACCCGGCCTCCGGGCGGCTACCCGCCCGTGATCGCGGCCGGCTTGCCCTGACTGCGCGGCCGCTCCTCGATCATCTTGCCAAAGAGGATGAGGCGGTACTTGGAGGTGAACTCCGGGGTGCAGGTGGTCAGGGTGATGTACCGGCCGGGGCCGGTGTACCCGGAGCCGTTCGGCACCGGCTTGATCACGCTCACGTTGCTGGGCGGGGTCTGCGGGATGCCCCCGGTGATCTCGTAGGTGAAGTACCCGGCGGCGGTCTCCACCACGACCTTGTCGCCCTTGCCGAGCTCGTTGATGTAGCGGAACGGCTCGCCGTGGGTGTTGCGGTGGGCGGCCAGCGCAAAGTTGCCCGCCTGGTCGCCCGGCATCCCGGTGCCGGGGTAGTGGCCGACCAGGCCCTTGTCCAGCACCGCCGCCTTGTCGGTGCCCTCGGCGATCGGGAACTTCAGCCCCAGCTTGGGCAGGTAGATGATGGCGAAGCCCTTGCCGGGCGCGAACGCCTCCGGCTTGTTCGGGTCCGCGGCGGGCTGGCCCGGGCCGGGCGGCGGGGCGTCGAACTGCTGCTCCAGCTGGTCACGGGCGCTGCTGGCGGCCGCGTCGGCCTGCACGTTGGTCCACCAGAGCTGGTACGCGACGAACAGCAGCATCACCACGCCGAGGGTGATGCACGCCTCGCCGACGAAACGGGCGGCCACCACGAGCGCCGACTCCTTGGGACGGGCGCCCCCGGCCCCCCGGCCCTTCGCCCGGCGCCGTCCACCGCCCGCGCGGACCGAGGTCCGGCCCTGGGCGGCCCGACGGCGCTCGGCCCGGCCGCCGGTGGCCGGAGCGGGCTCGGTGGCAGGCTCGCCGCCGTCGACGGGCAGCCGCAGCTGGAGGGTCTGGTCGGGCAGCCACGGGTACTCGGGGCCGCCCTCGACCAGTTGCTCGGCCTGCTCGTACACGCCCCAGCCGTCCTCCGGCGTCCCCGGAACCGGCTGATCCTGCGGGTACGGCCCGCCGGACTGCGCGGCACCGTACTGCGGCGCGGCGGGCTGCGGCGCGGCGGGCTGCCGGGTGCCGTACTGCGGGCCCCCCTGCTGCTGGACGCCGTCGTACGGCTGCGGGCCGCCGTACGGGCCGGCCTCCGGCTGGTAACGCCCCTCCGGGCGCACCGCGGTCACGCCGCTCAGCCCCGGCCGATCACCGGGGCGAGCCCGGCCGACCGGTCCACGGCCTGCGGGAAGCCGCACTCCGCCAGCCAGTTGGCGAGCATCCGGTGCCCGCCTTCGGTCAGCACCGACTCGGGGTGGAACTGCACGCCCTCGACGGGGAGTTCACGGTGCCGCAGGCCCATGATCACGCCGCTCCCGGTCCGGGCGGTGACCACCAGCTCGTCCGGCACGGTGGCCGGGTCGACGGCCAGCGAGTGGTAACGGGTCGCGGTCAGCGGCGAGGGCAGCCCCTCGAACACCCCGCCGTCCTCGTGCTCGACCGGCGAGGTCTTGCCGTGCAGCAGCTCCGGCGCCCGGCCGACCACCGCGCCGTACGCGACCGCGATCGACTGCAGGCCCAGGCAGACGCCGAACACCGGCAGTCCGATCCCCGCGCAGTGGTGCACCATCGCGACGCAGACCCCGGCCTCCTCGGGCGATCCGGGCCCGGGGGAGAGCAGCACCCCGTCGAAGCCCTCCTCCCCCGCCCGGCGGACGGCGTGCTCGACGGTCACCTCGTCGTTGCGCACCACCTCGCAGGTGGCGCCGAGCTGGTACAGGTACTGGACCAGGTTGAAGACGAAGCTGTCGTAGTTGTCCACGACCAGGATGCGGGGCGGGGTCGACTGGGTGGTCATGCGCGCGTGGTCTCCGTGGGATGCGGTGCTGGGGGGAAGTTCCGGGCCCGCCGGGTCAGCCGGCCGAGGCGCCGTCGCCGCCGTCCACTGTGACGTCGCCGAAGGGGAGCAGCGGTTCCGCCCACGGGAAGACGTAGGTGAAGAGGAGGTAGACGATCCCCAGGATCAGGAGCAGCGAGATGACGGCCCGGACCAGGGTGTTCCCCGGCAGGTGACGCCAGATCCAGCCGTACATGGTGCTCCCTCGAGGTAGCGGACTGGGGTCAAGAGTAGACCCGGGTTCAACGGCCGCGAGGCCGGTCCGCCACTGCCGCTCCCGCTACCCACCCGCCGAGCGCAGTTCGGTGGTGCCGGAGTATCCGGGCAGGGTCAGGTCCCCGCTCTCCTGGACCTTCCAGCCCAGCCCGTAGGCCTGGACGTACTGCAGGTAGTTGCGGATCGTCGGGTCCGCCTCGACGGCCGACCGCAGGGCGTCCGTCTTCCCCACCGCCTTGACCACGTACGGCGGGGAGTAGACCCGGCCCTGGAGCAGCAGGGTGTTGCCCACGCAGCGCACGGCGCTGGTGGAGACCAGCCGCTGGTCCATCACCTGCACGCCCGCCGCGCCGCCCCGCCACAGCGCGTTGACCACGGCCTGGATGTCCTGCTGATGGATGACCAGGTCGTTGACGCCGGGCTCGGGGACACCGGGGATGCGCGCGGTGGCGTTCGGCGGGGCGTCGTTGAGGGTGACGGTCAGTCCGCCGCCCTGCAGCGGCTCCAGGGCCGCGCCGAGCCGCAGGCCGTCCAGCTGGGCGGCGTCGGCGGGGTTGTGGCCCTGCTGCTCGGTGAGCTGCTGCGCCCGGGCCTGGAGGTCGGCCAGCTGGGCCTGCGCCTGCTGGTTCTGCGAGCTGCGCTGGCGGACCACGTCGCCGAGGCTCAGCAGCGAGTTGTCGGTCCGCAGGTCGGTGCCGCGGGCGGTCTGGGCGCTGATGTAGAAGAGCAGACCGGCGAGTGCGAACACGGCGCAGGTCAGGGCACGTCCGACAATTCGGGTGCCGGAACGGCGGGTAACGGCCTTCCCGGGGGGAATCGACAAATTAGTCACCGTACCCTTATCTCCTTGAGACCCGCCGAGCCACTACGCTAACGGACGCCGGTGGCAGGCGGGGGAGCGGTCCCAGAGCGCTCTCCACGTCCGACCGTCGGCTCTCGCCCGCTGCACCTCTCACCCGCTGCACCCCTGCGCGGTCTCACAGCGCATCGACAGGAGAACTCCTCGTGCCGAAGTCTCGACTCCGCAAGAAGTCCGACTACACCCCGCCGACCACGGCCGTGGTGAAGATCAGCTCGGGCCGTAGTTGGGTCGCCCCGCTGATGCTGGCACTGTTCCTCATCGGCCTGGTCTGGATCGTCACCTACTACGTGACGAGCGGCAGCTACCCGGTCGAGAGCTGGCGGAACTGGAACATCCTGGTCGGCTTCGGCTTCATCGCGGCCGGGTTCGGCGTCTCCACCCAGTGGAAGTGACGCTCCGCGCGTCCTGAGGCTCGCATTCGAGCCGTTTCCGCCGCTTCGGATCGCGGGCCCCGGGGCGGCGGTTCGGCGTGCCCGGAGCCGAGCCGGAACGCGGTCGGCCACCCATCGGACAGTCCCACCATCACACCGTCAGGCTTATCCACATGGTTATCCACACTGGGGAAAAGTCCCCACAGCCTGTGGATAACTTTCGCGGTCCGGACTGTCCACAGCTGTGCACAACTCCCCGAAGGCACGGGAACCGCACAGGAGGACACGCGTAGAACAGCAGTCCACAGCCGAGCCGGCGCACAGCCTGCGCCCAACCCCGCACCCGCTGTGGACAAACGCCCGGGGCGTCACGCGCCGTACAGGGCCATCCCGGCCAGCAGCATCGCCGCCTCCAGGGCCAGCGCCACCACCACCGTCAGCGCCTGGACCGGGCCGCGGCGCTCGCGCGGGGCGTACATCAGGCCGGAAGCGACCAGGACACCGATCACCAGCCCGCCGATGTGCGCCCGCCAGTCGATGCCCGACGCGGAGAAGGTGACCACCAGGTTGAAGACCAGGAAGGCCACCGCCGGAGCCAGCGGGCCGCGGTCCCGCAACTGCATCAGGATCGTGGCGCCGATCAGGCCGAAGACCGCCCCGGAGGCACCGAGCGAGTTCACCCAGTCGCCCGCCACCAGGAAGGTGAAGGTGCTGCCGCCCAGGCCGGCCAGCAGGTAGAGGGCCAGGAAGCGCAGCCGGCCGAGCGCCTCCTCCAGCGGCGGGCCGAGCCAGAGCAGCACCAGCATGTTCAGCCCGATGTGCCACCACTGGAGGTGCAGGAAGGTGGCGGTCAGCAGCCGGTACCACTGCCCCGGGCCGTCCGCGACCCCGTACGGGCCGCCGGCGTGCGCCCGCCCGGCGCTGGCCAGCGCCCAGACCTCGCCCAGGCGCGGGACGAGCACGTAGGCGGCCAGCACCCAGACGACCAGGTTGATCCCGACCAGCACCCGGGTCACCAGCCCGCCGTCCAGGGTCGGCGCCCCACCGAACCGGGTGGTCGCCCGCCGCGCCCCCGCGTGGCCCTCGCCGACGCACTCGGGGCACTGGAAGCCCACCGAGGCGGCCACCATGCACTGCGGACAGATCGGCCGATCACAGCGGGTGCAGGAGATCCCGGTGGCCGTCCGCGGGTGCCGGTAGCAGCCGGGCGGCTCGGCTTCGGGGGAGCGGCCCGTGGACCGTCGCGGCTCGTCCGGGAGCATCAGCGGCTTCCCCTTCCCTACCCGATCACCGAAGCCGCCAGCCTACTGCGGTCCCCCGCCCCGGCGGCCGGCCTTTCTCCCCCGCCCCGCTCCCCCGCGGACCCCGCGTACGGCCCACCCCGGCGTGCCGGGGGACAAATCCACATGCATGATCAGCATTCAGGTGGATATGTGCATAAAAGGACGCCACCCAGGAGGAGAGACTCGTGAGCTTTTCGGACTCGGCCCGTGAGACCGCCACCAGGACCCGGGACACCGCCGCACAGTTCGCGGACGGCGCCAAGCAGCGCCTCGGGCCCGCCCTGGACGCCCTCGGCCCCAAGGCCGCCCAGGCCGCCCACCAACTCCGCGTCCACTACGACAAGCACCTCGCCCCGCAGGTCTGCCAGGCCTTCGCCAGCCTGCCGCCCGAGGCCCAGCAGAACGCCCTGAGGGCCTTCCACCGGGCCCAGGAGGCCGCCCTGGCGGCCCGGCTCTCCGCCGCCCACGCCGCCGACCAGGCCCGCACCACGGTCGGCCCCAGGGTCGCCCTGGCGGTCGAGGAGGCCCGCGCCGCGGTCTCCCCGGTCGCGCACGAGGCCCAGTTCCGCGGCGCCGCCGCGCTGACCGCCCTCCATGGCAACGTCAGCTCGGCCGAGATCAGCGAACTGGCCGCTCGGAACGCCAAGCGGCGGCAGCGGTGCGGCTGGTCCACCGGCCTCGTGGTGGCCGGGGTGCTGGCGGTCGGCGGCGGCCTGGTCGCCTGGCAGTGGTGGCGCCGGCACAGCAACCCGGAGTGGCTGGTCGAGCCCTCGGCCCCGCAGTCGCCGCCGCCGACCGGTGCGACCGCCGCCACCGCCCCGGTGAACGGCTCCGAGGACGACCGCCCGCAGTCCTAGCGGTCGGGCCCGGAAAAGCCGAACGGCGGCCGACCTGGAGAACAGGTCGACCGCCGTTCAGGCGCTGTGGAGCATAGGAGACTCGAACTCCTGACATCTGCCTTGCAAAGGCAGCGCTCTACCAACTGAGCTAATGCCCCTCGATGGCACGGCCCGTGCCAACGGGCACTAGCGTACCGGGTTCCGGCGTGGTTCCGAGAGCCGTCCCCCTGGGGGGAACCGGCCGGTCCGATCGAAGGAACGGGCCGACCGGTTCGGGAGGCGCGATCAGCGCCTCCGAAGACCGTCGATCGTCAGATCGACCGGGGCTCAGCGACCGGCCGGAACCGGGTCGGTGGCCTCGGTCCACAGGTCCTGCTCGGCGCGGTCCGCCTGGACCTGACGGTAGACAAAGAAGCCGCCGAGGGCGACCAGGGCGACCAGGAGGAGCTTCTTCACCGCGGGACCTCGTCCTTCTTGCGTTGATGGACTCAAGAGCCGGTGCTCCGGCCGGACCGACCGGGCCGACGAGTCCAGATGTGTTTCGAGCGCGAACGGGCTGCCGGGTGCCAGACTGCCCTTGCGGCCGATGATACACACCGGTGTCCCAATCGTGACCAGCCACCGGCGCCGTCAACCCGACGGTCCGGTCCGAGGATTGACGCCACACCTCCTGTCGTACGGATCGTCCGCACGCGGTCCGCCCGGGGAAGGCCCGTCGGAGCCTGTCCACCGGGGAACGCCGAAGGGCCCGGAGTGATCACTCCGGGCCCTTCGGGGCGGTGGGCCTAACAGGACTTGAACCTGTGGCCTCTTCCTTATCAGGGAAGCGCTCTAACCGTCTGAGCTATAGGCCCTCGCTGCACAGCAGAGCGTACCGGAAGCCGCTCGATCCGCGAAAACGTCGAAGGGCCCGGAGTGATCACTCCGGGCCCTTCGCGGTGGTGGGCCTAACAGGACTTGAACCTGTGGCCTCTTCCTTATCAGGGAAGCGCTCTAACCGTCTGAGCTATAGGCCCTTGCCGCACTGAAAGATTAGCGGACCGACCGCCGATCTCCCAAATCCGTTCCGGCCGGGGTCGCGGCGATGACCTCGGCGGCCGGGCGCACCAGCCACTCCTCGCGGGTCGGCGGCAGGCCCGATCCGCCCTCCTCGGTACCGCGGACGGCGAGGATCTGGTTGACGCCGATCCGGTTCTGCTCGAAGGCGAGCGCGCAGGCGGCCATGTACAGCCGCCAGACCCTGGCCCGGCCGAGGCCGACCAGCCGGACCGCCTCCGTCCAGTGCGCCTCGAGGTTGGCCACCCACTCGCGCAGGGTCAGCCCGTAGTGCTCGCGCAGCGCCTCGACGTCCCGGACCTCGAAGCCCGCCTCCTCCAGCCGGGCCACGGTGGAGCCGACCGGGGAGAGCTCGCCGTCGGGGAAGACGTAGCGGTCGATGAAGGGGCTGGTGCGGTGCGCCTCGCCCGGGTAGTCGGGGCGGCGGGCGATCTGGTGGTTGAGCAGCCGGCCGCCGGGGGCCAGCAGCCGGTACAGGCCGTCGGCGTAGACCCGGTACTGCTCCTCGCCGACGTGCTCGGCCATGCCGACGCTGGAGATCGCGTCGAAGGGGCCGTCGGTGATCTCCCGGTAGTCCTGGAGCCGGATCTCGACCCGGTCGGCCAGGCCGGCCTCCTCGACCCGGGCCCGGGCGAGCGCGACCTGCTCCTCGGAGATCGAGACGCCGACCGCGGTGACCCCGTAGTGCTTCGCCGCGTGCAGCACCAGCGAGCCCCAGCCGCAGCCGACGTCCAGCAGCCGCATCCCGGGCCGCAGGCCGAGCTTGCGGCAGATCAGGTCGAGCTTGGCCTCCTGGGCGGCCTCCAGGCTCTTCGCCTCGGGCGTCCAGTAGGCGCACGAGTAGACCATGGAGGAGCCCAGCACGAGGCCGTAGAAGTCGTTCCCGACGTCGTAGTGGTGGCTGATGGCCGCGCGGTCCCGGCTGCGGCTGTGCAGCCGCCCCTGGGCCCGGCGGACCTCCTCCGGGGGTGGGGTGGGCTCCGGGCCGATCGCCCCGGCCCGGAGCGCGGCGGCGACCGCCCGGCGGCCCTTGGCGCCGAGGACGTCGCGCGGCCCGAGGGCCCTGGTGCGGATCTCCGGCAGCTCGGCGAACCGGGCGACCACGGAGAGCGTCTCGTACAGGTCGGTGCCGGGGGCGAGGTCCAAGTCCCCCGAGACGTAGGCCCGGGCCAGGCCCAGCTCGTCCGGCTGCCAGATCAGCCGGCGCAGTGCCCGGCGGTTGCGCAGGACCACGGTGGGCGCTCCGGGCGGACCGGCGACGCTGCCGTCCCAGGCCTGCACCCGCACCGGGACCGGGATGCCCAGCAGCCCGTCCAGGGCCTCGACCAGTTGACCTGCGAGCTTCGCCACCGCGTGCCTCCGTCAGCCGTCCTGCGGAACCTCATCTGACCCGGTCGACCGACCGGGGCGGCCTGCGGCACTCCCAGGGGTGGGAACGGGCGGCGTCCAGCTAATCCCACCGCGGGCAACCCGTTTCCGGGCGGCACGCCGCGGGTGCCGGCTGTCACCCGAAATGCCGACGGGCCCCGAAGGCTGCAACAGCCTTCGGGGCCCGTACATTCCGTCCGTGGACGGTGAACTGACCTGTGGTCAGGATCCGGCCGGGATCAGTCCTCCTCGGCCAGGGTCAGCTCGACGCCGCCGGTGAAGCCGGCCGCCGCGTTGTAGATGAAGGCCGAGAGCGTGGACAGCGCGGTCAGCAGGACGACGTCGACCACGGCGATCAGCGTGGTGAACATCATGACCTGGCCGAAGCCGATGTAGTCCATCAGGTTGAGCTGGCTGCTGGCGTTGTCCGCGCCGCCCCCGGTGACGTCCTTGAGCGTCTTGGTCAGCGAGTCGAAGACGCCGAGCGAGTCCAGCGTCATCCACAGCACGGCCGAGGCCACGATGATGATGATGCCGACGGCCAGCGACAGCAGGAAACTGACCTTCATCACCGACCACGGGTCGACCTTGGTCACCCGCAGCCGGGCCTTGCGGGTCCGGCCGAGGCCGCCCCCGACGGTCGCGGGCCCGCCGGCGGGGCGGGGGGGTGGGGGGGGCCCCCGTGCCGGCCCGGGG
>NZ_MECK01000027.1 GCF_014596465.1 Streptomyces sp. CBMA123 | reverse complement strand
GGCGGCGGTCAGCGGGGCGGGCGTGGCGCTGGCGTTCCTGCTGGTGGGCCTGGGCAACGTCCGGCGGCACGACCGCTGAGCGGCGGCTCACCGGGTGCCCGCGCCGCGGGGGACGGCGTCCGGCCAGCGCCGGGGGCGGGGCGGCGGGCGAATGGGGTCGTTGGGCCCTGGGCCGGTGCCGCGCGGCGGGGGATGATGCGGTGGGCCCCGCTGGGAGTGTGCGGGGGTGTGACGAAGGTGGAGCCGCGTGATGGCGACCAAGGCGGAGGGGGCCGGGGCTCCGGCACCGGTCCGGGTGTTCCTGCTGGACGACCACGAGGTGGTGCGCCGCGGGGTGCACGACCTGCTGGACGGCGAGCCGGACCTGGAGGTGGTCGGCGAAGCCGCGACGGCCGAGCAGGCGCTGGCCCGGGTGCCGGCGCTGCGGCCCGACGTGGCGGTGCTGGATGTCCGGCTGGGGGACGGGGACGGGGTGTCGGTCTGCCGTGAACTGCGGTCGCGGATGCCGGACCTGGCCTGTCTGATGCTGACCTCCTTCGATGACGAGGAGGCGCTGTTGGACGCCGTGATGGCGGGCGCCGCCGGGTACGTGCTGAAGCAGATCAGCGGCACCGACCTGGTCGCCGCCGTCCGTACCGTCGCCTCCGGCCGGTCGATGCTGGACCCCGGCGCGGCCACCCGGCTGCTGAACCGGCTGCGCAGCGACGCCGAGCCCGCCCAGCCGGTGACCGCCGGGCCCGGGCTGACGGTGCGTGAGCAGGAGGTGCTGGCGCTGATCGGCGAGGGCCTGACCAACCGGCAGATCGGTGAGCGGCTCTACCTGGCCGAGAAGACGGTGAAGAACCACGTGTCCCGGCTGCTCGCCAAGCTCGGTGTGGAGCGCCGGGTGCAGGCGGCGCTGATCGCCACCGAGTTGCGGCAGCCGGCGGCGGCCCGGTCCTCGTCGCTGCGCTTCGGCCGGGGCTGACGGCCCACCCCGCCCGGGCCCCTCGGCGGGACCATCGGCCCTCGTGAGGGGGCCGGGGCCCGGGTGAGCATCGCTCGCATGAACCGCGATCGCGTCCCGTCCCCCCGGCCCTGCTCCGCCGACCTCGCCGACCTTGAGGACCGGCCCGACCGGCCCGACCGGCCCGGTCACCGCGAACTCGACCGGAAGCGGGCGCTGGAGCTGCTGGGCCGGGCCGAGGTCGGGCGGCTGGTCTACACCGTCGACGCGCTCCCGGCCGTGCTGCCGGTGCCCTTCCGGCTGGTGCCCGGCGGGGTGCTGGTCTCCGCGCCCGTCGGCTCCGAACTGGCCCGGGCGGTGGACGGCGCGGTGATCGCCTTCGAGGCCGACGAGGTGGACGGCCGGGACGGCTCCGGCTGATTCGTCACCGTCCTGGGCCGCGCCCGGGTCCGCCCGGCCACCGCGACCGCCGCGAGCGCCGCCGAGGCGGTCCGGATCCGGATCCGCCCGGAGCTGGTCATCGGCCGCCGCCTGCTGTAGCGGTGGCCCCTCCTCCCGTGCCGGGCGGTCGGGGCCCTTGACGGCGAGGCCGCCGGGACGGGTGCCACCACCGGGACCGGCCGCTGTGTGCCGGACCGCGGCTCGGTCTGCCCGCCGTGGGTCATCAGCTGGAAGGTCACCCTCGACGTCTCCTGGCCGGGCCCCGAACCCGCCGCCGCCCCGGCGTCCGGCGCCGGACGCGCTCGCGGCCGACGGGGTGCGACGGGGTGCGACCGGCCTTGGTCCGCAGGGGTGTTGATCGGCACGTGGTCCTGCGGTGGGTCGGTTCCCGCTGTCACGGACCAGCCTGCGCGCGCTCACCCGCGGGACACCGACGGAGCGCTGACAGCACCGGCAGCCCACCGGCGGGCTGCTGACCGTGCATCAGCCGGTGACCGGAGGCGGCCCGTCCCCTACGCTGGCCCGGACACCGCCGACGGAGGGACCAGCGACGCCATGTTCGACCCCGTGATCGCCGCGCTGTACGAGCGGGACGAGACCAGCCGTTCGCTGGGCATCACCCTGGAGGAGGCGTCCACCGGGCGCGCGGTGATGCGGATGACGGTGGCCGCGACGATGGTGAACGGCCACGGCACGGCGCACGGCGGGTTCCTCTTCCTGCTGGCCGACGCCGCGTTCTCGTACGCCTGCAACAGCCACGGCCCGGTGGCCGTCGCCCAGGCGGCGCAGGTGGCCTTCCTGGCCCCGGCGGCGGTCGGGGACGAGTTGGTCGCCGAGGCGGTGGAGCGCTCGCGGGCCGGGCGCAGCGGGATCTACGACGTGACGGTGCGCCGGGCGGCGGACGGCGGGGTGATCGCCGAGTTCCGGGGGCAGAGCGTGGTGATCGGGGTCCGGCCGCAGGGCGGTTGAGCGGCCGGCCCGCTGCGTGGGCTACTCCCGGGGGCGCTCGTCCAGGACCTGCTGGAGCTTTCCGGTCCGCGGGTTGGTGACCAGCTCCGAGCGCGGCACCCATTCCACCGTGAGGTCGTGGATGCTGCCGAGGGCGGCCTCCGCCGGGTAGAGCGGCAGCGCCGCGTGGACGGCGGCGACGAGCCGGCCGGCCAGGTCGGCGGGCGGCGGCGGTCCGAGGTGGCCGAGCCGCAGGATGACGCCGTCCCGGCCGTCCCAGCGCCGTTGCACCAGCTGCATCCCGGCGATGTGGCGGCCGGGGTCGGCGGCGAGCAGGACGGCGCGGATCTCCTCGGTGGGCAGGGTGACGGTGCCGACCCGGGCGCCCTCGGTGGAGCGGCCGAGCAGCCGGAAGCGGCGGCACTCGCCGTCGACCCACTCGGCGCGGTCGCCGGTGGGGTAGCGCAGGATCGGCATCAGGGTGCGGAACAGGTTGGTGACCACGACCCGGCCGGGCGTGCCGGGGGCGGTGACGGCCTCGCCGGTGACCTCGTCGAGCAGTTCCACCACGGTGCGCTCGGCGAAGGCCTCGTGGATCCGGACGTCGTCGCCGGGGACGGGCGCGCCGACCAGCCCGGCGTCGTTGGAGGCGTAGCCGACGGAGGCGACGGCCGCCCCGGGGAAGGCCCGGGAGAGCAGCGGGCGCAGGTCGGCGAAGAGCAGGTCGCCGCCGAACAGCAGCAGTTCCACGCCGTCGGCGCGCTCGCCGCGGGAGAGCAGGCACTCGGCGACGGCGCTGAGCTTCATCGGCTCGCCGGCCAGCACCTGCACGCCGAACCCGGCGATCAGGTCGGCGATGTAGCCGTCCGGGGCGGCGCCGCCGACGCCGAGGCGGACGTTGTCCACCGGGGCGTGGTGCAGGGCGTTCTCGATGTAGAGGAAGCCGCCGTAGAGTTCGCCGGCGGTGAAGAGGTTGGCGACCCGGTGTCCGGGTCGCAGGCCGGCCCGGACGAGACCGGCGCCGAAGGCGGTGACCGAGTCGGCGTGCTCGGTGCGGGTCCACGGCGAGAACTTGGGGACGCCGGTGGTGCCGCCGGTCTTGTAGACCCCGGCGTCGGTGAGCGGGCCGGTCAGCACCCGGTTGTCGGGCCAGGTGTTGGCCGTCCAGAACGCGGTCTGGTCGATCACCGGCAGCTGGTCGAGCCGGTCGGCGCCCTCGGGCAGGTCGCGGTAGTGGTCGGCGTAGAAGGGCGAGTGGGCGCGGGCGAAGCGGATCAGCTCGGCCAGGGGCTTGGCGGGCACGGCGGGCTCCGGGGGTCGGGGGTCGGCGGGGTCCGGGTCGGTGGGGTGGGTGGATCAGGAGGAGGGCCGGCCGAGCCAGCCGCGGGCGAGGGACTGGACGGCGGAGCCGTCGGGGTCGGCGAGTTTGGCGGCCAGGTAGTCGGCGGCCCAGGCGTTGGCGGGCACCCGGAACGGCGGACGGCGGGCGCGCAGGGTGCGCAGCACCACCTCGGCGACCTCCCGGGCCGGCTGGCCGGCCGACTCGAAGCCCTGGCCGCCGAGCTGGGCGAGGTAGCCGGCGAAGGTGGGCGCGTACGGGCCGGAGGCGGCCTGGAGGGTGGTGCGGTCGATGTCGGGGAAGACGCCGAACTCGGTGTCGGGGACGAAGCCCGGAACCACCACCGACACCCGGACGCCGTGCGCCGCGGCCACCGGGGCGAGCGCCTCCAGGAAGCCCTCGACGGCGAACTTGGCGGCGCAGTAGGCCTCGTTGAAGGGCTGGCCGACCACGCCGTGCACGCTGCCGACGGTGACCAGCCGGCCGCCCGCGGCGCGCAGCAGCGGCAGGGCGGCCCGGCTGACGGTGGCGACGCCGAAGAAGTTGACGTCCAGGTTGGCGCGCAGTGCCGCGTCGGTGGACATCTCCAGGGTGGGGTCGGAGTTGGAGACGCCGGCGTTGTTGACGACGGCGTCGAGCCGGCCGTACCGCCGGTGCACGGCGGCCAGGCAGTCGGTGACCGATCCGGGGTCGGTGACGTCCAGTCGGCGGACGTCCAGGGTGACTCCGGCGGCCTCGGCGGCGGCGCGCAGGGCCTCGGCCCGGGCGGGTGCGCGCAGGGTCGCGACGGTGGTGTAGCCGGCCCGGGCCGCGGCGACGGCGGTGGCCAGGCCGATGCCGGAGGAGGTGCCGGTGATCAGCAGCACCTGGCCGGCAGGGTCCTCGGGCTGCGGCTCGGTCACGCGGCGCCCTCCCCGGGGGCCGCCTTGGCGCGCTCGGCCGCGTCCAGCAGCGGCTGGAGGCCGAGGGCGGGGACGAAGGAGCAGGCCGCCAGCAGGGTGCCGCCGGCCATGGTGGACCGGGCGGCGTCCAGGACGCCGAGCGGTCCGGTGAGCAGGGTGACGGCCAGGCCGCCGATCAGCGCGGCCAGCGGGATCACCCCCCAGGTGACGGTGCGGAAGGCGGCGTGCATCACGCCCTGGTTGCGCGCGGACATCCGGGACTGCCGGGCGGGGGCGCTGCACACGTTGATGCAGGACATGAAGAAGCCGTAGCAGCCCATGGTCACGGCGATCACCGGGCCGGCCGGCAGCGCGGGCGCGGCGAGCACGCCGAGGCCGACCAGGCAGTGCAGCAGCAGCGACCAGGCCATCGTCCGGCCGAGGCCGAACCGCCGGGAGAGCCGGGGCGCGACCACGGCCCCGAGCAGCGCGCCGAGCGCCGCGACGGACATGGCCGCGCCGAAGACGCCGACCCGCACGCCCAGGCCGCGGTAGGCCAGGACGGGCAGCACGGTGACGAACACCGGTCCGCCGGAGTTGAGGATCACGGCCGCCAGCACCACCCGGCGCAGCACCGGGTCGGACCAGTTGAGCCGGAAGCCGCGGGTCAGCCGCTTCCGGACGGAGCCCTCCTCGACCGTCCGCTCGCCCCAGGGGCGCATGGCGCGGAAGCAGACCGCCGAGACCAGGTAGCTGGCCGCGTCGACGAGCAGGGCGGCCACGCCGAGCGCGCTGTAGAGGGCGGCGGCGATGGACGGCCCGGCCACCTCGGAGACCGAACCGCTGCCCTCCAGCCGGGAGTAGGCGCGGACCATGCCGTCCTCGGGCACCACGGCGGGGACGGCGACCAGGTAGCCGACGTTGAAGAAGATGGTCGCGCCGCTGATCACGGCCACGCAGCCGAACAGCAGCGGGGTGGAGAGCACGCCGAGCGCGTAGGCGAGCGGGATCGCGGCGACGGCGGCCAGCCGGACCAGGTCGCAGACGAGCATGGTGCGGCGCTTGTCCCAGCGGTCGACCAGCACTCCGGCGATCGGGCCGAGCAGCGGGATGCCGAGGTACTGGGCCATCGCCACCACGCCGACCTGGAGGGCGGAGGCGTGCAGCGCGAAGATCATCAGGGTCGGGACGACGAACACGGTGACCTTGTCGCCGACCAGGCTGACGGTCTGTCCGGCCCAGAAGAGGTCGAAGCCGCGCCCGAGCGGGGCCGGCCGGGCCGGGGCGGTGTCCGCCGTCATGCCTCCTCCCGGAGGACCAGCGCGGCGGTCTTGCCGGTGCGGCCGTTGCTGACCAGCTCCGCCACCGGGCGGACCCGGAAGGAGCCCGGGTCGTGCTGGAAGGCGGTGCCGAGGGTGAGGGTGGCGGTGAACAGTTCGGTGCGCAGCCGCTCGACGTCGGGGGCGGGTGCCGCTCCGGTGGGCACCACCAGGACCTCCACGCCGGTCGCCCGGCCGGCCCGTTCGGTGAGCACCACCTGGGCCCGGGCCACGCCCGGGGTGCGCTCCGCCCGGGCGATCAGCTCGTCCACGTCCAGCCCCAGGCCGCGCACCTGCACGACGCTGTCGCGCCGGCCCAGCACCCGCATGGCCGGCTCCGGGCGGCCGCACCGGCAGGTGGTCAACTCGCCCGCGTCGCCGGTGCGGTAGCGCAGCACCGGGTTGAGCATCTCGGGGTCGAGGGTGGTGAAGTCCAGCAGGCCGTCGGCGTCGGTGTGCACCAACTGGTGCGGCAGCGGGTGGAAGACGTCCGCCGGGCAGTCGGGGGTGTTGGTGCCCACCACCCAGGTCTCGGTGCTGCCGAACATGCCCCACCGCCGGGCCTGCGGGGCGACGGCGGCCAGGTCGGCCGCCAGCTGCGGCTGCCAGGCCTCGCCGAGCCACAACACCTTGCGCAGTGCGGGGAGTCGGACCCCGGCGGCGCGGGCCTGGGAGAACCACAGCCGCAGCACGCTGGGGGTGCCGCCGATGGCCGTCACCCGGCGGGCGGCCAGGAACTCCAGCCAGCCGCCGTACTCGTCCCCGGCGACGGAGCCGAGGGCGATGATCCGGCAGCCGGAGAGGTCGGCGAGCGCGGCGGCGAGGAAGTGCGCGCCCCACATCCGGCCGGCGCCCCAGGCGTTGACGAAGACGTCGGCGCGGTCGAGCGGCTGCCAGTGGGCGTGCACACCGGCCATGTAGAAGCCGGTGGGGGCGTAGCCGACCTTCGGGGCGCCGGTGGAGCCGCCGCTCTGGAACAGCCAGGTGGCGGACTGCTCGGCGGCCGGCTCCAGGTGGGCGAGGGCGGTGTTGAGGTCGTCCTTGGCCAGCGGGGGGAGTTCGGCGAGCCGCTCCAGGCTGTCGGCGTCCAGGTGCGCCGGGTAGCGCGGGGCCAGTGCGGGGACGCTCCGCAGCCGCTCCAGGGTGCGCCGGGCCACGTGCAGCCGGGGCCCGGCGGCCTCGGGGGCGAGCGAGAAGGCGGTCATCGGGGTCCGTCCGGTGCTGGGGGGAGGGTGAGCGGGCGGGCGCCGTCGGCGAGCCAGGTGGCGTGGCCGTCCCGGTAGGCGGCGAACCGGGCCCGGGTGACGTCCCGTTGCAGGGTGCGGTCCGGGTCGGTGTAGTCCGGGGCGATCACGCCGTCCGGTTCCAGTTCGGAGAACCAGTAGCGCTCGCCGTCGTACAGGAAGTCGACGCAGAAGAACGGGATCGGCAGCCGTTCGGCGAACCAGGCGGTGGCGGCGGCGAGTTCGGGCGGCACCGGGGGGAACTCCATGGCCCCGCCGCGGCTGGCGTTGGCGACCGGGGAGCCGGGCTCGGGGGTGCGCTTCATCACCGCGTAGGGGCGGCCGTCGACCACGTACACCCGGTAGTCGATGGTGCCGTCGCCCAGGTACGGCTGGATCACCAGGGTGGTGTCGCCGCCCTGGGCGAGGCTGGCCAGGCCCCGGACGTCCTCGGGGCCGTGGGCCAGGTTGATCCCGCCGCCGCCGCACCAGCCGGCGGGTTTGACGATGGCCGGGTAGGTCATCGCCCCGAGCGCGACCTCGTAGCCGTACTTGGCGGTGTCCCGCCCGGTGCCGATCCGTACGGTCGGGATGGTCGGCACCGGGGAGCCGGCCAGGAACAGCAGGGTGGCCAGCTTGTCGTTGCCGATCAGCGACACCTGGGGCGGGAACGGCAGGTAGAAGCCGGCCTGTTCGAGCACCGCGTAGAGGGAGTACTGGTTGAAGACGTCCATCGACTGGTACGGCAGCGAGTAGAGCGCGGTGATGAACAGGGTGTCCTCGGGGGTCACCGGCTCGTCGTCCACGTACACCCGGGGGCGGCCGGGGCCGGTGGCGTCCACGCTGACGGCGTCCGGGGCGTGCCGGCTCCAGCGCAGGCCGAGGCCGGCGGCGCTCTCGGCGTAGAGGTCCCAGAAGAAGCCGTGCCACATCTCGGCCATCCGGGAGGACTCCCGGTCGGGGAAGATCCAGCACATCCGGCGCAGCGGGCCGGCCGGGTCGCCGGGTCGGGGGCGCTCGGCGGCGCGGGTGTTCATCGGGCTCCTCGGGGTGCGGGGGCGGCGGACGATCCGGCCCACCAGCGGCGGCCGGCCTCGGGGAGGGTGTCCACCGGGTCGTAGTAGGGGTGGCGCCGTTCGAGCGCGGCCTCGTCGGCCGTTCCGCCCTCCAGGCTGGTGCGGTAGTTCTTGGTCCAGTACGAGATGCCGCGCTCGCGGTCGTACGCCACGGCCTGGTGCACCCAGCGCTTGCCGACGCGCGGGACGTCGCAGACCAGGCGGGGCGTGGCGTAGCCGGGCAGGTAGCCCATGATCGCCTCCTGGAGGTGTTGCGCCCGGTGCAGCGGGGTGCGCCAGTGCTCGGCGCCCGGGACGAGGTCGCAGAGGTAGAAGTAGTACGGCAGGACGTTGGCCTCGCCCTGGAGGGCGAAGCAGAGGTCCAGCAGGTCCTCCGGGGTGTCGTTGACGCCGCGCATCAGCACGCCCTGGTTGCGGACGTCCCGTACGCCCGCGTCCAGCAGCGCCCGGGCCGCCTCGGCGACCAGCGGGGTGACGGAGCGGACGTGGTTGGCGTGGGTGTGGACGGCGAGGTTGACGGCCCGGCGGGCGGCGACGGCGGCGACCCTCGCCACCCCCTCCAGCACCCGGGGCTGCAGCCAGTGCTGGGGCAGGCCCACCACGGCCTTGCTGGCCAGCCGGATGTCGCGGACCGAGCCGAGGTCCAGCAGCCGCAGCAGGAAGGACTCCAGGCGCGGCCAGGGCACGTTGGCGAGGTCGCCGCCGGAGACCACCACGTCGCGCACCGAGGGGGTGCGCTTGAGGTAGTCGAGCATCTGCTCCTGCCGGTCGGCGGGGCGCAGCAGCAGCCGGGTCTTGGCGACCTGCGGGGTGGAGGTGCCGACCAGGTCCATCCGGGTGCACTGCCCGCAGTACTGGGGGCAGGTGGCGGTCAGTTCGGCGAGCACCTTGGTGGGGTAGCGGTGGGTCAGGCCCTCGACGGCCCACATGTCCGCCTCGTGCAGGGAGTCCCGTTCGGCCAGCGGGTGGCTGGGCCAGCGCGGGTGGCGGTCCGCCCGTACCGGCAGCATGTAGCGGCGCACCGGGTCGGCCAGGAAGGCCTCGGTGAAGGCCCGCGGTTCGGGCGGGGCGTCGGCCGCCATGGTGTTCAGCACCTGGGGCGGCAGCAGCACCGGCATGGTCGCCAACTCGGCCTGGTCGGCGGCGAGTTCGTCGTAGAAGCGGTCGGTGAGCAGCTCGCCGACGACGGCCCGCAGCCGGCGGGCGTTCTGCACGGAGTGGGCGCGCTGCCACTGGGGGTCGCGCCACTGCGCCGCGGTGACCTGCCGCCAGCCGGGCAGCCGGCGCCAGTCCGGTTCGACCAGTGCCGTCCGTACGTACTGGTACGGCTGGCGGATCGCCGGACGGTCCGCGGGGTGGTCCGCGGGGTGGTCGGCTGGGTGGTCCACGGCGCCCTACCGGCCGGTGAGGAGGCCGGCGTGGCGGGTGCGCAGCTCGCGTTTGAGGACCTTGCCGGTCGGGCCGAGCGGGAAGTCCGCCGGGGTGCGGGCCAGCCGGACGGCGGCGAGGGCGGCCAGTCCGGCGGCGGTCAGCGCCTCGTTGGCGGCGGACCGGACCACCTCCTCGGCGTCGGCCTGCGCCACCTCGGCCTGCAACTGGACGACCGCTATGGGCAGTTGCCCGGCGCCGGAGCCGGCCGGGACGCCGACCACCGCGCAGTCCCGGACGAGGTCCGCGCAGTCGGCCAGCAGCACCTCCTCGATCGGCAGGCTGTAGACCGGGCCGTCGACGGTGTCGATGACGTCCACCGTGCGGTCCAGGTGGTGGAAGCGGCCCTCGGCGTCGCGGCGGGCGACGTCGCCGGTGAGCCAGTAGCCGGCCAGCTCGAAGCTCGCGGTGAGCCGCTCGTCGTTCCAGTAGCCCGGGGTCAGCGAGGGGGAGTCGACGGCCAGCAACCCGACGGTGCCGTCCGGGACTTCGACGCCGTCGTGGTCCAGCACGGCGGCCCGGCGCACCACCTCCAGCGGCTTGCCGACGCAGCGGTCGTCACGCTCGCTCTCCGGGGTGGTGACCTGGCCGAACAGGGCCATGCCCATCTCCGAGGAGCCCAGTCCGTCGACGAACTGCGAGCCGGGCAGGGCGGGTTGCCCGGCCTGCTGCGGCGGCAGCAGCCAGGGGCGGATCAGTCCGGCGGGCCGCTCGCCGAGGGTGACCAGCCGGCGGATGTGCCCGTGGTGGGCGCTGTCGCCGGTGTTGAACCAGGAGTGCACCCGGGCCGCGCCGCGCACCGGCAGCTCGCCGGTGGCCAGTTCGACGAAGGTCCGGGGGAAGGAGGCGACCATGGTCGGCTGGAATGCCTCCATCACCGGTTCCACCACGGCGCGCCGCCAGTCGGCCATCACCACGGTCGGCAGCCCGAGCAGCACGGCGGTGAGGAAGTAGCTGAGGCCGCCGGCGTGGGTGTGCGGCATCAGCGACATCAGCCGGTCGTACGGCTCGGCGGGGAAGCGGGTCATCCGGGGCTGCTTGCCGTCCCAGAAGCCTCGGTGCGCCAGCATGGTCGACTTGGGGGTGCCGGTGGTGCCGGAGGAGTGGATCAGCGCCACCACGTCGTCGTCGGCGTGCCGGTACGGGTGGCCGGCGGGCAGGTCGACGGCGGCGGCGTCGAAGGCCCGCACCTCGGCGGCCAGGGCGAGGAAGCGCGGGCGCCGCTGCGGGTCCTGGCGGTAGGCGGCGGCGAGCCGGGTGGTGTCGTCGGCGACCACGCCGACCACGCCGACGTGGTCCAGGTAGCGCACCAGCACGTCGTGCCGCATCGCGTCGTTGACCAGCGCGGGGACGGCGCCGAGCGAGGTGAGCGCGAGGAAGTGCAGCAGCGGCTCCAGGCCCTCGCCGACCACCACGGCGACCGGCTCGCCGGGGCGCACCCCGTTGGCGTGGTACCAGGCGGCGTAGCGGTCGCGCAGGGCGACCAGGTCGAGCAGGCTGTGGCCGCGCAGCACGACCTCGCCGCGGTGGTCGGTGCGGTGGGTGAAGACGAACGGGACGGACCGGTGGGGGTTCGCCGCGACCGCGTGGTCGAGGAAGTTGCCGGCCCCGAGGGCGGGCTCGGTCATCAGCCGCTCGCGGGCGGCGAGGGGCGTGATGGGGGTCTGGTCGCTCATGGCGGTCTCCGGGCGTGGGGTGCCGGACGCGCGGCCTCGTGGGACGGGCGCCTGGGGGGATGGTGAGGGTGAGGGTGAGGGGGAGGTGGGGCCGGGGGAGGGGACGCGGGCTCAGCCGCGGGCGAGGACCTCGGCGACCACCCGGTGGCCGGAGCGGATCGCGCCCTCCATCAGGCCGAAGAACGCGGTGCTGGTCTCGGTGCCGGCCCAGTGCACCCGCTGGTGCGGCGCGGTCAGCGTCGGGCCGGTCCGGATCCAGTCACCGGGCCCCAGCAGGGCGGCGTAACAGCCCCGGCTGAACGGGTCGTTGACCCAGTCGGTGACGTGGACGCCGAGCGGCTCGGGGAGCATCGGGAACAGCCGCGCGGCCTGCTCGACGGCCTCGGCGCGCTGCCGCTCGGGGGTGAGCGCGCCGAAGCGGTGGGCCTCGGCGCCGGTGACGAAGCCGGTCAGCACGCCGATCCCGTCCGCCGGTGAGCAGGCCCCGGAGGAGCAGGCCCCGGAGGAGTAGCCCCCAGGCGAGTCGTCCCCGGATGAGCCGCTCCCGGGTGAGCCGCTCCCGGGCGAGTCGTCCACGGTGGAGAGCAGCGGCCCCCGGGCGTTGACCGACCAGCCGGAGAGGCCGTGCTCGCGCCAGAGCGGGGACGGGTAGACCAGGTGGACCTTGATCGCGCAGCCGCGCGTGGTGCGCTCCCCGGCCCGGGGCGCGGGCAGCGGGGGCTGGTAGGCGATCGTGTCGGCGAGCAGGGGTGGCAGCGCCAGCACCGCGATGTCCGCCCGGTAGGCGCCCCGGTCGGTGTGCACCGTCACCGCCCGGTCGTCCTGGTGGACGGCCCGGACCGCCTCGCCCAGCCGGACCCGGGCGCCCAGCGGTTCGGCCAGCCGCTGGCACAGCTGGTGGGCGCCGCCGTCGATCCGGTCCTGCTGGGCGCCGCCGGCGAAGGCGTTGAGGTAGCGCAGGCCGCCGCCGGAGCGCAGGTAGAAGGCGAGGTGCAGGACGGAGAGGTCGGCCGGGTCGGCGGCGCACATCTCGCCGAGGAAGAGCGGGAGGAAGAGCCGGGCGTCCGGGTGGGTGAGGTGCCGCTCGGCCCACTCGGCGACGGTCAGGGCGTCCAGCCGTTCGGCGTCCGGGGTGAGCCAGGGGGCCTCCGGCCGTACCGTGTCGGTGAGTTCGGCCAGTCGCTCGAAGAGGTCGCCGAGGGCGACGGCGTCGAGCGGGGGGAACCGGCCGTCCCGGGTGGCGGGTTCGGCGGAGCCGTCGTGCCGGGTGAGGGCGAAGCGGCTGGCGCCGAGCATCGTGGTGGGGGTGGTCTTGAGCCCCAAGTCGGCCGCCAGGGCCAGCAGTTCGGTGTGCCGGTCGCCGAGGTAGGCGGCCCCGGCGTCGACCAGGACGCCGGGGGCGGCCTCGATGCCGTGGGTGCGTCCGCCGACCCGGTCCCGGGCCTCCAGGACGGTGACGGCGTACCCGCGGGCGGCCAGTCCGGTCGCCGCGGTGAGGCCGGCCAGGCCGGCGCCGACCACGACGGTGGTACGTCTGTGGTCCTCGTTCACGCGGCGGCCGCGATGCGCTGGGCGAGGCCGGCCGGGGTGGGTGCGAGCAGGAAGTCGTCGAAGGTCAGCTCGACGCCGTGGGCGCGGGCGACGGCGCTGAGCACCCGGGTGGCGACCAGGGAGTCGCCGCCCAGGTCGAAGAAGTCGGAGTCGGCGGTGACGTCCTCGCGTTCCAGCACGCGCCGGAAGACGGCCACCAGGGTCTGGGTGCCGGCGGGGGAGGTGAGGTCGGTGCTCATGGGGAGGTCTCCTTCGACCTGTCGGGGGAGCCCGCGTAGCGCAGGTGGCAGCCGGTCCGGTCGACCTTGCCGCTCGGGGTGTGCACCAGGGCGGGTACCAGGGTGATCCGGCCCGGCACGAGGTGGCCGGGGACGCGCGCCCGCAGGTGGCGCAGCAGTTCGCGGTCCAGCTCGGCGGAGGCGGCGTACGGGCGGGCCACCACGTACGCGACCAGGGTGGTGCGGCCGGCCGTGGTGACGCCGGTGACGGCGGCGGCGGTGACGTCCGGGTGGCCGGTCAGGTGCGCCTCCACCTCGGCCGGGTCCACCCGGATGCCGCGGACCTTCAACTCGCCGTCCAGACGGCCCTGGTGGGTGAGCAGTCCGTCCGGGTCGCGGCTCATCCGGTCGCCGGTACGGAAGAACCGTTCGCCGTCCAGGGTGGTGAACCGCGCCGCGCCGGCCTCGGGCAGGCCGAGGTAGCCGAGTGCGAGGGACGGGCCGCCGATCAGCAACTCGCCCTGCTCGCCGAGGCGTTCGACGACGTGCGGCAGGGCGCGGCCGATCGGCGCGCGGGCGGTGCCGTCCCAGCTCCGCCCGGGGGCCAGTGGGCCGGCGAGGTCCACGGCATGGGTGATCTGGGTGGTTTCGGTGCAGCCGTAGGTGTTGAGCAGCCGGATCCCCCTGGTCGGCAGCCGGGCCCAGTCGGCCAGTCTGGCGGGCGCGGCGGCCTCTCCGCCGATGACCAGCAGGCGCAGGCAGTGCGGAAGCCGGTCGCCGGAGTCGACCAGGTGGTGGACCAGTTCGTGCCAGAAGGCGGTGGGCAGGTCGAGCACGGTGATCCGCTCGCGTTCGACCAGCCGCAGGAACCGGGGGAAGGAGCCGCTGTGCGCGTCCCGGTCGATGACCAGGGTCGCGCCCGTGGCGAGGGTCGGGAGGATCTCCTCGAAGCAGGTGTCCCAGTTGAGCGAGGCGAACTGGAGCACCCGGTCCTCGGGGGTGAGCCGGAACAGCCCGCCCAGGGCGTGGGCGGTGGCCGAGACGGCCCGGCGGGGTGTCAGGACGGGTTTCGGCTGCCCGGTCGAACCCGACGTGAAGAGAATGTAGGCCGGTTGTTCCGGGCCTGCCCCGGGCGGGTGTGCCGGGGGGCTTCCCGGGGGGTCCCCGGAGTTTTTTGATGGGTCTGGTAACTCCACTAATCGGATGTCGAGTTGGAGGAGGTCGGGGGAGCCCGCGGACACCGCGGTACGGCATCGCGCGGCCGCCGCCATGGCGTGTCGGCGGGCCGCCGGGAATGCCGGATCGATGGGGCAATAGGTGCCCCCGGCGGTCAGCACGCCGAGAAGTGCGACCACCGTTTCCGGTGCGTGGACGGCCGGCACGGCGACCGTGCCGGGATCCGGGCCCAGGCGCGTGGCCAGGGCGTTCACCGCCTCCTGGAGGCGGTGGTAGGTGAGGGCGCGTCCGTTGTGGACGATCGCCGGACGAAGGGGATTTCGACGTGCGATATCACTGAACACGTCAAGTAGGTCGGGGGCGACCTGGAGGGAACCGTGATTATTTGACATGCCCGCCCCAAATGCGCTGAGAACTGCTCATCCGTGCTCGGCGAACGGCGACTCTACCTTCGAACATGCGTGGCGACAATGGATGTTGAGGGTGTTCTTCCAAGGCTCCGTGGCGGAACTGTGAACCACTCCCGGTCGGTCCCTTCGTTCGGGTAGGGACGATGCCGACAAGCGGGTCTGACGGGCTGCCATCTTCACAGCGGGCCCCGGGTTCCGGCGGATCCGCGCGCACCACTTGCCCCGCCGCCCGCCGTTCGCTTGACTACCACTCGGAACGGAGCGGGGCGATGCTCGCTTCCTGCGCTCGCCGGCGCGGCCGTCAGGGGTCGGTGCGGTCAGTGCGGTCAGTGCGGATCGCCCGCGATCCGGCCCGCCAAGGCCCGTACGGTGGGCGGCAGTTCACGCAGGCGCAGAGCCAGCAGCGGAAGCGCCAGGCCGAGGTACACCCAGCTGAGCACCAGCCGGGAGGACTCGCCGGGCAGCGCGAACTGGGCGGCGAACAGCACCAGCAGCAGGGCGGCCTTCCAAGGGAGGAAGCGGAGGTCGAGGAGGAGGACGACGGCGAGGACGGTCTGGGCGGCGGTCAGCAGCACCTCGTCCACCTGGCGTTCCACCAGGGGGAGCGAGGCGGGGCCGCCACCCAGCAGGTGGGCGAGCGGCAGGCAGCCGATCAGCAGCGTCCACTGGTTGACCTTGCTGGAGAGCAGTGCGCCCAGGCCGTCGTCGCCGCGCAGCCGCCAGGCGAAGACCACCGCGACGATCAGCTCGGGCGCCTCGGAGGCCAGCGGGGCCAGCCACTGCACCAGCAGGAAGCGGTCGATGCCGAGCGAGGAGCCGGCGTCGACCAGCGAGGTGGCGAACGGCTCGGCGCAGGCGAAGACCACGGCGGCGGCCGCGGTGAACACCAGGACGGTGACGGCCTGGCGGCGCCGGGCCGGAAGCAGCGCCAACCGGGCCGGGACGCCGACGAGTTCCTCCTCGTCGGTCTCGCTGCAGCGGCTGATCCGGAACAGGTAGTAGGCGTACCAGGCGATCAGCACCACCGAGAGTACCCAGGAGATCCGCCGGGTCGCCGGCATCACGAACGCCACCAGGGCGGCGGCGCCCAGGAACGCGGTGTCGATCCGGCGGTGCTCGCGCAGCACGATCCCCGGGGCGATCCCCCGGCGGCGGGCGGCGAAGTACGCGGCCAGCGCGACCAGCGGCCAGCCGACGCCGACCAGCAGCCGGTTGGCGCCGGTCATGTTGGCGGCCGCGTAGGCGGCGTACTCGGGGCGGGTGCCGGCCGTGTAGGCGAACCAGAGGTCGACGGCGTACTCGGGCAGCACCGCGATGAAGGCCAGCAGCGCGAGCGCCAGCGGTCCGGAGATGTCCGCCCGGGCGGTCTCCGCCGCCCACATCAGCAGCAGCGCCGCCGACAGCACCCCGAGGCCGAACAGCAGCATCCCCGGCACCGGTGCGGGGTGGATCCCGGCCAGCCGCAGCACCACGGCGGGCAGCGCACCGGCAGCGGCGACCGCGATCCGCAGCGCCGTCACCGCCCCGCCGGGCGGCGGCGCGGACGGGACCTCGGCGGTGCCCGGGGGCGGGGCTGCGGTCGCGGGTGACTCGTGGGCCATCGGCCGTCCTCGTGCTCGTCAGCTCGTCAGCTCGTCCGCTCGTCGCCCGGCCGGGCAGGAGCGGGAGGGGGAACGCGAGCAGGCTAGGGGCGGCCCGAGCCGGCGCCGGGAGCACGGCGCGGCGGCGGTGGCGGAGTTCCCCCGTACGGCGGCGGGAGTCGTCGGACGGCCGCTACGAGCCGAGCGGGGCCTCCCACACCAGCCGGGTGCCACCGCCCTCGCCGTCCGCCGGGCCGTGGGTGAAGGCTCCGCCCACCCGTTCGGCGCGCTCGGCCAGGTTGCGCAGCCCGCTGCGCCGGCCGCCCTCCGGGATGCCCACCCCGTCGTCCGCGACGGTGAGCACCACCCGCCCGGCCAGGGCGCGCAGGGTGACCTCGACCCGGGTGGCCCGGGCGTGCCGGGTGGCGTTGCTGAGCGCCTCCGCCAGGACGGCGACCACGTGGGCGGCCAGCTCCTGCGGGACGTCGGTGTCCAGCAGGCCCTCCATGCTCAGCCGGGGAGCGAAGCCGAGCGGGCCCTGGGCCTCGGTGACGGCCCGGGTGGCGCGGGCGCGCAGCCCGCGGTCGGGTTCGCTGTGGGCGCGCAGGCCGAAGATGGTCGAGCGGATGATCTTGATGGTCTCGTCCAGGTCCGCCACCGCGCGGGCGACCCGGTCGGCGGCGGCCGGACTCTCGATCAACCGGCCCGCGCTCTGCAGCGTCATCCCGGTGGCGAACAGCCGCTGGATGGCCAGGTCGTGCAAGTCCCGGGCGATCCGGTCGCGGTCCTCCAGCAGGTTCAACTGCTCGGCGTCGCGCCGCCGTTCGGCCAGTTCCAGGGCCAGCGCGGCCTGGTCGGCGAAGCCCAGCAGCGGGCCGGTCTCCTCCGGCCCGAAAGCCGGCTGCCCCTGCGCCCGGGCCAGCAGCAGCACGCCCCGCCCGTACCCGGGGCCGGTGCCCAGCGGCACCGCGACGGCCGGGCCCAGACCGTCGAAGCGGCCCGCCGGGCCGGCCGGGAAGCGGGCGTCGGCGGCCAGTTCGTCACTGGTGACCGGCGAACCGGAGGCGTACGCGGCGCCGGAGAGCGTGCCGTCCACCGGCACCGTCACCCCCAGCCGCGCGGCCGGCTCGGCACCGAGCGCGACCTCCACCGCCAGCTCCTCGGCCCGCTCCTCCGGACCGGCCAGCGCCACCGAGACGTCCGCCAGCTCGGCGCCGGCGATCTCCCGGGCCCGGCGGGCGATCAGCTCGACCACCTCCAGGCGCGGCGCGCCCGACAGCAGGCTGCGGGTGATCTCGGTGCTCGCCCGCAGCCAGCGCTGGCGCAGCTGCGCCTCCTCGTACAGTCGGGCGTTGTCGATGGCGACCCCGGCCGCGACCGCCAGGGTGGCGATCACGGCCTCGTCGTCTTCGTCGAAGTCCAGCCCGCCGCGCTTGTCGGTCAGGTAGAGGTTGCCGAACACCTCGCCGTGCACCCGCACCGGCACCCCCAGGAAGGTGTGCATCGGCGGGTGGCCGGGCGGGAAGCCGACCGAGGCCGGGTGGTCGGAGAGCACCGGGCAGCGCAGTGGCTGCGGACGGTGGATCAGCTCGCCGAGGATGCCCCGGCCGGAGGGCGGCGGGCCGATCTCCTCGATCTCTCCGTCCGACAGACCCACCGTCAGGAACTGCGACAGGGTGTGACCGTCGGGCCCGATCACGCCCAGCGCGCCGTAGCGGGCGTCCACCAGGTCGACGGCGGCCTCCACGATCCGGTGCAGCGCCTGGGCGAGGTCCAGCTCCCGGCCGACCGCGAGCACCGCCTCCAGCAGGCTGTGCACCCGGTTCTGCGTCCCGCGCGCCGCGTCGATCCGCCACTGGAGCTCCTCCAGCAGCTCGTCCAGGCGCAGCCGGGGCATCCGCGCGCCGCCGCCCGCCGCACTGCCGTCCGCTCCGCCCACCGCTGTCCTCCTCGTTCGCGCCCGTTCGTGCCCGTTCCCGCTCCGTTCGCGCCCTGACCGCCCCGTTCGTGCCCTGACCGGCCCGCCCGGTGTCGGCCCGGGCCGACACCGGGGGTCGTCCGACCAGCGGGAACGCCGTGTCCCCACGGTAGTGCCCGGGTGTCGGCCGGGTGGAGGCCGGGGTCGCCCGTAATGTTCCGGCGGGGGGCCTTTCGTCCCGTGGGCGGAGGGCTTGCGGCCTCTGGCGGCGGGCCGCCGAAGGGCGACAGGGTGGGAACAGAGCAGCGCGGACGGGGCGTCAGAGCGCACCGGTCCCGGCGCCGAACCAGTGGAGGAACTCACATGACGTCAACCGTGGTGGCCGGGGTCGACGGCTCACCGGAGAGCACCGCCGCCGCCCAGTGGGCCGCCGAGGAGGCGCAGCGCCGCGGGGCCCCGCTGCGCCTGGTGCACGCCTGGCCGTGGCTGACCGACGGCGTGTCCTCCTTCGCCGAATCCGACGACCTGCCCGCCGCCGCCCAGCGCATCCTGACCGAGGCCGCCGACGGCATCCGCGCCCGCCACCCCGAACTGACCGTGGCCACCGACGCGGTGCTGGACGCCCCGGTGGACGGACTGCTGACCGCCGCCGCCGATGCTGGCCTGCTGGTGCTCGGCTCGCGCGGGCGCGGCGGCTTCACCGGGCTGCTGCTCGGCTCGGTCAGCATGGCGGTGGCCGGGCGCAGCGGCGCGCCGGTGGTCGTGGTGCGGGAGACCGGCTCCGCGGGCTCCGGCGAGGTGGTGGTCGGCGTCGACGCCCACGCACCCGAGGAGGAGGTGCTCGCCTTCGCCTTCCGGGAGGCCGCCCTGCGCGGTGCCCCGGTCCGGGCCGTGCACGGCTGGGACCTGCCGCCGCTGTTCGGCTACGCGGGCGGGGCCGTCCCGGCGGGCGAGATCGAGCAGTTGGAGGCCCTGGAGGCGAAGCTGCTGTCGCTCGCCCTGGCCGGACAGCGCGAGCGGCACCCGGCCGTCGAGGTGGTCGAGGACGTCCGGCTGGGCGCCGCGCGCGGCCTGGTGGAGACCTCCGCCGGGGCCGCGCTGGTGGTCGTCGGCCGGCGCCACCGTCCGATCGAGCTCGGCCCCCGGCTCGGCCGGGTCGCCCACGCGGCGCTGCACCACGCCGAGGCGCCGGTGGCGGTCGTCCCGCACGGGTGACGGCCGGTCGGCCGGTCGGCCGGGCGACCAACGGCCCGGCCGCCCGAGCGGGCCGCCCCCGTGCGGGGGTTCAGCGCGGCCGGTCGGCCGCTGACCGGACCTCGGCCGCCAGCCGCAGCGGCGGGCTGTGCCGGAAGGTCAGGGTGAAGGTCACCCGCTGGCCTGGCCGTAGCGGGGGCGGGGCGGCGATCATCAGGTCGGCGTCCTCGGGGGACATCGCCAGTTCGCCCCGGCCGGGGACGGGCAGCGCGGCGGCCGGCTCCCAGCGGCCCGCCGCGCCCTGGTGCAGATGGCGTTTGAGGGTGATGGGACTGCCGAACTCCCAGCTGGCGCCGGTCAGTTCGTCGGGCACGTCGCCCGGGTTGCGGACCGTGAAGAAGGCGGCGGTGGCCGAGGCCGCGCCCGTCGCCGGCAGCAGCACCCAGCCGGCGCCGGCCTCCACCGGGCGGGGGCGGCCGGCGCCGCCGACCGCCGTCCAGCCGGTGAGCAGGACCAGGGCGAGGGCCGCCGCGCCGACCGGCGGGCCGACCACCTTGAGCCGGTCCAGCCGGTTCAGCCGGTTCAGCCGGTTCAGGCGGTTCAGCCGCTTGACGGGTTCCGGGGCCGTCATCGCCGGCCCCCCTTGCGCTGCCCGCGCCCCGGCTCCCAGGTGCGCAGCCGCAGGCTGTTGCCCACCACCAGCAGGGAGCTGAGCGACATCGCGACCGCCGCCAGCATCGGGTTCAGCAGCCCGACGGCCGCCAGCGGGATCAGCACCAGGTTGTAGCCGAAGGCCCACAGCAGATTGGCCCGGATCGTGGCGAGGGTCTGCCGGGCCAGCCGCACGGCGTCCACCACCGCCTCGATCTCGCCGCGCACCAGGGTCAGCCCGGCCGCGCCGATCGCGGCGTCGCTGCCGGAGGCCAACGCCACCCCGAGGTCGGCCGAGGCCAGCGCGACCGCGTCGTTGACGCCGTCGCCGACCACCGCCACCGTCCGTCCGGCGGCCCGCAGTTCGGCCACCACCTCGGCCTTGCGCTCCGGCGAGGCCGAGGCGTGCACCTGCCGGATGCCCAGCTCATCGGCCACGGCCTGGGCCGCGCCCGGGCCGTCACCGGTCAGCAGGACGGTCTCCAGGCCCATCCCGCGCAGCCGGTGGAGCGCTCGCCAGCTGCCGGAGCGCAGCGTGTCGCCGACCTCCAGCACGGCCGCGGCCCGCCCGTCCAGCTCCACCAGTACGGCGGTACGGCCCGCCGCCCCGGCCGCCGCCACCGCTCCGGAGAGCCCCGGGGGCAGCTCGGTGCCGTCCGGGCGGACGGCCCGGACCGTCCGGCCCTCGACGGTGCCGGACACCCCGAGGCCGGTCGCGGCCGCGAAGCCGTCCACCGGCGGCAGGGCCCCGCAGCGCTCCCGGGCGGCGGCCGCGACGGCCCGTCCGATCGGGTGCTCCGAGCGGTGCTCGACCGAGCCCGCCAGCCGCAGCACCTCCTCCTCGGCGCAGCCCTCGGCGACGGTCACCGTCGTCAGCTCCATCCGGCCGGTGGTCAGCGTGCCGGTCTTGTCCACCACCACGGTGTCCACCCGGCGCAGGCTCTCCAGCACCTCCGGACCGCGCACCAGCACGCCCAGCTCGGCGCCCCGGCCGGTCGCCGCCAGCAGCGCCGTCGGGGTGGCCAGGCCCAGCGCGCACGGGCAGGCCACCACCAGCACGGCCACCGCCGCCGTCACCGCCGCCTGCGGGGCCGCGCCCGCGCCCAGCCAGAAGCCCAGCACGCACACCGCGATCGTCAGCACACAGGGCACGAACACCCCGGCCACCGCGTCCGCCAGCCGCTGCGCCCGGGCCTTGCCCGCCTGGGCGTCCGCCACCAGCGCCGTGATCCGGGCCAGCTGGGTGTCCGCGCCGACGGCCGTGGCCCGCACCACCAGCGCGCCGCCGACGTTCACCGTCGCACCCGCCACCCGGTCCCCGGGCCCGACCTCGACCGGCACGCTCTCCCCGGTCAGCAGGCTCAGGTCGAGCGCCGAACCCCCTTCGAGCACCACCCCGTCGGTGGCCACCCGCTCACCCGGCCGCACCACGAACTCCTGCCCCGGCAGCAGGAGTTCGATCGGCATCAGGCGCTCCTCGCCGCCCTCCGCCCGGACGCACACCTGCTTGGCGCCCAGCTCGGCCAGCGCCCGCAGCGCGGAACCGCTGCGCCGGCGCACCCGGCCCTCCAACAGCCGCCCGGCCAGCACGAACAGCGGCACGCCGACCGCCGCCTCCAGGTACACGTGTGCCGCGCCGCCGCCGTCGGCGGTCAGCGAGAACGGCATCCGCATGCCCAACTGCCCGGCCCCGCCCAGGAACAGCGCGTACGCCGACCAGCCGAAGGAGGCCACGACGCCCAGGCTGACCAGGGTGTCCATGGTCGCCGCGGCATGCCGCAGACCCTGCAGGGCCCGGCGGTGGAAGCCCGCCGAGCCCCAGGTCACCACAGGCACGGCCAGCGCGAAGCAGACCCACTGCCAGGCGGTGAACTGCAGCGCCGGCACCATCGACAGGACCAGCACCGGGACGGCCGACAGGGCGGTCAGCAGCAGCCGCCACCGCTCGTCCGGCTCCTCGGCGGCGATCCCGGCCGGCACCCCGGCGGGCGCCGGCTCGGCGGTGTAACCGGCCCGCTCCACCGCCGCGACCAGCTCCTCGACGGACACCCCGGCCGGGTGCAGCACCCGGGCCCGGCCGGTGGCCAGGTTCACCCCGGCCGTCACGCCGTCGATCCGGCCCAGCCGCTTCTCCACCCGGCCCACGCAGGCGGCGCAGGTCATCCCGCCGACCGCCAGGTCGGTGGACACCAGCTCCCCGGCCTCCGCACCCACGGCCGGGCTCATCGCATCCCGCCCATGTCGTGCCCACCCATCCCGGGCGAAGCCCCGCCACCCGGGCCCGGCGTCAGCCCCGGCGCCACCGGCCCCACCTGCCTCCCCACCGCGTACGCCACCACGAACACCACCACCAGCAGCAGGACGAACCCCACCAGCACACTCAACGGCCGGACACCCGGCGACTTCGCACTCACGCCCCACCAGTCGGACGGCCGGAACGGTTGGTTCCCGCCGTCTCCGGATTCCCACGTCCGGCCGCCGGTTCCCGCCGCCTCCGGATTCCCACGTCCGGCCGCCGCCCCGGCCGACTTCGCGGTGCGATGCCCGGCCGACTCCGTCGGCGTCGGCTCGGTGGAGATACCCGCCCGTCCCGGCCGGGACTTCCGGTTCACCGTGCACACCTCGGACCCGTCGATCCACTGGGGCATCAACGCGCTCCAGATCCGCCCTGCCCACTGACCGGATCCCGGACCCCGGGCTCAGCCCCGGACGCTCCGCGGGCCGGTCACGGCCGCGCCCAACGCGCCGACCCGGGCGCGCAGTTCGCGGTCGGCGGTGACCACCACGCAGGCCCGCGCCGGATCCTCGGCGCGGGCCTCGCGGACCAGGTCCACGATCCGGTCGTCCCCGCTGCCGCCCGCCGACACCACCCGGACCTCCGGCAGCCCGGTCACGCCCCGGGCCGCGCCCTCGACCACCAGCACCACGTCCAGCGGCCCGGGACGCTCCGGCAGGCCCTGCGCGGCGACCGCGACCAGCGCGTCCCGCAGGCGTTCGGCGGCCCCGCGCCGGTCCCGCCACCAGCCGTCCGGCACCGAGCCGACCACGTTCGCGCCGTCCACCACCAGCAGGGGCGGCAGCGCGGCCTCGTCATGTTCCATGACCGTCAAGCCTGCCACGGTGAAGGGGGATCTCACTCCGGCCAGTCGGAGCCCCGGATCACCTCGACGAAGTCGCCCCGCTCGAAGCCGGGGACGAAGTGCGCCAGGACGTCGGCCTTCACATTGCCGAAGGTCGTCCCCGGGCGGTTCCTGATGCCCTCGGTGAACGCGGTGAGGATGCGGTTCTTGAAGTCGGGCCGGGGGTGGGCGGCCGTCACGGCGGCGCGTTGCTCCGCGGTGACGGCGTGGTAGCCGAGGCCGAGGACGTCCAGTTCCACGCCCCGGGTGACCAAGGCGATCTCCGGCGCCATGTGCAGCGGGATCTCGGGGGTGGTGTGCAGCGCGATGGCGGTCCAGACCCGCTGGGCGGGCTCCTCGGCGATGCCGTGGGAGGCCAGGAAGCGGCGGGCCTCGTCGGCGCCGTCGATCTCGAACCGCTGATCGGTGCGGGCGAAGCGCCGGGTGAGGCCGAGGTCGTGGAACATCGCTCCCACGTACAGCAGCTCCGGGTCGAACTCCAGGCCCTGTTCGGCCCCGCGCAGCGCCCCGAACAGGAACACCCGCCGCGAATGGTCGAAGAGCAGCGGGGAGGCCGTGTCCCGGACCAGTTCGGTCGCCTCGCGGGCCAGGGCGGTGTCCGGGATCCGCACGCCCGCGACGGTCTCGCTGGTTCCGCTGGTTCCGCCGCTTCCGGTGATTCCGGTGGTCATGACGTCATCTCCTCGGGGAGTCGCTCGGTGGACTCCTCCACCCTCGCCCGGCGGCGTAGGCTGGCACCATGTCCGTTCAGACGCCCACCCCTCGGATCCGGACATGACGCGGCGGGTCGCCTTCCTCGTGTTCGACGGCGTGACCCTGCTCGACGTCAGCGGTCCGATGGAGGTCCTCCACCAGGCCGGCCGGCTCGGCCACCCGTACCCGACCACGCTGGTCTCCCCGCACGGCGGCAACGTCACCGCCGCCAACGGCGTGGTCCTCGCGGCCACCGCCGCACCGGGGGACACCGGGCCGCTGGACACCCTGGTGGTCGCCGGGGCCGACCACCTCGCCACCACGGGGCCCGACGAGCGGCTGCTCGCCGCTGCGGAGCGCCTGGCCGGACGGGCGGAGCGGGTCGCCTCGGTGTGCAGCGGCGCCTTCGTCCTGGCCGCGCTCGGCCTGCTGGACGGCCGCAGCGCCACCACCCACTGGCGCCATGCCCGGGCCCTCGAACTGCGCCACCCCCGGGTCCGGGTCGAACCCGACGCCCTGCACGTGCACGACGGGCGGTACCACACCAGTGCGGGCATCAGCGCGGGCATCGACCTCGCCCTCGCCCTCGTCGAACACGACCACGGCGCCGGAATCTCCCGGGAGATCGCCCGCGAACTCGTGGTCTTCATGCAGCGCCCCGGCGGCCAGTCCCAGTTCTCCACGGCACTGGCCACCCCGCCCACCCGCAGTGCCCTGCTGCGCACCCTCACCGACGCCGTCCTCGCCGACCCCGCCGCCGACCACAGCCTGCCCGCGATGGCCGCCACCGCCGCCGTCAGCACCCGCCACCTGACCCGGCTCTTCCAGGCCGAACTGCGCACCACCCCCGCCCGCTGGGTCGAACGGGTCCGGCTCGACCGCGCCCAGCAGCTCCTCCTCGACGGATACGGCGTCACCGCCGCCGCCCGGCACAGCGGCCTGGGCAGCGACGAGACCCTCCGCCGCGCCTTCGCCCGCCACCTGGGCACCACCCCCACCGAGTACCGCCGCCGGTTCACCAGCACCACCTGACGGCGCGCCGGCGGGCCCGCACCCGGCAGGCCGTCAGTCCGCCAGGGTGATCCGGATGCCGACGGTGCCGCGCTCGCCGCGCCGCAGCCGGCTGCCGAGCAGGGTGAGCACGCCGAGCAGGCCGTACTTCTGGCGGAGCAGGGTGCGGTAGGCGCCGGTGCGCTCGGGGGAGAGGAGTTCGGCGGTGGCCGGGTACTGGTCGCCGGTCGGGTGGCCCTTGACGTCGCAGGGGCCGACCAGGACGTCGGAGCGGTTGCGGATCCGCTTGACCTTCCAGGAGTCCGCGACGGTCCAGATGCCGAGGGCCTCCCCGTCGCGGACCACCCACACCGGGGTCGGTACCGGGGTGCCGTCCTTCTTGTAGGTGGTGACGAGCAGGTAGCTGCCGGAGGAGAGGCTGACGATCCGGGCGAGCCGGTCGGCGGCGGGGTCGGGCGTGGTCATGGCCGGAAGTCTAGGGCGTGGCTGACGGTCCCGCCGGGCGCGAGCCGTCTGACCCGCCCTCGGGGAGGTCCCGGAGGGGCCGCAGGTCAGTGGCCGCGGCGGGGCCGGGTGCCGTGCAGCAGGGCGCGGACGCGGGCGGGGAGCTCGTCGAGTTCGAAGGGCTTGGCGAGGTAGTCGTCGGCGCCGACGTCGAGGCCGGTGACGCGGTCGCCGACGGCGTCGCGGGCGGTGAGCATCAGCAC
>NZ_MECK01000026.1 GCF_014596465.1 Streptomyces sp. CBMA123 | reverse complement strand
GGGTCGCGAGACCCGTCGTGACCGCCGCGACCGCCGCGACCGCCCGGAGCGCACCGACCGCTCCGACCGCCCGGAGCGCACCGAGCGTCAGGACGCCGGCGAGGCCCAGGCCGGGCAGGACGGCGACGGCCGCGAGTCGCGCCGCGACCGCCGCAACCGCCGCGAGCGGACCGACCGCCAGGGCGGCCAGCAGGGCCAGCAGCAGACCCAGGGCGAGGGCCAGCAGCGCCGCGAGAGCGGCCAGGGCCAGCAGACCCAGCAGCCGCAGGCCCAGCAGGGCGGCTACGACGACGACGAGTTCGGCGACGGCCGTCGTGGCCGTCGGGGCCGCTACCGCGACCGTCGTGGCCGTCGCGGCCGCGAGGGCTTCGAGGCCGGTCCCGTCGAGACGCCGATCGGCGAGGACGACGTCCTGATCCCGGTCGCGGGCATCCTCGACATCCTCGACAACTACGCGTTCGTGCGCACCTCCGGCTACCTGCCGGGCCAGAACGACGTCTACGTCTCGCTCGCCCAGGTCCGCAAGAACGGCCTGCGCAAGGGCGACGCCATCACCGGTGCGGTGCGCCAGCCCCGCGACGGCGAGCGCCGCGAGAAGTTCAACGCCATGGTGCGGCTGGACTCCGTCAACGGCATGGACCCGGAGACCGGCCGCGGCCGCCCCGAGTTCAACAAGCTCACCCCGCTGTACCCGCAGGACCGGCTCCGCCTGGAGACCGACCCGGGCGTGCTGACCACCCGGATCATCGACCTGGTGTCGCCGATCGGCAAGGGCCAGCGCGGTCTGATCGTCGCGCCGCCGAAGACCGGCAAGACCATGGTGCTGCAGGCGGTCGCCAACGCGATCACCCACAACAACCCCGAGTGCCACCTGATGGTCGTTCTGGTCGACGAGCGTCCGGAAGAGGTCACCGACATGCAGCGGTCGGTGAAGGGCGAGGTCATCTCCTCCACCTTCGACCGCCCGGCCGAGGACCACACCACCGTCGCCGAGCTGGCCATCGAGCGCGCCAAGCGCCTGGTGGAGCTGGGCCACGACGTGGTCATCCTGCTGGACTCGATCACCCGCCTGGGCCGCGCCTACAACCTGGCGGCGCCGGCCTCCGGCCGCATCCTGTCCGGTGGTGTCGACTCGACCGCGCTCTACCCGCCGAAGAAGTTCTTCGGCGCCGCGCGCAACATCGAGAACGGCGGCTCGCTGACCATCCTGGCCACCGCGCTGGTCGAGACCGGCTCGCGCATGGACGAGGTGATCTTCGAGGAGTTCAAGGGCACCGGCAACATGGAGCTCAAGCTCGACCGGAAGCTCTCGGACAAGCGCATCTTCCCGGCCGTCGACGTGGACGCCTCCAGCACCCGCAAGGAGGAGATCCTGCTCGGCAGCGAGGAGTTGGCCATCGTCTGGAAGCTGCGCCGGGTGCTGCACGCGCTCGACTCGCAGCAGGCGATCGAGCTGCTCCTGGACAAGATGAAGCAGACCAAGAGCAACGCCGAGTTCCTGATGCAGATCGCCAAGACCACCCCCGGCTCCAACGACTGACCGTAGCCGGACGGTTGTCGAAGCACGGAACCCCGGATCGCGCGAGCGGTCCGGGGTTCCGTGCGTTCGTGGCCGCTTTGTTCCAGAGTTGGGACAGCTTGGGACTATTTGATCTTCTTGTCCGATTTACTCTGGACCGTATGGCCGAGCACAAGAGGATCCCGAGTCGCCGCCGCAAGGTCCTGCGGTGGTCCGCCTGCGCGTTCGCCGCGTTCGTCGTCGTCGGCGGCGGGGCGGGTGCGTACGCGTACCTGAAGCTCGACGGCAACATCAAGAGCGTCGACATCGACTCCCGCCTCGGTGACGCCCGGCCCCCGGCCGCCACCGACGGCTCCTTCAACATCCTGGTGCTGGGCTCCGACTCCCGGGTCGGCGAGAACGGCGACCTGGCCGGCGGGGACACCGGCGACTCCGCCCGCTCCGACACCGCGATGGTGGTGCACATCAGCCAGGACCACTCACGCGCCTCGATCGTCTCGATCCCGCGCGACACCCTGGTCGACCGCCCGCAGTGCACGGACAGCGGCGGCAAGGCCGTCCCGGCAGTCAAGCGCGCGATGTACAACAGCGCCTTCGAGTCCGGCGGCGCGGCCTGCGCGGTCAAGACCACCGAGCAGCTCACCGGGCTGCGGATGGACCACTACCTCCAGGTCGACTTCGCCGGCTTCGCCCGGGTCGTGGACGCGATAGGCGGGGCCACCGTGACCACCACGGTGGCCATCCACGACAAGGACAGCGGGCTCGACCTGGCGGCCGGGCAGCACCACCTCGACGGTCAGCAGGCGCTGGCCTTCGTGCGCACCCGGCACGGCGTCGGCGACGGCAGCGACCTCGGCCGGATCGAACTGCAGAAGCAGATGGTCAAGTCGCTGCTCCAGCAGGCCGGCGGGATCGGGCTGTTCTCCGACCCGGTCAAGCTGTGGTCGATCGGCGACACCATGACCAGGAGCATCACCACCGACTCCGCGCTCGGCTCGGTGAACTCGCTGGTGGGGCTGGTGCAGGAACTCAAGGGGATCGGACCGGACCAGCTGACCATGGTGACCCTGCCGGTGGTGACCGCCCCCAGCGACCCCAACCGGGTGGTCGAGCAGCAGCCGCAGGCCGGGAGCGTCTGGGCGGCGCTCAGGGCCGACCAGCCGGTCCCGCAGACCGTCGTCTCGGCCCAGCCCGAGAACCCCGCCCAGGCGGCCCCCACGGCCTCCCCGACGGCTGTTCCGAAGGCCGCCCCGAAGTCCGCCGCGACGGCCACCGCGCGGCGCTGACGGGGCCCTGCGGGCGGCGCCAGCCCGCCGTCCGTCGGCGGCCCGCCGTTCGTCCGTCGGCTGCCCGGAATATCCCGGAACGGATCCCGGTTTGGGAAGATGCGGCCGGTCCTGGCAGACTGGTCCGTCGGTCCCGGTTCACGTGCGGCTCTCCCAGCCGCCGACCCGGTGCCCTCCCGAAAACTAGGAGAACCCCTTGAAGTCCAACGTTCACCCGGAGTACGTGGTCACCCGCGTGACCTGCACCTGCGGCGCCGAGTTCACCACCCGCTCGACCGAGACCAGTGGCGAGATCCGCGCCGAGGTCTGCTCGCAGTGCCACCCGTTCTACACCGGCAAGCAGAAGATCCTCGACACCGGTGGCCGCGTGGCCCGCTTCGAGGCCCGCTTCGGCAAGCAGCACAGCGCGAAGGCCTAGCGCTCCCTCGGCGCCGGTTCCCGGTGCCCCCGTACTCGATGTCGGGGGCGCCGCGAACCGGCGCCGTTCGCGTCCCAGCGCGCGTTCCGCAGCACCACCGTTCCGAAATCCCCACACGTTCCGAGCCCCCACGGGAAGAAGGCCACCCCATGTTCGAGGCAGTCGAAGAGCTCCTCGTCGAGCACGCCTCCCTCGAAACGAGGCTGGCCGACCCGTCCGTCCACGCGGACCAGAACAACGCCCGCAAGCTGGCCAAGCGCTACGCCGAGCTGACCCCGATCACCCGGGCCTACCGGCAGTGGCGGCAGGCCGGCGAGGACATCCAGGCCGCCCGCGAACTCGCCGCCGAGGAGCCGGAGTTCCTCTCCGAGGTGAAGGAGTCCGAGGCGCGCCGCGACGAGCTGACCGAGGAACTGCGGCTGCTGCTCGTCCCGCGCGACCCGAACGACGACAAGGACGTCATCCTGGAGATCAAGGCGGGCGAGGGCGGCGAGGAGTCCGCGCTGTTCGCCGGCGACCTGCTCCGGATGTACCTGCGCTTCGCCGAGCGGATCGGCTGGAAGACCGAGCTCATCGACGCCAACGAGTCCGACCTCGGCGGCTACAAGGACGTCTCGGTGGCCGTGAAGACCAAGGGCAACGCCGAACCCGGCCAGGGCGTCTGGGCCCGGCTGAAGTACGAGGGCGGCGTGCACCGCGTGCAGCGCGTCCCCGCCACCGAGTCGCAGGGCCGCATCCACACCTCCGCGGCGGGCGTGCTGGTCACCCCCGAGGCGGAGGAGGTCGAGGTCGAGATCCTCGCCAACGACCTGCGGATCGACGTCTACCGCTCCTCCGGCCCCGGCGGCCAGTCGGTCAACACCACCGACTCGGCGGTCCGGATCACCCACCTGCCGACCGGTATCGTGGCGTCCTGCCAGAACGAGAAGAGCCAGCTGCAGAACAAGGAGCAGGCGATGCGCATCCTGCGTTCGCGGCTGCTGGCCGCCGCGCAGGAGGAGGCCGAGCGGGAGGCCTCGGACGCGCGTCGCAGCCAGGTCCGTACGGTGGACCGCTCCGAGCGGATCCGGACGTACAACTACCCGGAGAACCGCATCTCGGACCACCGCACGGGGTTCAAGGCGTACAACCTGGACCAGGTCCTGGACGGCGAGCTGAACGCGGTGATCCAGTCCTGCGTCGACAAGGACGCGGCGGCCAAGCTCGCCGCGGCCCAAGAGAACTGAGACCGGCGCGCCCCAGCCCGACGCAAGCCCGAAGCCGGAGCGCAGAAACATGAGGTCGTACGGATGAACCTGCTGCTCGCCGAGGTGGCCCAGGCCACCCAGCGGTTGGCCGCGGCCGGCGTGCCGTCGCCGCGCTTCGACGCGGAGGAACTCGCCGCCTACGTCCACAACGTCAAGCGCAGCCAGCTGCACACGGTGAAGGACGCGGACTTCGACGCCCGCTACTGGGAGGCGGTCTCGCGCCGCGAGGCCCGCGAGCCGCTGCAGCACATCACCGGACGGGCGTTCTTCCGCTACCTCGAACTGGAGGTCGGCCCCGGGGTCTTCGTGCCCCGGCCGGAGACCGAGACGGTCGTCGAGTGGGCGATAGACGCGGTGCGCGACATGGACGTCGCCGAGCCGCTGGTGGTCGACCTGTGCTCCGGCTCGGGCGCCATCGCGCTCGCCCTGGCCCAGGAACTGCCGCGCTCCACCGTGCACGCCTTCGAACTCGACGAGGGCGCACTGGAGTACACCCGGCGCAACATCGAGGCCAGCCCGGACCGCGCCAGGGTCACCCTGCACGCCGGGGACGCCACCAAGGCCTTCGAGGACGACCGCTCCTGGGACGGCCGCTTCGACCTGGTGATCTCCAACCCGCCGTACATCCCGCTCACCGAGTGGGAGTACGTCGCGCCGGAGGCCCGCGACCACGACCCGCAGATGTCCCTGTTCTCCGGCGAGGACGGCCTGGACACCATCCGCGGCATCGAGCGGGTCGCCGCCCGGCTGCTGCGCCCGGGCGGCGCGGTGGTGATCGAGCACGCCGACCAGCAGGGCGGCCAGGTGCCGTGGATCTTCAACGAGGAACGCGGCTGGACGGACACCGCCGACCACCGCGACCTGAACAACCGGCCGCGCTTCACGACCGCCCGGAGGGTCGGGTCGTGAAGATCGAGCACAGCACGACCGCCCGGAGGGTCGGGTCGTGAAGGTCGAGCACAGCACGACCGCCCGGAGGGTCGGGTCGTGAACATCGAGCACAGCACGACCGCTCGTAAAGCCGCGCCGTGAACGTCATGTGCCATTTCGGAAGGGGACCGCACCGATGAGCCGCCGCTACGACTGTGCCGACGCCGGGGACCGCGCCACCGGCCTGCGCGAGGCCGCCTCGGCCATCCGCCGCGGCGAACTCGTCGTGCTGCCCACCGACACCCTCTACGGGGTCGGCGCGGATGCCTTCTCCCCGGAGGCCGTCGGTGACCTGCTGGCCGCCAAGGGCCGTGGCCGCACCATGCCCTCGCCCGTCCTGGTCGGCTCGCCGACCACCCTGCACGGCCTGGTCACCGACTTCTCCGAGCAGGCCTGGGAGCTGGTCGACGCCTTCTGGCCGGGCGGTCTCACCCTGGTCGCCAAGCACCAGCCCTCGCTGCGCTGGGACCTCGGAGAGACCCGTGGCACCGTCGCGGTCCGGATGCCGCTGCACCCGGTCGCCATCGAGCTGCTGAACGCCACCGGCCCGCTGGCCGTCTCCAGCGCCAACAAGACCGGTGGTCCGTCCCCGGCGACCTGCGACGAGGCGCAGGCCCAGCTCGGCGACGCGATCTCGGTCTACCTGGACGGCGGGAACGCCGACCACGCCACCGCCTCGTCCATCGTCGACGTCACCGGCAAGGTCCCGGTCCTGCTGCGGGCCGGCGCGATCAGCATCGAGCAGCTGAGGGAGGTCGTCCCCGACCTGGAGGCCGGAAGTTGACACCCATCGCCTCGCTCCATGACGGGCCCGGCATAGCGCCGTACCTGGCCGTGGGCCCCAGGCCGCTGGACCACTTCCGGATCCTGTTCGTCTGCACCGGGAACATCTGCCGCTCGCCGATAGCCGAGCGGCTCACCCGGCGTGAGCTGGACACCCGGCTCAGCCCCCGGGTGGCCGGGCGGATCCTGGTGGAGAGCGCCGGCACCTGGGGCCACGTGGGCGCGCCGATGGAGGACCACGCCGTGACCGTGCTCGACGAGTACGGCGCCGACAGCGGCGGCTTCACCGGCCGGGAGCTGCTGGACGAGCACGTGGTCGAGGCCGACCTGGTGCTCACCGCGACCCTGGACCACCGCGCCCAGGTGATCTCGATGGGCCACGAGGCGGGCCTGCGCACCTTCACGCTGAAGGAGTTCACCCGGCTGGTGCGGACGATCGACCCGGGCACCCTGCCCGACCCGCGCCGCGGCGCCGACGTCACCGAGCGCGCCCGCGCGCTGGTCCGGGCCGCCGCCGCGCTGCGCGGCTGGCTGCTGGCCGCCACCCCGGAGTCCGACGAGGTGGACGACCCGTACGGGGCGCCTATCGGCATGTTCCGCAACTGCGGCGAGGAGATATTCCACGCGGTCGACCCGGTGGTGACGGCGCTCACCGGCGTCCCGGCGCCGCGCTAGGCCCGAACGGCCCCGCGTCGCCGTGCTGAGCGTGCGACCCGGTCATACCCTGGGTGGACCGTCCCTGCAGCGCCCGGGAGCCTGCCATGACCGTCACCGATGCCGTGACCGCCTCGACCGCGACGAGGGGGCGCCCGTGGGTGTCCGAGGCGCTGCACCGGGCTGATCCGCAGATCGCCGACCTGCTGGCCGCCGAGGCCGAGCGGCGCGCCGAGACGATCCAGCTGCTGGCGGGGGAGAACCTCACCACCCCCGCCGTCCTGGCGGCGCTGACCGGCCCGCTGATCGACAAGTACGCCGAGGGCTACCCGGGCCGGCGGCACCACACCGGCTGCGCGCTGGCGGACGCCGCGGAGCTGCTGGCGATCGACCGGGCGCGCGGGCTGTTCGCCGCCCCGCACGCCAACGTCCAGCCCCGATCGGCGACTTCGGCGATGCTCGCGGCGTACGCGGCCCTGCTGCGGCCAGGTGACGGGGTGCTGGCGATGTCGCTGGAGCACGGCGGCCACCTCACCTGCGGCTCGCGGGCCAACTTCTCCGGCCGCTGGTTCGACTTCACCGGCTACGGCGTGCGCGAGGCCGACGGCCTGATCGACCTCGACCAGGTGCGCGAGATGGCCCGGGAGCACCGTCCGAAGGCCATCGTGGCGGGTTCGATCTCCCACCCCCGGCACCCGGACTGGGCGGCCTTCCGGGAGATCGCCGACGAGGTGGACGCCTATCTGATCGCTTCCGTCGCGCAGACCACCGGCCTGGTCGCGGCCGGGGTGGCGCCCTCCCCGGTGCCGTACGCGGACGTCACGGTGGCGGCCACCCACAAGCTGCTGCGCGGCCCGCGCGGGGGCCTGCTGCTGTCCACCGCGGAGCTGGCCGAGCGGATCGACCGGGCGGTGTTCCCGTTCAGCCAGGGCGGCGCGGCGATGAACGAGGTGGCCGGCAAGGCGGTGGCGCTGGCGGAGGCCGGGACGCCCGCCTACCGGGCGTACGCGCAGCGGACGGTGTCCGGGGCGCAGGCGCTCGCCAGGGGGCTCGCAGAGGCCGGTGTGCGCCCTGTGACGGGCGGCACCGACACCCACCTGGTGACCGCCGACGTCAGTCCGCTCGGGGTGACCGGCGCGGAGGCCGAACGGCGCTGCGCGGCGGCCGGGTTGCTGCTCGGCAAGTGCGCGCTGCCGTTCGACCCGGCGCCGGCCGCGGACGCCTCCGGGATCAGGCTGGGCACGGGCACCGTGACCAGCCAGGGGATGGGCGAGGCGGAGCTGGCCGAGATCGCCGGACTGATCGCCCGGCTGCTCGCCGGGGAGGAGTCCGCGCCGGTCGCGGAGCGGGTCCGGGGGCTGGCGGCGGCTTTCGCCGGGTGAGCCCGGGAGGGGCGGGCGTCCACAGGTATCCGGATCTCCTACCCGGGAGGACGAACCGCGATGCACGTCCCGGGCGTCCGACTCAATAAGGTGTGTGCCGTGGCGACGCACCTCGAACCCCGGGACGGCAGGGGAGTACCTTCGGTACCTCCCCGTTCGACAGTGATGCAGGAGGCCAGTGGTGCGTGAGTATCTGCTGGTGCTGTTCTGCACCGCCGCCGTCACCTACCTGCTGACCGGCCCGGTCCGGAAGTTCGCCATCGCGGCCGGTGCGATGCCTCCGGTCCGCGCCCGCGACGTGCACCGCGAGCCCACTCCGCGGCTCGGCGGCATCGCGATGTTCGGCGGGCTGTGCGCGGGCATCCTGGTGGCCTCGCAGTTGGACAACCTGAGCAAGGTGTTCAACGGGGGCAGTGACATCCGCGCGCTGCTGTCCGGCGCCGGGATCATGTTCCTGCTCGGGGTGCTGGACGACAAGTGGGGCGTGGACGCCCTGGTGAAGCTCGGCGGGCAGATGATCGCCGCCGGTGTGATGGTCTGGCAGGGCGTCACGGTGATCACCCTCCCGGTGCCCGGTGTCGGCCCGGTCGCGGTGAGCCCGACCCAGGGCATGGTCATCTCGGTCACCCTGGTCGTCGTCATGGTCAACGCGGTGAACTTCATCGACGGCCTGGACGGCCTGGCGGGCGGCATGGTCTGCATCGCCGCGATGGCGTTCTTCCTGTACAGCTACCGGCTCTGGTACGGCTACGCGATCACCGACGCGGCCCCCGCCGTGCTGTTCAGCGTGCTGCTGATCGGCATGTGCATCGGCTTCCTGGCGCACAACATGCACCCCGCGCGGATCTTCATGGGCGACTCCGGCTCGATGATGCTGGGCCTGATGCTGGCCGTCGCCGCGATCTCGATCACCGGCCGGGTGGACCCGGACCTGATCAACAGTGAGACCGGTTCGCAGACCGCCACCGTGCACACCCTGGTGCCGATCTACATCCCGCTGCTGCTGCCGCTGACGGTCATCGCGCTGCCGCTGGCCGACCTGCTGCTCGCGGTGGTGCGCCGCACCTGGGCCGGCCAGTCCCCGTTCGCCGCCGACAAGCGCCACCTGCACCACCGGCTGCTCCAGGTCGGGCACTCGCACAGCCGGGCCGTGCTGATCATGTACTTCTGGGCGGCGCTGATCGCCTTCGGCACGGTCGCCTTCTCGGTGACCAACACCGGCCGCACGGTGGTGCTGACCCTCGCCGGGCTCTGCCTGGTCGGCCTGGTGGTGCTGCTGACCCCGCGGTTCCGGCCGCGGGCGCCCCGGGCGGTGCAGTCCTTCGTCCCGCCGCGGTACCGGCGGCGGTCGTCCGCCGCGCCGATGGCCGAACTCTCGGCGAAGGACAAGCAACTTCTCGGTGAAGCCGACCGGGACTCGTCCGCGGCCTCCGGCCACGGCAAGGCCACCGGCCGTCGGTGACAGGGAAGTTGACGACCCGCCAAGTGGGCTCACTCGTTCGGCGGAACCGTTGCTCCGTCGGTGTGACAGGTGCCACACATTCATGGTAAAGCTCTCATCAAATAGTTTGTGATACCGTTCACGAGTACCGAGAACACGCCGAAAGACCTGACAGGTGGAGGACTTCCGTCCCTGGTCGGTCTCCCTCGACGGGCCCGCCTCGCGGGCGGCCCGGCGGCGGCCACTCGGTCCGGTGCCACCCCGCCACCATCTGTGCCCGTCCCCCGCCACCTCGACATGCCGCCGGAGCTGCCGACATGCCGTCCAACGACGCCCGGATCCTCCGAGGCGCCGCGATTCCCACTGCGGTCGCCGGGATCATCGCCATGGCGATCTCGTTCGCTGTTGCCGGTGGGAAGGGCCTGCTCGGCGCCTTCTTCGGCGCACTGCTGGTGATGGCCTTCTTCACCTTCGGCCAGATCGCGCTCGACCGGCTGACCAGGTCGAACCCTCAGATGATGATGGCCGCGGGGCTGTTGGTGTACACCACGCAGATCCTGCTGGTCGGCATCGTGCTCGCGATCTTCAAGAACACCGAACTGTTCAACCGGCAGGCCTTCGCCTTCACCCTGCTGGGCTGCGCCCTGATCTGGACGGGCTTCCAGGTGCGCGGCGCACTCAAGGCCAAGACCTTCTACGTCGACACCGACGCCTCGGAAAAGAAGGGCGACAAGCCCTCCGACTCGGGACGTCAACAGTGACGAGGCCTGGCTGTCCCCCCAACGAGGGGGGCGGTGTTTATGCCGCACTGACGGCCTGCTATCGTCCGTCGCAACAACGGAGTACGGGAAGAGGCCTGGTCTGTCCGCACAGCGGATCGATCGCCCCCCGGACCCGCGCAGTCTTCGATGATCCCGCAGTCGCGCAGCGAGCCGTCGCGCGGGGTCGGCGAGAAACCCATCAAGTTCCAGTGCCGTTCCGTGGCCGCAGGCCACGCCGACACACCGAGGTTGCCGTATCCATGCGTCACGACGAAGGAGTCCGTGGTGAGTGCTGAACTCACGTCCCTCGCCTCAGGCAGTTGCCACTTCGGGGACGCTGGCTGCGGCTTCCCGGCCCCGGGTCTGAACGAATTCGACTTCAAGCCGATCTTCACCGTCGGCAGCTTCTACTTCAACAAGCCGATGCTGCTGTCGATGATCGTCGCAGTGTTGGTGGTCGTCTTCTTCTGGGCCGCCTTCGCCAAGCCGCGCCTGGTGCCGGGCAAGCTGCAGCTGGTCGGTGAGATCGGCTACGACTTCGTCAAGCGCTCCATCGTGCTGGAGACGATCGGCAAAAAGGGCGAGAAGTACGTCCCGATGCTGGTCTCGATGTTCTTCTTCGTGTGGCTGCTGAACATCATGTCGATCATCCCGTTCGCACAGTTCCCCGTGACGGCGGCGATCGCGTTCCCGGCCGGCCTCGCGGCGGTCGTGTGGATCACCTACATGACGCTGACCTTCAAGAAGCACGGCTTCGTCGGCGGTCTGAAGAACCTCTGCTGGCCGTCGGGCATCCCCGGCTGGGTCATGTTCATCCTGGTGCCGATCGAGTTCTTCTCGAACATCTTCGTGCGCCCCTTCACGCTCGCGGTCCGAGCCTTCGCGAACATGTTCGCCGGCCACCTGCTGATCGTGATGTTCTCCATCGCCTCCTGGTACCTGCTCAGCCCTTCCCTGGGCGCGCTCTACGGCTCGGCCTCGTTCATCGTCGCCGTCGGCCTGACCGCCTTCGAGCTGCTGGTCCAGTTCCTGCAGGCCTACATCTTCGTGATGCTGGCCAGCAGCTACATCGCCGGTGCCCTGGAAGAGGCGCACTGAGCCTGAGGCCCTGGCCTCTCCTGAACCACCATCCGGATCGCCCGGTGGCCAATCACCACCGGTTCACCACCCCCTGCAAAGGACACAACTGCAATGACCATGATCGCTGAGGGCGTCGTCGGTTCCATCGCTTCCGTCGGTTACGGCCTTGCCGCCATCGGCCCCGGCATCGGCGTCGGTCTGATCTTCGGTAACGGTGTCCAGGCCATGGCCCGCCAGCCCGAGGCCGCCGGTCTCATCCGTTCCAACATGTTCATCGGCTTCGCGCTGACCGAGGCGCTCGCGCTCATCGGCATCGTCATGCCGTTCGTGTTCGGTACCGGCAAGTAATTCCGGCGCACCGGTAGTCCCCCAGACGAAAGGTTCAGATATGAACCCCGTGGTCGCCTTCGCGGCCGAGGAGAAGATGAACCCTCTTCTCCCCGCGTGGCCCGAGGTCATCATCGGCCTGCTCTGCTTCTTCATCGTCTTCGGTCTGCTCGGCAAGAAGCTCCTCCCCAGCATCGAGAAGGTGCTGTCGGAGCGCCGGGACGCCATCGAAGGCGGCATGGAGCGCGCCGAGGCCGCTCAGGCCGAGGCTCAGGCCGTGCTTGAGCAGTACCGTGCCGAGCTCGCTGAGGCGCGCCACGAGGCCGCCCGCATCGTCGAGCAGGCTCGCGAGCAGGGTGCCGCCCAGCTCACCGAGATGCGCGAGGAGGGCCAGCGTCAGCGCGAGGCCATCGTCGCCGCCGGTCACGCCCAGATCGAGGCCGACAAGAAGCAGGCGACTGCCGCCCTGCGCCAGGACGTGGGTTCGCTGGCCACCCAGCTGGCGTCCCGCATCGTGGGCGAGTCCCTGGAGGACTCCGCTCGGCAGAGCGGCGTGATCGACCGCTTCCTGGATGAGCTGGAGGCCAAGGCCGCCGTTGCTCAGGGCGCGGCCAAGTGATCGGCGCCAGCCGCGAGGCGCTCGCCGCCGGCCGGCAGAACCTCGACAGCCTGACCGACTCCACCTCGGTGGACGCGGCCAAGCTCGCCGAGGAGCTCGCCGCCGTCACGGTCGTCCTGGACCGTGAGGTGTCGCTGCGCCGAGTTCTGACCGACCCGTCCCGGTCGGGCCAGGACAAGGCCCAGCTGGTCACCTCGCTGCTGACCGGGCAGGTCTCCGGCGAGGCCGTGGACCTGGTCTCCGGCCTGGTCCGCTCCCGCTGGTCGGGCTCGCGCGACCTGGTGGACGCGACCGAGGAGCTGGCCGCGTACGCCGAGGTCATCGCCGCGGACAAGGCCGGCGTCCTGGACGACGTCGAGGACGAGCTGTTCCGCTTCGGCCGGGTGGTGAGCGGCTCGCACGAGCTGCGCGCCGCGCTGACCGAGCCGAAGGCCGGCTCCGTCGCCAAGGCCGCGCTGATCAACAAGCTGCTCGGCGGCCGCGCCAACGCCGGCACCGTCCGGCTGGTCACCGCCCTGGTCAACGTTCCGCGTGGCCGTAGCCTGGAGCAGGGCCTCGAGTCCTACTCGAAGCTCGCCGCCGCGCGCCGCGGCCGCATGGTGGCCCTGGTCACCAGCGCGGTGCCGCTGTCGGACACCCAGAAGGAGCGCCTGTCCGGTGCTCTGGGCCGGATGTACGGCCGCCAGGTCCACCTGAACATCGACGTCGACCCCGAGGTCGTCGGCGGCGTCCGGGTGCAGATCGGCGACGAGATCATCAACGGCACCGTGTCGAGCCGCCTCGAAGGCGCTCGCCAGTCGCTCGAAGGCTGAGCAACCAGCAGCACATCCGACCCTCGGTCGGGAAACCGGCTCCCCAAGGAGTCGGCAAAACGTACGGCCGGTTCATACGACCCGGCCGAGAGTCGAGTACTTGCGGCCCTCAATGGCGGGCCGAGGATCGCAAACTAGGAGAGCAGGGAAGCCTGATGGCGGAGCTTACGATCCGTCCGGAGGAGATCCGGGACGCGCTGGCCGACTTTGTCCAGTCGTACCAGCCGGACGCCGCTTCTGTGGAAGAGGTCGGTACGGTCACTGACGCAGCGGACGGCATCGCGCATGTCGAGGGCCTGCCCTCGGTCATGGCGAACGAGCTGCTGAAGTTCGAGGACGGCACGCTCGGCCTCGCGCTGAACCTCGACACCCGCGAGATCGGTGTCGTCGTCCTCGGTGAGTTCGGCGGCATCGAAGAGGGCCAGACCGTGCGCCGCACCGGCGAGGTCCTCTCGGTTCCGGTCGGCGACGGCTACCTCGGCCGCGTCGTGGACCCGCTGGGCAACCCGATCGACGGCCTCGGCGAGATCGCCTCCAGCGGCCGTCGCGCCCTTGAGCTGCAGGCCCCCGGCGTCATGGCCCGCAAGTCGGTCAAGCAGCCGCTGCAGACCGGCATCAAGGCCATCGACGCGATGACCCCGATCGGCCGCGGCCAGCGCCAGCTGATCATCGGTGACCGCCAGACCGGCAAGACCGCGGTGGCCGTCGACACGATCATCAACCAGCGCGACAACTGGCGCTCGGGCGACCCGGAGAAGCAGGTCCGCTGCATCTACGTCGCCGTGGGCCAGAAGGGCTCCACCATCGCGTCCGTCCGCGGCGCCCTGGAGGAGGCCGGCGCGCTGGAGTACACCACCATCGTGGCCGCTCCCGCGTCCGACCCGGCCGGCTTCAAGTACCTCGCCCCGTACACCGGTTCGGCCATCGGCCAGGAGTGGATGTACGACGGCAAGCACGTCCTGATCATCTTCGACGACCTGTCGAAGCAGGCCGAGGCCTACCGCTCCGTCTCCCTGCTGCTGCGCCGCCCGCCGGGCCGCGAGGCCTACCCGGGCGACGTCTTCTACCTGCACTCGCGCCTGCTGGAGCGTTGCGCCAAGCTGAACGACGCCCTCGGCGGCGGCTCGATGACCGGTCTGCCGATCATCGAGACCAAGGCCAACGACGTCTCGGCGTACATCCCGACCAACGTCATCTCCATCACCGACGGCCAGTGCTTCCTGGAGTCCGACCTGTTCAACGCCGGCATCCGCCCGGCCGTGAACGTCGGTATCTCGGTCTCCCGCGTCGGTGGCTCCGCCCAGATCAAGGCCATGCGCTCGGTCGCCGGCCGTCTGCGCCTGGACCTCGCCCAGTACCGTGAGCTGGAGGCCTTCGCCGGCTTCGGCTCCGACTTGGACGCGGCCTCCAAGGCCCAGCTGGAGCGCGGTGCGCGCATGGTCGAGCTGCTGAAGCAGGGCCAGTACCAGCCCTTCCCGGTCGAGGAGCAGGTCGTCTCCATCTGGGCCGGCACCACCGGCAAGCTGGACGACGTCCCGGTCGCGGAGATCCGCCGCTTCGAGCGCGAGTTCCTGGACCACGTCCGCCTGCAGCACAAGGACCTGCTGGCCGGCATCGTCGAGACCGGTCTGCTGGCCGACGGCACCGTCGACGCCCTGACCGGCGCGATCGAGGCCTTCAAGCAGGGGTACCAGACCGCCGACGGCAAGCTGCTCTCCGAGCAGGCCTGAGTCCGGTAGCGAGGGAAAGGACGTAACGACCCATGGGAGCACAGCTTCGGGTCTACAAGCGCCGGATCCGCTCTGTCACCGCGACGAAGAAGATCACCAAGGCGATGGAGATGATCTCCGCGGCGCGCATCGGCAAGGCGCAGCGCGCGGTGGCCGCCTCCGCTCCGTACGCCGATGAGCTCACCCGGGCGGTGACGGCGGTGGCCCTCCGGTCCAACGCCAAGCACCCGCTCACCACCGAGAACCCGAACGCCGAGCGCGTGGCCGTCCTGCTGATCACGGCGGACCGCGGCCTGGCCGGCGGTTACTCGTCCAACGCCATCAAGGCCTCGCTGACGCTCTCCGAGCGCCTGCGCGGCGAGGGCAAGGACGTCGTGACCTACATCGTCGGTCGGAAGGGTCTGTCGTACTACACCTTCCGCAACCTGGCGGTGGGGAACTCGTGGACGGGCTTCTCGGACAAGCCGACCTACGGTGACGCGAAGACGGTGGCGGCCGAGCTGATCGAGGCCTTCACGGCCGAGACCGGCGGCGTGGACGAACTCCACGTGGTCTCGACCGAGTTCGTGTCCATGCTGACGCAGGACGCGGTCGCGGCGCGGCTGCTGCCGCTGAAGCTGGACGAGGTCCAGCTCAGCGACCAGACGTCGGCCAAGTCGGAGATCTTCCCGCTGTACGACTTCGAACCGTCGGCGGAGGGCGTGCTCGACGCGCTGCTGCCGCGGTACGTCGAGAGCCGGATCTACAACGCGCTGCTGCAGTCGGCTGCTTCCGAGCACGCCGCCCGCCGCCGCGCGATGAAGAGCGCGACGGACAACGCCGGCGAGCTCATCAAGTCGCTCACGCGGCTTGCCAACTCGGCCCGTCAGGCCGAGATCACCCAGGAAATCAGCGAGATCGTCGGTGGCGCCAACGCGCTCGCTGACGCGAGCCGCGGGAGCGAATGACTATGACTGCCACTGTTGAGCCGACCACGGCGACGGGCCGCGTCGCGCGGGTCATCGGCCCGGTCGTCGACGTGGAGTTCCCCGTCGACGCGATCCCGGAGATGTACAACGCCCTGCACGTCGAGGTGAACAACCCCGACGGCACGGGCAAGAAGACCCTCACCCTCGAGGTCGCCCAGCACCTCGGCGACGGCCTGGTCCGCGGCATCTCGATGCAGCCGACCGACGGCCTGGTTCGTGGCGCGCAGGTCACCGACACCGGCTCGGCCATCTCCGTGCCGGTCGGCCAGATCACCAAGGGCAAGGTCTTCAACGCCCTCGGCGACGTGCTGAACGTCGACCAGGCGGAGTTCGACTCCCAGGTCGAGGTCCGGTGGCCGATCCACCGCAAGGCCCCGGAGTTCAAGGACCTCGAGTCCAAGACCGAGATGTTCGAGACCGGCATCAAGGTCATCGACCTGCTCACCCCGTACGTCACGGGTGGCAAGATCGGTCTGTTCGGTGGTGCCGGTGTCGGCAAGACCGTTCTGATCCAGGAGATGATCTACCGCGTCGCCGAGAACTTCGGTGGTGTGTCGGTGTTCGCCGGCGTCGGCGAGCGCACCCGTGAGGGCAACGACCTCATCGACGAGATGGTCGACTCGGGCGTTCTGGACAAGACCGCGCTGGTCTTCGGCCAGATGGACGAGCCGCCGGGCACCCGTCTGCGCGTCGCGCTCTCCGCGCTGACCATGGCGGAGTACTTCCGTGACGTCGAGAAGCAGGACGTGCTCCTCTTCATCGACAACATCTTCCGGTTCACCCAGGCCGGTTCCGAGGTGTCGACCCTGCTCGGCCGCATGCCCTCCGCGGTGGGCTACCAGCCGAACCTGGCCGACGAGATGGGCCTCCTCCAGGAGCGCATCACCTCGACCCGCGGTCACTCGATCACCTCGATGCAGGCGATCTACGTCCCCGCGGACGACCTGACCGACCCGGCCCCGGCCACCACCTTCGCCCACCTGGACGCGACGACCGTTCTGTCGCGCCCGATCTCGGAGAAGGGCATCTACCCGGCCGTCGACCCGCTGGACTCCACGTCCCGCATCCTCGACCCGCGGTACATCGCGCAGAACCACTACGAGACGGCCATCCGTATCAAGGGGATCCTGCAGAAGTACAAGGACCTCCAGGACATCATCGCCATCCTCGGTATGGACGAGCTGTCCGAAGAGGACAAGATCACGGTGCACCGCGCCCGTCGCATCGAGCGCTTCCTCTCGCAGAACACCTACGTGGCGAAGCAGTTCACCGGTGTCGAGGGCTCGACCGTGCCGCTGTCGGAGACCATCGAGGCCTTCAACTCGATCGCCGACGGCAAGTACGACTCCGTCCCGGAGCAGGCCTTCTTCATGTGCGGTGGCATCGAGGACCTCGAGAAGAACGCCGCCGAGCTGGCGAAGAAGTAATCGCGGCCGGTAGCAGCTGAGTGACCGTGAGGGGTGGCCCCCGAGCCTGGGGACCACCCCTCACGGCACATCGGCTGTGATTCCGGTCAAATCCGTGCCGCCGGTTTCATGCCGGAGGCGCGGGGCCGTTATTCTTACCGAAACTCCCGAGTAATCGGGGGTTGCATGAGCCTAGGAGCCCACGTTGGCTGAGCTGCACGTCGAGCTGGTCGCAGCCGACCGCAAGGTGTGGTCCGGTGCGGCCACCATCGTCGTCGCCCGTACGGCCTCCGGTGACACCGGCATCATGCCGGGCCACACCCCGGTGCTGAGCGTGCTGGAGACCGGTCCGGTCACCATCCGCACGGTGGACGGCGGCACCGTCATCGCCGCGGTGCACGGCGGCTTCATCTCCTTCGCCGACAACAAGCTGTCTCTGCTCGCGGAGATCGCCGAGCTGGCGGACGAGATCGATGTCGCGCGTGCCGAGCGCGCACTGGAGCAGGCCAAGTCCGACCTGGACGCGCACGCCGAGCGTCGCGCCGAGGTCCGACTGTTCGCGGCGCGCGGCCTCAAGGCCCACGCCTGAGTGTGCCGGACCCCCGGCTTGGCGGGGTCGACCGACGGTCCCGGGGACGCGCGAGCGTGACCCCGGGACTGTCGTCGTAGTTGGTAGGTCAGCGCGGTCGTCCGGGACGACCGCAACGGGGAACGCGGGTAGCGAGGAGGTAGGTGAGCATGGTCCTCGCGCTTGTGGTGTGTGCGGCGGTCGTGGCGCTGGGAGTGATCGGCCTGATGGCCTTCGCCGTACGCCGCCGCCTGATCCAGCGGGTCGGCGGCACGTTCGACTGCAGCTACCGGCTCAAAATGCCCGCCGACGCCTCGACGCAGCCCGACCTCGACGAGAACGGCAAACCCACCTCAGCCCCGGTCCCCCCGACCGACGGCAAGGGGTGGGTTTTTGGTATCGGCCGGTACAGCGGCGACTCGATCGAGTGGTTCCGGGTCTTCTCGTACGCCCCGCGTCCGCGCCGGGTGCTGCCGCGCCGGGAGATCGAGGTGCTCGGCCGGCGCTACCCGGAGGGCCAGGAGGAGCTGGCGCTGCTCTCCGGCTCGGTGGTGCTGCGCTGCCTGCACAACGGGGCGCCGCTGGAGCTGGCGATGAGCGAGGACGCGCTCACCGGCTTCCTGGCCTGGCTGGAGGCGGCCCCGCCCGGGCAGAGGGTCAACGTCGCGTAGCGGCGAGACCCTCGGGATGGGGGTCCCCCCGGCCGGAGGATGGGGGAGGGTCGACGTCGCCTGGGGTTAACGCCGCCTAACCCGGGCGGCTAGGGTGGCGGCATGGTCAATCTGACGCGCATCTACACCCGTACCGGGGACGACGGCAGCACCGCGCTCGGCGACATGAGCCGGACCACCAAGACCGACCCGCGGCTGATGGCGTACGCCGACGCCAACGAGGCCAACGCGGCGATCGGGGTGGCCCTCGCGGTCGGCGCGCTGTCCGAGGACGTGGCGGCCGTGCTGACCCGCGTCCAGAACGACCTGTTCGACGTCGGCGCCGACCTGTCCACGCCCGTGGTCGAGGACCCGAAGTACCCGCCGCTGCGGGTGCTGCAGTCCTACATCGACCGGCTGGAGGGGGACTGCGACCACTACCTGGAGCAGGTGGAGAAGCTGCGCAGCTTCATCCTGCCCGGCGGCACGCCCGGCGCGGCCCACCTGCACCTGGCCTGCACGGTGGTGCGGCGGGCCGAGCGCTCGACCTGGGCGGCGATCTCCGCGTACGGGGACTCCGTCAACCCGCTGACCGCGAAGTACCTCAACCGGCTGTCCGACCTGCTGTTCATCCTGGCCCGGGTGGCCAACAAGGAGCGCGGTGACGTGCTCTGGGTGCCGGGGGAGAACCGCTAGACGCCCGTTCCCCAGGACTTCGGCCCCGCGTGTTCGACCGCGCGGCCGTCCTCGACCTGCGTGTCGGCCGGGGGCTCCTTGGGCCAGACCGAGTAGCAGCCCGCCACGATCACGTTGACGACGGGCGCGATGCCCAGCCTCCAGTACCACTGGGCGAAGGTGCCGAAGTGGGCGGAGCCCGCGGACAGCGGGACGAGCAGGGTGATCAGGGCCAGGGTGATCACCGCCGAGACGACCGTCCGCTTGGCGATCTGCCACTCGTACGCCGTCCGCTCCGGGCCGTACTTCGGCGAGGGCGGCGGCTTGGGGCCGCCGGCGAAGCGGTACAGGAAGTGCCGGTCGGCCCAGGCGACCAGCGAGGGGCCGTAGCCGACCGAGAAGCCGGCGTAGCTCGCGGCCAGGGCGTGCGTCCAGCTCGCCTCGGCGCCGCCGCGCAGGTCGAGCACGGTGAGCGCGTAGAGGGCGAGGTCCACCGCCGGCAGGCCGACCAGCAGCACGGTGCTGGTGCGGCGCCACCGCAGCAGGTAGCGGGTGGAGAGGGCGAGGCCGAGCACGATCCACCAGGAGATCTCGGCTGCGACGATGAGGGTGACGATCACGTTCTGCTCCGGTCGTTGCGACGGTGTGCGCCTGTCCCTCGGGTTCTCCCGGACCCGGTGAGGACGCAGGAGACAGGCCCTCGTCCAGCCTCGCGTGGGCGCGGTGGGGTGTCGTCGTCGCGCGGTGCCGTCCGGGGCTGCACCTTTCGATGTAGCGGGCTCCTCCGCGGACCGGAGTCGGGCGGGCCGCCGGGGATGGTGAGATGGGGTCGTGCTCGTACCGTCTCTCCCCCCGCGCCGACTGGACCGGCTGATCGCCCTGTGCGGGCTGCTCGGCGGCGCGGTGCTGATCACCTTCAAGGTGTACGACCGGGCGGACCGGGTGCCGCCGTGGGCGGTGGCGCTGCCGCTGCTGACGATGGCGGGGCTGGAGCTGGTCCGGCGCACCCGGCCGGTGCTGGCGGTGTCGCTCGGCGGGCTGGCCTTCGCGGGGAACGTGTTCGCCGGCAGCCTGCTGGCGACGACGATCATGTACACCGACCTGCTGTACGCGGCGGTGCTCTACGGCACCCACCGGATGTCGCGGGTGCTGCACCTGAGCGGCGGTTCGACGGTGCTGGTGCTCTCCGCCCTGGCGTGGTGGGTGGCCGGCACGGCGGCCGGGCTGCTGATCGTGGTGGTCAGCGCGCTGGTGTTCCTGGCGCCGGTGTGGACCGGCGACGTGGTGCGCAAGCACCGGCAGGAGGCGGAGACCGAGCGGCTGCGGGCCGAACAGACCGCGCTGCTCTCGGAGATGGACCGGCGCGAGGCGGTCGGTGCCGAACGGGCGCGGATGGCGCGGGAGTTGCACGACGTGGTGGCCAACCACCTGTCGGCGATCGCGATCCACGCGACCGGGGCCCAGTCGGTGGCCCGGCGACGGCGGTTGGCCGCGGACGATCCGCTGGTGGAGGTGCTGGCGGTGATCCGGGAGAACAGCGTCCAGGGATTGGCCGAAATGCGTCGCATGATCGGACTGCTCCGGGACAGCGGCGGGGGAGAGGTCGACGAGTCGTACGCGGCGCCCGACCTGGCCGCGGTGGACGCCCTGTTGGCCAAGGCCCGGGCGGCCGGGCAGGACGTGGGGCTGGAGTTCGAGCTGACCGAGCTGGGCGCGCGCGGTGACGTCCCGGTGCCGGTCGGGCTGGCCGCGTACCGGATCGTGCAGGAGTCGCTGACCAACGTGCTCAAGCACGCCGGGCCCGGACTGGTCACGCTGCGGCTGGAGTTCGGCCCCGAGCAGCTGCGGATCGCCGTCGACAGCCCGTACCGCGGCGAGGCGGGCCGCGGGCTGCCCGGCGCCCGGGCCGGGCTGGTGGGCATGGCGGAGCGGACCGGGCTGCTCGGCGGCAGCTTCGAGGCCGGGCCGCGGGACGGGTACTGGAGGGTGCGCGCGGTGCTGCCGCGCGCGCAGGAGAGCGAGGGACGGGTATGACGATCCGGGTGCTGGTGGCCGAGGACCAGGCGGCGGTACGGGCGGCGCTGGTGATGATCCTGCGTGCCGAGCCCGGGATCGAGGTGGTCGGGCAGGCCGCGGACGGCGAGGAGGCCGTCCGGCTGGCGCTGGAACTGCGGCCCGACGTGGTGCTGATGGACGTGCAGATGCCCCGGCTGGACGGCGTCTCGGCGACCCGGCAGGTGGTCGACTCCGGGGCCGCCCAGGTGCTCGTGCTGACCACCTTCGACCTGGACGAGTACGTCTACGGCGCGCTGCGGGCGGGCGCGGCCGGCTTCCTGCTCAAGGACCTGGAGGCGGACACCCTGGTCGAGGGCATCCGTACGGTGGCGCGCGGCGACGGCATGCTGGCGCCCTCCGTGACCAGGCGGCTGATCGGGGCCTTCGCCCGCCCGGAGCGGCGGGTCGGACCGGAGGCCCGGGCGGCGGTGGCGGGGCTGACCGGGCGCGAGGGGGAGGTGCTGGCCTGTCTCGGGGCCGGGATGTCCAACGGGGAGATCGCGGCCCGGCTGGAGATGGCGGAGGCGACCACCAAGACCCATGTCAGCCGGATCCTGGCGAAGTTGCGGTTGCGCAGCCGGGTGCAGGCGGCGATCCTGGCCCAGGATCTGGGTCTGACCATCTGACGAGCATCCTGATCAGCTGACCAGGTCGGTTGCAGATCACACTCCCGATTGCTATTGCCCAGCGGGTTCGGGCACTAAAGTCCGCGTGAGCGAGCGGAGCGAGTGGACGCATTGGACTGCGCGCTTCGCGCGAGCGACCGCCGAGCTCCAGCGAGGCGGGAGAATTGAGCGGTGCGGCTCAACGGCGGTGATCCCTGCCCTGAGCCGCCTTCAGGGCCCGCCCGCGGGGCGGCGACGGCATCGGGAGACCCAGCCATGAGCAATGCGTCCAGCAAGCAGATCGCCGTGATCGGTGCCGGCCTGATGGGCGCCGGCATCGCCCAGGTGTCCGCCCAGGCCGGCCACCCGGTGGTGCTGCGGGACGTGACCGAGGAGGCGCTGCAGCGCGGCCTCGCGGGCATCCGCGCCTCGTACGAGAAGTTCGTCTCCAAGGGCAAGCTCAGCGCCGAGGACGCCGAGGCCGCGCTGGGCCGGATCACCACCACCACCGACCTGGGCGCCGTCGCCGAGGCCGACATCGTGGTCGAGGCCGTGTTCGAGAACCTGGACGTCAAGGAGAGCGTGTTCCGCGAGCTGGACAAGCTCGCCAAGGACGGCGCCGTGCTGGCCTCCAACACCTCCGCGATCCCGATCACCCGGATCGCCGCCGTCACCCAGCGCCCGGAGTCGGTCGTCGGAGTCCACTTCTTCTCGCCGGTCCCGATGATGAAGCTGGTCGAACTGGTCCGCGGCTACAAGACCAGTGACGAGGCGATGGCCGCCGCCCGCGCCTACGCCGAGGGCGTCGGCAAGGAGGTCGTGGTGGTCAACCGCGACGTGGCCGGCTTCATCACCACCCGCCTGATCACCGCGCTGGTCATCGAGGCCGCCAAGCTCTACGAGTCGGGCGTCGCCACCGCCGAGGACATCGACACCGCCTGCCGCCTCGGCTTCGGCCACGCCATGGGCCCGCTGCAGACCGCCGACCTGACCGGCGTGGACATCCTGCTGCACGCCGCCCGCAACATCTACACCGAGACCCAGGACGAGAAGTTCGCCGCCCCGGAGATCATGGCCCGCATGGTCACCGCCGGCGACCTCGGCCGCAAGAGCGGCCGCGGCTTCTACCCGTACGAGGGCAAGTGAGCCGGCGGAGCCTCTCCCGGGCCTGAACTGCCTGGTGGGCCGTGCGATCGGGGCATCGTACGGCCCGCTGTTCCGGGGCGGGTGAGTTTCCTCACGCCGGGCGCCGCAGACGGGTGATTTGGGCGGTAATCGAGCGTAGGTGTGGAGAGTTCCTGCGTATATTCCCTCGGACGAGTGAAGTTGCTTCAGATCAGGGCGAAAACCAGAACCTGCGGCGCTGCTCCACCGTCAGATGAGGGAACCCGGCATTCCGACCGGGGCCGGGCGCGGACCGAGCCGCCACCGGCGTCCCGCCCGGGCAGTCCCACCCCGATCCAGCGGCCACCCCGCCTCCCGGCCCGTCACGGCCAGGGCCGGCCGACCCCCAGAAGACAGACCGGCCAGGCCACCCAGGCGAAGGAGGAGAGCATGCGCATCACCGGCGACCACACGGCGCTGGCCATCGAAGGCCGCCTCGACGTGCGCACCGCCGCCGACGCGCGGTCCCGGCTGCACCAGGCCGTGGACGGCGGCCGCGGCGACCTCGTGCTCGACCTCGGCCGGCTGGAGTTCTGGGACGCCACCGGCCTCGGCGTGATCATGGGCACCCACCGGCGGGCCGGCCGGATCGGCCGCCGGCTCGTGCTGCGCTCCGTCCCGGCCCAGCTCCAGCGACTGCTGGTGGCCACCAAGCTGCACCGCATCCTCGCCGTCGACGGCGGCATCCCCGAGGTGCAGGTCCTCTAGACCCCAGCGGGGTGCGCCCCGCAAGGGGGCGCGTACGGCGGCGCGCGGCAGGCGCAGCACTCCGGCCCGCCGGGACGCCCGGCAGGTCGAGGACGGCCCGTCAGGCCTTCACCTTCCCCGCACCCGGACCGCGCTGCACGGCCGGGCCCGGATGTGCAAGAGTCTGCCCGTCAGATGACGGCCGCCCGGGGCCGGGTGCCCACAGCCCGCCCGCGGCCGCGACCGAGACGTGTGCCGGCCGGCGCGGGGCGCCGGCGGCCGAACACGATGCGGAGCAGAACGTGGCACAGCCAACCGGGGAGTTCCGGCAGGAGGCCGTCCGCACCCGCGGCGGCGAACTGGTCTCCGGCGGCCTGCTGGTCGGCGTCGGCGCCCCGGACGGCTCCGAGGCCCGACCCTGTCCGGAGGAGTGGCGGCCCCGCCCGCGCCGGATCGAACGCAGCGAGCCCGCCCGCGGCCCGGTCGGCGGCGTCGGCCGGGCGGTCGGCCCGCTCGCCCTCGGCGCCGGACCCACCGACCTTCCGCTGCTCGACCGCGAGGCCGACATCGCCGAACTGCTCGGCCTGCTCGCCGAAGGCCGCTCGATACGCCTGGTCGGCCAGGCCGGCTCGGGCCGCAGCACCCTGCTGTCAGCCGTCGCCGAAGCCGCCGCCGACCTCGCCCCCGGCGGTGTCGTCCAGCTCTGCGGACACCGCCGCACCGCCGCCGACCTGCTCCAGGACCTCTTCGCGGCCACCCACCACGCCCCCGGCTACCGGCCCGACCCCGGCCAGCTGGCCGCCCACCTCGCCGGGGTCGGCGCGGTCGTCGTGATCGACGAGGCCGAGCCGACCGGCGCCGAGCTGGAGGAACTGCTCGCCGCCGCCCCCGGCTGCGCCTTCCTGATCTCGGTCGCCCCGGGCGGCCCGCAGCTGCCGGCCGGCTCCCGGCTGCAGGACCACCTCGTCCCCGGGCTGTCGCGGGCCGCCTGCCTCGCCCTCACCGGCCGGCTGGCCGGGCGTCCGCTGGACGTCGCCGAGAAGGCCTGGGCCGTCGACCTCTGGTTCGAGTCCGAGGGCCTGCCGCTGCGCTTCGTCCAGGCCGCCGCGCTGCTGCGCCAGCGGGACGTCTCGGTGGACGCGCTGGTCGCCGCCGAGGAGGACCGGCGGGACGTCTTCGGCGCGGTCGAGGAGCCCGTCCACGACCCCGACCCGGCGATCCGGGAGAACGCGCTGCGGCGCACCGTACCGCTGCCCTCGGTCGCCGAGACCGCCTCGCCCGCCGTCCGGCTCGCCGAGGGGCTCAGCGAGCCCGCGAAGGCCGTGCTGAGGCTGGCCGTCGCGCTCGGCGGCGAGTGCCCCACCGCGCCGCACCTGCCCGCCCTGATCGACGTCGGCCAGGGCGAGAGCGCGCTGGCCGAACTCACCGACGCCGGGCTCGCGGTGTCCATCGGCGGGCACCACCGGCTCACCGCCGGGGCGCTCGACCTGCTCGCCCCGCACTGGCCGGCCCGTGGCTGCGTCGACGGCGCCGCCCAGCACTTCGCCTGGTGGGTCGGGCACAGCTCGGTGTCGCTGGAGCAGATCGCCGCCGAGGCCGAGGTCCTGGTCGGCGTGCTGCTCGCGGACCGGACCGCCGGACGGCACGACGCGGTGGTCCGGCTGGCCCGGGCGGCCGCGCCCGCGCTGGCACTGGCGCTGCGCTGGGGCGCCTGGGAGCGGGTGCTGCAGCTCGGACTGGAGGCGGCCCGGCACACCGGCTCGACGGTCGACCAGGCCTGGTTCCACCACGAGGCGGGCGTGTACGCGATCTGCCTCCGGCAGCCGTCCCGGGCGATCGCCGAACTGGAGAGCGCGCTCACGCTGCGGGCCGCCGCCGGAGAACAGCGCGGGGTCGCCGCCGCGCGCCGGATGCTCGACCTGCTGCGCGCCGACGGCCGGCAGCTGGGCGCCGCCCCC
>NZ_MECK01000025.1 GCF_014596465.1 Streptomyces sp. CBMA123 | reverse complement strand
GCTGCGGGCGACGGCCAGGGCCCGGGCGCGCTCGGCGCGGCGGTCGGTGCCGTCGGGCTCCCCGGCGGCGGAGGTCTGCTCCGGGGCAGGGTTCACGGTGCCACCGCGCGGGGCAGGGTCTGCGGCGCCGGGACGGAGGCGACCAGCCGCGCCAGCACGTCGTCCGCCTCGATCTGGCGCACCCACAGTTCCGGCTTGAGCGTGATGCGGTGGGCCAGCGCGGGCCCGGCGAGCGCCTTGACGTCCTCGGGGGTGAGGTAGTCGCGGCCCTCCAGCATGGCGCGGGCGCGGGCCAGTTGGATCAGCGCGAGGCCGCCGCGCGGCGAGGCGCCCACCTGGATCTGCTGGTCCTTGCGGGTGGCGTCGACGAGGGCGATGACGTAGTCGACCAGGTCGTCGTCGACCTCGACCCGTTCCACCGCGGCCCGCATGGCGAGCAGTTCCGCCGGGCCGGCCACGGTCTCCAGGACCGGTTCGGGGGCCGCGCGGCCGATCCGGGCGCGCAGCATCGCCGCCTCGGTGGCGGTGGGGAGGTAGCCCATGCGCACGCGCAGCAGGAAGCGGTCGAGCTGGGCCTCGGGCAGCGAGTAGGTGCCCTCGTACTCGATCGGGTTGGCGGTGGCGATGACCAGGAAGGGGTCCGGCAGCCGGCGGGTGGCGCCGTCGACGGAGACCTGGCCCTCGGCCATCGCCTCCAGCAGGGCGGCCTGGGTCTTGGGCGGGGTCCGGTTGATCTCGTCGGCCAGCAGGAGCTGGGTGAACAGCGGGCCGGGCCGGAACACCATCTCGCCGGTCTTGCGCTCGTAGAAGGGCGCGCCGGTGACGTCGGAGGGCAGCAGGTCGGGGGTGAACTGGATCCGGCGGAAGTCCAGGCCGAGGGTGGTCGCGAACGAGCGGGCCAGCAGGGTCTTCCCGAGCCCGGGCAGGTCCTCGATCAGGACGTGCCCGCCGGCGAGGGCGCCGAGCATGACCAGGCGCAGCGCCTCGGGCTTGCCGACGACCGCCCGTTCGATCTCCGCGAGCACCGCGCGGGCCCGTTCTCCGGCCTGCTGCGGGGTCAGCGGGGGCGCGGTCGGGGCGTCGGCGGGGCGGTGGGGGCGGGTGGAGAGGTCGGACATGTCGCTCCTGCGGAAACGATTCGGTCGCTGGGTGTGGTGCTCGGACGGGGGGTCGGTGCGGGGACCGCTACGGCGGTCGGTACCGCGGTCGGTGCGGGGACCGGTACGGGGGCCAGGGGGTGACGGGCGCTCACAGGGAGTCGAGCCGGTCGACCAGCTCGCGCAGCACCTCCACCGGGAAGACCCCGGCCGGCATGGGCGACAGGGGGTCGATCCACGGCCACAGCCTCGGCCCGACCAGTTCGGCCGCCCGGTCACGGTCGGCGGGCAGGTTCACCCCGTGCACCTCCGCCAGCCGTACCGCGTACAGCCGTTGGAGCCGGGCGCGCAGCGGTGCGGAGTCGCCCTGGGGGTCGAGGCCCTGGCGGACCGTCCAGCGCCAGTCGCCGAGGCCGTGCTCGTACACGTCCATCTGCCGCGGCCGGCGGCGCAGCGAGAAGCCCTCGGCCCCCGCCCCGGCCACCCGGCGGGCGACCAGCAGACCGGTGACGGCCAGCAGGGCCGCGCCGGCCCCCGCCCCGGGCCAGCCGCCGACCAGGGCGAACAGGACCTCGGCGAGGACGGCGGGCACGGCCAGCTCGATCAGGCTGTGGCGCACCGAGCCGGGGCGGGCGAGCTCGCGCTCCGTTCCGGCGCCGCGCGGCGCCGCACCACTCATCGCTGGTCTCCCTCGGCAGGTGCCCCGTCGGCGACCGGGGGCACGGTGTCCGCGAGCCGGGCGGCGATGGCGTCCAACGCCGTACGGGCCCGGCGCACCTGGTCGTCGTCCATCCGGTGGCTCGAGTACCGGGCCTCGCGGAACAGCGCGGTGAGCTCCCGGGCCCCGGCGGCGTCGATCCGCTCGTCGGACAGCGCGCGCAGCAGCAGATCCGTCGGGCTCTCCCAGGCGTGCCGGGGCAGACCGGAGTCGGCCAGCGAGCCCTCCATCGCCGCGTAGCAGGCGATCACCGCCGCCCGGGCGTCCGTTCCCTCCAGTGCCCTGCGACCGGAGGTGACGGCCTCGGCGAGAGCGTCCTCGGGGCTCGCGGGCCCGGCGGCGACCACGGCGGGCGGCACCGTCGGCACCTTCTCGGCCCGCCGTCGGCGCAGGGCGACGAGCCCGACCAGGAGCGCGACCGTGGCGGCCAGCAGGAGCAGGGCGACGGCCAACGCGCCGAGCCCCAGGCCGACGCCCAGCACGTCCGGTGCGGGCGTCCTGTCCGGTGGGGTCGGCGGGACAGGCCTGACGGTGGGCACCACCAGCTCATGGGGCAGCCTCGGCTGCCCCGGAGCGGCCCGGCGGTTCAGGACCAGCAGCAGGACCGGCACCGCGGCGGCGGCCAGGGGCAGCAGGCGCATGGCCGCCGCCCGCAGGCGTTCGGCCCGGGGCGTCGGCCCGTCGAGGTGGCGGACCTCCTCACGGAAGCGCACCGCGAACCTGCCGACCAGCGCGGCCCAGCCCAGCCCGATCAGTACCACGGACCCGAGACCGCTCACCGGCCCGCTCGCCGCCGTCCCCAGCAGTCCGCCCTCGGGCCGCAGGGCCGCGGCAGCCGTCAGCAGCCCGCCGACGACCAGCAGCACCCCCGCCGGCCGGCTCCACCGTCCGCGCGTACCCGACGGCGACCCACCACTCATCCGAACCCCCCGGTCCCGCGCGCGCGACGGCGCGCGAACTGCAGCGTCGCACATCATCCGGCACGGTGTCACCCGCCGTCACGGGCGCCCCCCTGGCTCGGGCACGCGGCGGGCCCACGGCGACCTCGCCAGCCCGGACTCGGGTTACCTGACCGCCTCCGAACTCCCCGTCTACGGCGGCGTCCGCGCCGCGTACACCGTCCCGGACCGCTGAGCACCGCCTGGTGGTCGCGCGGGTGCTCCGTGGTCGCGCGGGTGCTCCGAACGATGCCGGGCGGTGCCGGGCGATCGCGGGAAGGCCCGGGGATGCGTTGACGCGCCTTCCGGGCCCGGGCGACGCCCTGCGGGCAGGCGGGTGCGGGGATCGGCCGGTGCCGGCAGCCGGCCGGTGGGGTGCGGACGGTGCGGTCAGCCGGACTGCGGCGTGAGGACGGTGCGGTCGAACGGGCCGCCGTGCGCGGCGGCGTACCCGACGGCCTCGTTGACCGCGTCGAGGCCGAAGGTGCGGACCCGTTCGGGGCCGAGGTCCAGGGCGCCGGAGGCGATCAGCCGGATGATGCCGACGTTCGCCGTGCGCGGGTACATCCACTGCCCGCGCACGGTGATCGAGTTGCGCATGATCCACGGGTACGGGAGCGCGAGGTCGTCTCCGCCGAGCATGCCGACGCCGCCCATCAGGACGACGCGGCCGTACTCGCGGACGGTCATGGCCGCCGCGCGGGTCGCCGAGCTGGGTGCGCCGGGCGGGAGCAGGTCGATGACCATGTCGATCGGGCCGTCGGCCGCGGCCGTCATGGCGGTGCGGTCGGCGGTCTCGTCGCCGGTCAGCGCGACCGGGCGCACGCGCGGGCCGAACCGGTCGGCGAGGAGGTCGAGTACGGGCCGGTTGCGGCCGGGGGTGACCACGCGGCCGGCCCCCATGGCGAGCGCGAGCGCGACCGCGCTGCTGCCGAGGTTGCCGGTGGCCCCGCTGACGAGCAGCGTCTCACCGGCGGCCAACTCGCCCGCCAGCAAACCGCCGTAGGGGATGGTGTACACACCGAGAGCGGCGGCCCAGCGGGCCGGGTCGTCCCCGGCTGCGGCGGGCAGCGGGTAGCCGTTCTCGGTCGGGACCCGCATGAGCCCGGCGAACGAACCGTCGTGCAGGTGACGGGCGAGCCGGGCGCCGCCCTCGCCGCGCGAACTCCAGCCCTGGAGCGTGATGTCGGGGGTCAGGGCGTCGTCCCGTGAGCGCACCGTCACATCGCACCACACCAGGTCACCGGCCCGCAGGCGGGTGGCGTCCGGGCCGACGTGGACGACCCGTCCCACGCCGCCGATGCCGGGGACGACGGGCGGCACCAGGGGGTACTTCCGGGCACCGCCGAAGACCTCGCCCGCGTACGGGGCCACCGCGGCGGCGAGGACCTCGACCACCAGCTCACCGCCGCCGGCCTCGGGATCGGGCACCTCCCGCACCGTGAGCGGGGCGCCGAACCGCGTCAGAACTGCTGCGCGCATGTGAATGACCTCCGAGTTCGTCCGTGTTCGTCCGAGTACGTGCGTGTCCGTCGGGATCCGTCCGTGTCCGTCCTGGATCCGTCGGGATCGACACTAGGAGCGCCGAGTGCATGCGGGAAGCGACGATCCCTCATCCCTGGTATGCGTAGGACGCATGGACATCTCCAGCGCGGGCCTGCGCGTCCTGCGACAGATCGCCGAGTCCGGCAGCTTCACCGCGGCGGCCGCCCGACTCGGCTACACCCAGTCGGCCGTCTCTCGGCAGGCCGCCGCCCTCGAACGCACCGTCGGCACCGCCCTGTTCGAACGCCGCCCGGACGGGGTGCGGCTCACCCCGGCGGGCCTGACCCTGCTGCGGCACGCCCACGCCATCCTCGACTCCTTCGCGGCCGCCGAACGCGACCTCACCGGCGCCCTCCCCCCGACGCCGCCGGTACGTCTCGGGGTGTTCCTCAGCGCCGGCGCGGCGATCCTGCCCGCCACACTCGCCCACCTCGCCGCGGCCGACCCGCGGATCGCGGTCACCACCAGCGAGGGCACCACCCCCGCCCTGGTCCGCAGGCTGCGCGCGGGCACGCTCGACCTCGCCGTGCTGACCTCCCGACCGCCCCACCGGCCGCTGGACGGCGAGGCGCCGCGCCTGCACGTCGAGACCCTCGCGGACACCGACCTGGTCATCGCGGCGCCCTCGACCGGACGGTTCGCCGGCCGCACCACGGTGCACGTCGACGAACTCGCCCACGCCGCCTGGATCGCCACCCCGTCCTCGGCCTCCGAGCCGCTGCTCGGCGTCTGGCCCGGCCTGCCCGCCCGACCGCGCATCGTCCACTCGGCCCGGGACTGGCTGACCAAACTCCACCTGGTCGCCGGCGGATTCGGCGTGACGACCGTCCCGTCCCGGCTCTCACCGGTGCTGCCACCCGGCGTCAGCCTGCTGCACGTCGAAGGCGCGCCCCCGGAGCTCCGCCGGGTCCTCGTGGCACGCCTTCCCGGCCGCCCCGCCCCGGCGGTCGAGGCCGTCACCCGAGCGATCGTCTCGGCCGCCTGACCCGCCCGTCACCACGGTCGGCCCCCGTAGCGGTGACGGGCGGCGGTGACGGTGACAGGCGGCGGGCGACGGGCGACGGGCGACGGGCGACGGGCGACGGGCGATCACCTGAAGCTCATGTCGACTCCCCCGCGCCCGTACGTCACCGGCCGGGCCGGGGACGGCGGCCGGGAGCCGTGCAGTGGGCCGCGGCCACCGCCGGGGTGCTAGAAATCCCACGTGGACGATCACCCGGAACCCCCGACCCGCCGCGTCTTCGTGGCCCTGGCTCCGCCCGACGACGCCAAGGACGAACTGGCCCGGGCCCTGCAGCCCGCCTACGCCGGCTACCCGCGGTTGCGGTGGAACCGGATCGAGGACTGGCACATCACCCTGGCCTTCCTCGGCGAACAGCCGTCCACGGTGGTGCCGCTGCTGCAGTCGGCGCTGGCCCGTCCCGTCGCGTCGCATCCCGCCCTGCACCTGGGCCTGCGGGGCGGCGGCCACTTCGACCAGCGACTGCTGTGGAGCGGGATCGACGGGGACCTGGAGGGACTGCAACTGCTCGCCGCCGACGTCCGGGGCCTGGTCAGGTCCTGCGGGATCGAGTTCAGGGACCGGCCGCTGCGCCCCCATCTGACGCTGGCCCGGTCCCGCCGTGACGATCCCGTCAGCGTTCCGCAGGCCGCGGCCGGGCTCACCGGGTTCGTGGGCCGACCGTGGCAGGCCGAACGCCTGCACCTCGTCGCCAGCAACATCGGCCGTGGCCCCGGGCCGATCCGCTACCGCGACATCGCGGCGTGGCGACTCGGCGTCGCCGCCCGGGCCCTGGGCGACGACGCCGTCACCGGGCCGTAGCCCGCGGGCGAGCGCCTCCGAGGATCGGGAAGCCGGCGTCGTGCCGGAGGCCGTCACCGGCCCTGCCCGGCCGCTCCGGCTCATGAGGGCCCGAACACTCCACCGGCACACGGCCGTTACCCTGGGCCGGACGTGGAGGGGGCATGGAAGGGGCGGATATGGCACGGGTCGGGGTGTGGCGGATCAGGGCGATGTTCTGGGACCTGGACCAGCCGTCCTTCCGGAACCGCCGGAACCCCAAGTACCGGTGGAGCGACCGGACGGAGCGGGCCGGGTTCCGGCTGGAGGGCGTGTTCCAGCTGCTGGACCTCCCGGAGCGCCGGCGCGCCCGGCTGCTGCCCCTGGTGCGCAAGCAGTGGCTGACGGCGGTCGCGGAGGATCCCCACGCGGCGCTGCCGCCCCTCGCCGAGGCGGCGGCGAACGGACTGGACTTCGCGACCGACGAGTTCGTCGACCAGGCGCTGGCGCGCTGGATCCGCGACGGCTGGCCGTACCGGCTGGAGCGGCAGGTCTACGACCGGCTGGACGAGGCCCTGTCCACGACCGGCCGCTCGCTGCCCGAGCGGCTGACCGACGTGTACCGCACGATCGGGCCCGTCGACGAGGAGAGCACCCACCGGATCCGCCGGATGCTGATGGACTACCACCCGGAGCAGCCGCCGATGGAACTGCTGGTGGCCATCGGCCCGTTGCACTCGGAGGCGGACTGGTGGTGCGACCTCGGGTACGACGCCCTCGAGAGCGGCGACCTGGACAGGGCCGGGCGGCACTTCGCCCGGGCCAATGAACTCGGCTGCCCGCACGTGCGCGAGCGGGTCGCCTACCTCGCGCTGCTGCGGCTGGAGGAGCACGCCGACCGGGCCCGGGTGCGCGAGGCCCTGATGACCGTCCGCGAGGTGCATCCGTCCCTGACCCCGGAGCAGTTGTTCCACCTGGGCTGCCGGGCCATCCTCGCCGGACTGGAGCCGGACCTGCCGGACGGGCGGACCATGGCGGGGATGCCGGTGGACCGGCCGGACCTGCTCCACCTGTGGCTGGCCCAGCACGCCCTGCGCACCGGGGCCCGCACCGAGGCCCATCGCCTCCTGCGCGCGTGCGTGCGCAAGGCCAGGAAGCAGGCCAAGCTCCCGGACTGGCCGCCGTCCGTCGGGTGGGTCGGGGATCCGTCCGCCGCCGACGTCCGCGCGCTGGCCTCGGCCCAACTCGCCCGGATGAAGGGCGAGCCTGCGCCCCGGCGCCCCGGCCACGAGTCCGACGATCCGGACGAGCGCTTCCTGCCGTCCGTGCTCCGGCTCGACCCGGGCTGGCTGCACAGGACGCCGCCGAACCCGTAGCCCCCGGAGCAGGTCCAACTCCCGGGCGGGCGTGCGAAGATCCACCAACCCGACGGCCTTCTCCGAGGCAAGCGCGCTCGGGTTCACAACAGCAGGTGAGTGGGGGGGTGATCAGCACCGCCCGGGCCTCCGCCATAATTGGTCCGCCTGCGAACCACGCGGGCTGACCCGCCTGCCCGGGCCCTGCCCACCGGGTCACACCCCTGTCCTTATTCCGGAGGACCACATCGTGCGCCCCACTCGCGCCAAGGGCCTGCTCGCCGCAGGCATCGTCACCGTGCTCGGCGGCCTTCCCACCGCCGCCACCACGGCTTCCGCCGCCACCACCGGACCGGCTGACGAGCCGTCCGGGGTGCTACGGGTCGACGCCTGGGACCCGGCGTGCTCGGACTCCGGAGCGGGGACGGCGGCGAAGCCGTTCTGCTCCGTCAACGCGGCCGCGGCGACGGCGCTGCCGGGGCAGACCGTCGAGGTGGCCAGGTCCGCGTTCGGCTCCGACACCGTGGTCACGAAGTCGGGCGAGCCCGGCCGGCCCGTCACCATCCGGGGTGCGGCCGGCGGCGCCAGCGCGGTGGGCGGCGATGTGCGGCTGTCCGGTGTGCACGACGTCGTCGTGGAGTCGATGGACGCACGGGAGGTCCTGGTCACCGGCTCCAGCCGGGTCACCGTGGTTCGCGCCAAGGCCTCCGGGATCAAGGTCACCGACTCCCCCGGAACGACCCTCACCAACAACACGGTGGCCGACGGCTGCACGGCCGGCATCGAGCTGGCCGGCGACTCCTCCGGCTCGAACCTCTTCAACAACGTGGTGCGCAACCACTTCTCGCCCTCCGCGCCGTTCTCCTGCCCGAACCCCGCGGGCGCGGAGATCACGGTCTCCGCCCTCTCGGCGAAGGACACCCGGGCCGGATCGAACACCGTCGCGCCGTACTGGACGAACTCCGGCAACGGTACGCCGTACGACTGGGCCGGCACCCGGCACCAGACGCCCGAGTCACTCACGGCCGCGACGGACGGCCGGGCCGGCCGGCACGACCACGTCGTGCCGCGCTGGCAGACCGGCAACGAGGTGAACAGCGAGGTCGTCGACTCCGCCGACGAGACCGCGCCGGGCTTCGTGCCGGCCGCACACCCGGCCGACGACCCGTGGCGGCCGAACCTCGGCACCGGCCTGGGCTACCACGACCGCGGGGCGACCGAGCGCCAGGAGCCGATATCGTCGGCCCAACTGACGGCCGACCACCAGCGGGCCCCGTACGGCACCGAGATCACGCTGACGGCGACCACCGGTCCGGAGAAGGTCCACTGGCCGACCTCCGTGATGACCTACCGCTACGACTTCGGCGACGGCACCCCGGTGGTCACCTCGAACTCCCCGGTCGTCAAGCACACCTACGCCAAGGCGGGCACCTTCGCCGCGAACGTCACCGTGGACACCGGCAGCGGCCGGCCGTTCACCGGCGGGTACGGAGTGCAGGTGCAGAGCACGACCCCCGGGCCGCTGACCGCCCGCGCCACCGTCCAGCAGGTCGTCCCGGACCAGTTCGACACCGCCGACGCCCCGCCGCTGGGCGTGCGGCTCGACCCGTCGGGAACCGCCTCGCCGTGGCCGGTCTCCAAGGTCGTGGTGGACTACGGTGACGGCTCCCCCGCCGTCACCCGCAACACCCTGGACGCGGTCGTCCATGGCTACGCCTCCCCGGGCGACTACACGGTCACGGTGACGGTCACCGACACCTCCGGCCGCACCAGCAGCGTCGCCCTCCCCTTCCGGGCCGCGTACGCCCCGACCGGGTTCCTGCGCACGGAGCCGTACCGGCTCGCCGACACCCGCGAGGACCCGAACCTCGACCTCAGGGCCGGCGTCGAGGTGCCCTTCACGCTTCCGACCGGCACCGCGCCCGGCGCCGACGGCGTGCCGGGGAACGTCTCCACCGTCGTCCTGAACGTGACCGTCACCGACGCCGCCGAAGACACCCACCTCACCGTCTGGCCGACCGGTCAGGCCCGCCCGACCACCTCGAACGTGAACGTCGCGGCCGGTCGCACCTCGTCCAACCTGGTCACCGTGCCGATCGGCGACGCCAAGCGGATCAGTACCCTGCTCAACGCCGGACGCGCCGAGGTGATCGTCGACGTCGTCGGCTTCTACCGCCCCAACGGCGGTGACCTGTTCACCCCGCTGTCGCCGAACCGACTGGCGGACACCCGCGAGAACAGCAAGCTCGGGTCGGGCGAGACGCGCGCGGTGAAGGTTGCGGGCGTCGGCGGCGTCCCGGCGGACGCCACCTCCGTGGTGCTCAACCTGACCAGCACCGGAACCACCGCCGACACCCACCTCAAGGTGTACGCGGGCGGCGGGACCAAGCCGGTCAGCTCCAACCTGAACCCGGAGCCCGGCAAGGACAAGTCCAACCAGGTCATCGTTCCGGTCGGCCCGGACGGCACCGTCAACGTGTACAACCACACCGGTTCCACCCACGCGATCCTCGACGTCTTCGGGTACTACTCCCCGAGCGGCCAGGCCACGTACACGCCGACCGTGCCCGTCCGCCTGACCGACACCCGCGCCGGCACGTCCGCCAAGCCGGGCCCGGACAGCACCACCGTCGTCGGCGGCATCCCAGCCGGTGCCCGCGCCGCCGTCCTCAACGTGACGTCCACCAACACCACCGAGGACAGCTACCTCACCGTGCACGCCCACGGCGCTCCGCGCCCCGGCACCAGCAACCTCAACCTGCTGGCCGGCCAGACCGTGCCCAACCACGTCACCACACCGGTCGGCGCGGACGGCAAGGTCGACGTCTACAACCACGTCGGCAGCACCGACATCATCGTCGACCTGTTCGGCTACTTCACGGACGCCCGGCCGCGGCCCTGACCCGACCCCCCCGGCCACCGGCCGCCGGCGGTCCGCACCCGAGCCCGGGTGCGGACCGCTCATGGCGTCCGACTCCGCATCCCCGTCAACGGCGTCGGCGTCGTCCGCGACGGGCCGGCGCCCGTCGATGTGCAGCTGGATCAGCGCGGCGTGGGAGAGCGGGCTGCCGGGGTCGGCGCCGGAGGTCCGCCGGGGTCCCCGGGTAGGCTGCCGCCCCGTGTTCGAATACCACGGGTGGGTCAACGTCCTGGAGAGTGCCGAAGCCGATGACGAGGACGTCCGTGTCGAGGAGGCCCGGCTGCGGGTGATCGCGGAGGGCGTCCAGCGGCGGATCGCGGAAATCGCGAGCCCGTACCTCCTGGATCTGCGGTGGATGAACGGCGCGGTGTTCGTCCACTTCGGCGGTCAGGCGAATCACCGCGATCCGGAGGTCCTCGACTTCTTCCGCGAGGTCGGCCGGCGGGCACCGGGGTCGTACGGTCTGCTGCACGTCCGCGATGACGAGGCGCCGGGGCGGGGGAACGAGGTGCGCGTCCTCCGGATGGTCCGGGGTGAGGTCTCCGAGCACACCGAGCCGTTGCTGTCGCCGTGCGTCCCGGTCCTGGAGGATCCCTGGACGGCGGCGGAGAGTGGAGGAAGGGGGCCGGATAGGGTGGAACGGCACGTCAGAGGGCTGTGAGCGGCCGGGGAGGGTCCTGGACCATGGGGAAGAAGAGCGAGCTGGACGAGCTGAGGGCGCGCCTGGCGACGCTGGAGGCGGAGGTCGATCGGCTGCGCGGCGAGGCTGCGGCGTCGGGTGCGGCGTCGGCGGTGGCCGCCGGGCAGCCGCAGGCGATGACCCGGATCGCGGACGCCGTCGGCGTGATGGTCTCCGGACGGGCGGAACGGACGGAGGAGCCGACGAAGGTCCTGCGCACGGAGCACACCGAGCACACCGAGCGCACCGAGCGCACCGAGCTCACGGAGCGCACCGAGGCGCCGGAGACCCTGATCGTCCCGCTTCCCCAGCACGGCGAGTTCCTGGAGGGCCTGCTGTCCGGTCGGCCGGCGCTCCAGCAGTAGCTACTCCGGGAGCAGTTCGGCGGCGCGGTCGGCGACCTCCCGGTGCAGGGCGTCGCGCACCGCGCGTACGGCGGGGCGGGTGACCGCCTCACGGCGGACGGCCAGGGTGATCGGCAGCCGGATGTCCACCTCCTCGGCCAACAGCCGCCGCAGACCGGCCCGTTCGGCGAGGAAGGCCGGCAGCACGCCGATGCCGGCGCCCAGTCGGGTGGCTTCGAGCTGGGCGAAGACGTTGGTGGAGGAGAACGCGGGGGTGACGCCCGGCAGGTGGCGTTCGATGTCGAGGTCGCCGACCTGGAGCATCGACTCGATGTAGAAGACCAGTGCGTGTTCCCGCAGTTCGGCGAGGGTACGGGGGGCACCGCGCCGGGCGAGGTACCCGTCGTCGGCGTACAGGCCCAGTGCGTAGTCGGTCAGGTGCTCGGTGACCAGTCGGCTCCGGGGCGGTCGCCCGATCGCCAGGGCGAGGTCGAAGCCGGCCGGGTGCAGGGTCAACTGGCGGGTGGCGGTGATGAGTTCGGCTTGCAGTCCGGGGTGGCGGCGGCGCACCCGGGCGAGCGCGGGGGTGGCGAAGAGGGTGCCGAAGCCGTCCGGGGCGCTCACCCGTACGGTGCCGCGCAGCGAGGGCGCGTGCTGGCCGGACACCGCGTCGACGACGTGGTCGAGGGCGTCCTCGATCGCGCGGGCGCCCTCCGAGACGGCCTTTCCGGCGTCGGTGAGGGCCCAGCCCTCGGCGCCGCGTTCCATCAGCCGCACGCCGAGGCTCGTCTCCAGTGCGGTGATCCGGCGGGACACCGTGGTGTGGTCCACGCCGAGGGCGGAGGCGGCGGCCACCAGCCGCCCGGTCCGGGCGACGGCGAGCAGGTAGCGGAGGTCGTCGGCGCGGAGCCTGCGCGGGTCGGGGCCGGGAGCGTCGAATTCGCCGCGGTCACCGGGCGAGGAGGGAACGGGGTCCGTACCGGCCGGGCGGGAACGGGAGTGCACGGGCCCACGCTATCTGCATTCGCGCACACCGGGTCTGCGTGTTTGGCGGTTGAACGCACACCCGCGTGGACGGCACAGTCGGAACCGCCCGGCCGGGGAAGCACCCCCGCCGGCCCTCCGTCCCGCCCCGCCCTTCCCGCCCAGCGTCGAGAGGTCCCTCATGGTCGCCAGCCTGTCCCTGCCCCGGATCATGCGTGTCGGCCGGGGCGCCGCCGAGGAGTTGGGCGAGGTGGTGGCGGGGCTGGGACTGAGCCGGCCGCTGCTGGTCACCGACGCGTTCCTGGTGCGGACGGGCGCGGCGGAGCGGCTCCTGGCGGCGCTGACCGGGGCCGGGCTGAGCCCCCGGCTGTTCGCCGACACCGTGCCCGACCCGACCACCGACTCCCTGACGGCTGGTCTGAAGGCGCTCCAGGAGCACGGCGCGGACTCGGTCGTCGGCTTCGGCGGCGGCAGCCCGATGGACAGCGCCAAGGCCCTCGCCCTGCTCGCCGTGCAGGGCGGCCACATGCGCGAGTACAAGGCGCCGCGGCTCAACCTCGGTCCGGCCCTGCCGGTGGTCGCCGTCCCCACCACCGCCGGCAGCGGATCGGAGGCGACCCAGGTCACCGTCATCACCGACAGCGACACGGACGAGAAGATGCTCTGCCTGGGCCCGGCGTTCCAGCCGCTGGCCGCCGTGATCGACGTCGAGCTGACCATGTCGATGCCGCCCCGGCTGACCGCCGACACCGGCATCGACGCCCTCACCCACGCCGTCGAGGCCTATGTGAGCCGCAAGGCCAACCCCTTCACCGACGGCCTCGCCCTCACCGCGATCGGCACCATCGGCCGCCATCTGCGCCGCGCCTACGAGGACGGCTCGGACACCGTGGCCCGCGCGGCCATGATGCTCGCCGCGACCCAGGCCGGCCTGGCCTTCTCCAACTCCAGCGTCGCCCTGGTGCACGGCATGAGCCGGCCCATCGGTGCCCACTTCCACGTCGCCCACGGGCTGTCGAACGCGATGCTGTTCCCCGCGGTGACGGCCTTCTCGGTGCACGCGGCCCGCGCCCGCTACGCCGACTGCGCCCGTGCCCTGGGCGCCGCCACCCCCGCCGACACCGACGACCTGGCCGCCGACAAGCTCGTCGACGCCCTCCGCGCCCTGTGCCGCGACCTGGAGGTGCCCACGCCCCGCAGCTACGGCATCGACCGGGACGCCTGGACCGCCCGCATCCCCCTGATGGCCGACCAGGCCCTGGCCTCCGGCTCCCCCGCCAACAACCCCGCCGTGCCCACCGCCGACCAGATCCGGGACCTCTACGCCCGGATCTACGCCTGATCCACCGTCAGCGCACGGGCCCCGGTCGCACTCAGCCGGTGGACTGTGCGGCCCGCGGGGTCACCAGCATGCGGATGTCCTGGTCGGCCCAGAGGACGAAGCGTTCGACAGGGACCACCCGGTGGCCCGGCTCGGGGCGCAAGCGGAGCCGCTTGAGCAGCACGGCCGGCAGCAGCAGGGCCTCCACCGTGGCCAGTCGGGCCCCTCGCAGGCGCGCGGGCCGCCCGCAGATGGGCGAGCGCCCGGGCGGTCCGCTCGGACTGCTCGGCCTGCTCGGACTCCGCCCGCCACCGTACCGGGGCCGGCAGCGGCGGCGGGGTCGCGGCGCGGAGGGCCCGGCGCCGCGGAGGCGGTGATCCGCCGCCGACCAGGTCCGACCGGGTCCGACCGGGTCCCACCAGCCGATCCGCCCGACGGATAATGGCCGGACCGTCGGCCGACCGCGCCCGCGGCACCGATCGATCGAGAGGCAGTGGACGGATGACCCTGGAGGAAGGCCGACGCGTCAGGCTGACGGAGGACCTCGGCATCGGTGAGGCCGTCGCCGGGGAGCCGGGGGCCGTGGTCGGGTTCCTGTCGCTGGGCGCCGGGATCGAGGGCACCGTCGAGCGGGTGGACGGCGAACTCCCGGAGAGCGAGGCGGTCCGCGAGTACCAGCGCCTCCAGGCACTCTTCGAGGACTACGGGCACACCATGCCGGCCGCGAGCCGGGAGCGGCTCGCGACCCAGATCGCCGCGCTGGAACCGGAGTGGGCCGCTCATCGGGAGCGGGGGCGGCAGGTAACGGTCCGGGTCCGGCTGGACAACGGCCTCGTCCTCGACGGGCTGCGCCAGGACGTCCTCGCCACCCTGTGAGGGAGGCCGCCCCGGCCGCCGCGGTTCTGCGCGGGCCCGCCCCGGAAGGCGTCCGGCCCCGGCCCCTGGCCGGGCCCGCGCAGAACTGGAACGATGGCCCGATGCGGATACTGATCATGGGCGGCACCCGGTTCGTCGGCCTCCACTTCGCCCGGGCCGCGCTCGCCGCCGGACACGATGTCACCGTGCTGCACCGGGGCCGGTCCGGCGCCCACCTGCTGCCCGAGGCCACCCACCTGATCGCCGACCGCGACGCGGACCTGTCCGCGCTGCGCGGTCTCGGCTGGGACGCCACCGTGGACGTCAGCGCCTACTTCCCGCGCCAGGTACGGCAGTTGGCCGACGCCCTGGACCCCGGCGCCGCCGGGCGCTACCTGCTGGTCTCCTCCATGGCCGTCTACGACACCCCCGCCGCCCCCGGCTTCACCGAGGACTCCCCGCTGCGGCCCGCCGACGGCCCGGAGCCCGGGGAGGTCAGCGCCGCCTCCTACGGCGTCCTCAAGGTGCAGTGCGAGCGGACGGCACGGGAGCGCTTCGGCCCGGACGCGCTGCTGGTGCGTCCGACGTACGTGATCGGCCCCGAGGACTACACCCACCGCTTCGACCACTGGGTGCGGCGGCTCGCCCGGGGCGGCGAGGTGCTGGCGCCGGGCCGTCCGGACGCCCCGCTGCAGACCGTCGACGCCCGTGACCTCGCCGACTGGATGCTCGGCCTGCTGGAGCGGGGTGCCTCCGGCCCCTTCCACGCCGCGACTCCCCCGACCGCCACCATCGGCGGGCTGCTCGACGCCGTCGCCTCGGCCGTCGCCCCGCCCGGCACCACCCTCACCTGGGTGGCCGAGGACTTCCTGCGGAGCGCCGGCGTCCAGGACCGCGCGCTGCCGCTGTGGACCACCGACCCGCTGCTCCGGGCCACCAGCACCGCCGATTCCGCTGCCGCCCTCGCCACCGGGCTGCGCCTGCGCCCGGTGGCGGACACCGCCCGCGACATCCGGCCGTTCGAGCCGCTGCCGCAGACCCTGACGCCGGACCAGGAGTCCGCCCTGCTCGCCGGGTGGAAGCTGCGCTGATCAGGAGCGGTCAGTCGGTGAGCCCGAGCCGCAGGTGCTCGATGTGGTAGACGGCCTGGTCGAGCAGGGCGGCCACGTGGTTGTCGTAGAGCGCGTAGACGACCGAGCGGCCGTCCCGCCGGCCGACGATCAGGCCGAGGTTGCGCAGCAGGCGGAGCTGGTGGGAGCAGGCGGACTGCTCCAGGCCGACTTCGGCGGCGAGTTCGGTGGCCGCGCAGGGGCCCTCGCGCAGCCGGGAGAGGATCAGCAGCCGGGAGGGGGTGGCCAGGGCCTGCAGGGTGGTGGCCACCCTGGCGGCGCTGGCTTCGTCCAGGCGGGTGTGCGGGACGGCGGTGGCGGGGGCGGCTCCATGACCCATGCGGGCAATACTACAACTCATACATGAAGACGCGTTCATATGTTCATGTATGGTGAGTGAGTCACCGGCTCCGCCCTGCCCCGAAGGGTCCCGTCCGCATGCCCACCACCCTGATCGAGCGCCCCGCGCCCTCCGCCGCCCAGCGCCCCGACACCGCCCCGCGCCGCCGCACCCGGGTGTTCGCCCTCCCCGAGGCCCGCTGGGCCGCCGCCGCGACCGTGCTCTTCCTGATCGCGCTCCCGCTCCAGCTCACCGGCGCCCCGGCCTGGGCCTGGGGCCCGCTGTACGCCCTCGCCTACGCCACCGGCGGCTGGGAACCCGCCTGGGCCGGCCTCCAGGCCCTGCGCGAGAAGACCCTCGACGTCGACCTGCTGATGATCGTCGCCGCGCTCGGCGCCGCCGCCGTCGGCCAGGTGATGGACGGCGCGCTGCTGATCGTCATCTTCGCCACCTCCGGCGCGCTGGAGGCCCTGGCCACCGCCCGCACCGCCGACTCGGTACGCGGACTGCTCGACCTCGCGCCCACGACGGCCACCCGGCTGCCGGCCGACGGCACCGAGGAGAACGTGCCGACCGGAGAACTGGCCGTCGGCGACACCATCCTGGTGCGGCCCGGCGAGCGGATCGGCGCCGACGGGCGGGTGCTGGACGGCACGAGCGAGGTCGACCAGGCCACCATCACCGGCGAGCCGCTGCCCGTGGCCAAGGCGGCCGGCGACGAGGTGTTCGCCGGCACCCTCAACGGCACCGGCGCGCTGCGGGTCAAGGTCGAGCGGGACGCCGCCGACTCGGTGATCGCCCGGATCGTCGCCATGGTCGAGGAGGCCTCCGGCACCAAGGCCCCGACCCAGCTGTTCATCGAGAAGGTCGAGCAGCGTTACTCGATCGGCATGGTGGCCGCCACCCTGGCCGTCTTCGCGGTGCCGCTCGCCCTCGGCGCGGCCTTCACCGGCTCGCTGCTGCGGGCCATGACCTTCATGATCGTGGCCTCGCCGTGCGCCGTGGTGCTCGCCACCATGCCCCCGCTGCTGTCGGCCATCGCCAACGCCGGCCGGCACGGGGTGCTGGTGAAGTCCGCGGTGGTGATGGAACGCCTCGGGCAGACCGACGCCGTCGCCCTCGACAAGACCGGCACCCTGACCGAGGGCACTCCCCGGGTCACCGACGTCCGCCCGCTGCCCGGCTCCGGCCTGGACGAGGAGGAACTGCTGGCGCTGGCCGGCGCTGCCGAGCACCCCAGCGAGCACCCGCTCGCCCGCGCCGTCGTCGACGCCGCCCGCACCCGGGGACTGACGCTCGCCACCGCCGAGGGCTTCTCCTCCGCCCCGGGCATCGGGGTCACCGCGACCGTCGACGGCCGCACCGTCGCGGTCGGCGCCCCGGCCCGGCTGCCGCACCCCACCGACCGGGCGGTCCCCGCCCTCGCCGCCGAGCTGGAGGAGGGCGGCCGCACCGCCGTCCTGGTCACGGTGGACGGCGTCCCGGTCGGCCTGCTCGGCATCGCCGACCGCCTGCGCCCGGACGCCGCCGCCACCGTCACCGCACTGACCGCGCTGACCGGCACCGCGCCGACGCTGCTCACCGGCGACAACCCGCGGGCCGCCGCCCGGCTGGCCGCCGAGGTCGGCATCACCGACGTCCGCGCCGGGCTGCTCCCCCAGGACAAGGTCACCGCGGTCAGAGCGCAGGAGGCCGCCGGACGCAAGGTCCTGGTCGTCGGCGACGGCGTCAACGACGCGCCCGCCCTGGCCGCGGCCCACACCGGCATCGCGATGGGCCGGGCCGGCTCCGACCTCGCCCTGGAGACCGCCGACGCCGTGATCGTCCGGGACGAACTGGCCACCGTCCCCGCCGTGGTGGCGCTCTCCCGGCGGGCCCGCTCCTTCGTGGTGCAGAACCTGGTGATCGCCTCGGTGTGCATCTCCGTGCTGGTGGTCTGGGACCTGGTCGCCACCCTGCCGCTGCCGCTGGGCGTCCTCGGCCACGAGGGCTCGACCGTCATCGTCGGCCTCAACGGGCTGCGACTGCTGCGCGAGGCCGCCTGGACGAAGGCCCGGGCCGAGAGCGGCCGCTGAGCCTCCGGCATCCGCAAGGCCGCCGTCCCCCTCAGCCAGACGAGGGGGGCGGCGGCCTTCCGCACGCTCAGGGGGCCGGCGTCAGCTGTGCTTCCAGGTCACCGAGAAGGCGTTGCCGCCGCTCAGCCCGGAGGTGGTGGCCTTGGTGGTGCCGCCGGAGCCCATGGTGATGGCGTCCGGGTTGAAGCCGCCCAGGCTGTTTCCGTTGACGGTGGCGCCGGTGAACGCGACCGAGTGGAAGTCGGACAGCGGGAGCACCCCGGTGGAGCTGGAGGGGGCCTCGGCGATCACCTCGGCGGAGGCCAGGGCGGCGTTCTTCAGGGACTTGTTGACGGTGCGGCTCCAGCCCGCCGTGGTGTCGCGCAGGGTGAGGGTGAAGGAGCCGCTGCCGTTGGTGGTGACACTCGCGGTGAAGTGGTCGCCCGGCCGCACCGTGTTGCTGAAGTTGACCGGGTAGGCCGGGTACATCTCGTACCAGGAGGAGTAGACCGGGGAGCCGCTGGAGCAGTCGGCCTCGGTGCCGGTCTGCTCGACGCTGTTGCTGCCGTCGCCGTCGAGACCGACCCAGAAACTGGACCAGGTGTCTGCCCCGGCGCAGGACACGGAGGGCTGCACCCAGCTGGCGCTGACGCTGGTGAACCGGCTGCCGGTGGCGGCGTAGCCGGACCAGTTGCCGCTGGTGCTCTGCAGCAGGCCGCCGCCGTGGTGGGCGAGCGGGGCCTGGACGAGGGCGGGCGCGGTGGCGGCGACGGCCGGTGCGGCGGTGCCCAGGAGGGTCAGCAGGGCGGTGGACACGGCAAGGGTGCGCCGACGGGCTTCGGACATGGCTACTCCCTTGTGGGGGCGTGGAGTTGACCGAGCGTCGACAAAGGTAGACCCGCCGGGGCGGCGCCGGAGGTCACGGGGACATAACGAAGCGTCACTCCGCCCGCAGGGGGCGCAGCGCAACCCGCCCGGAACCCGGAGCGGTCAGCCGGCCCCCAGTGCCCGCCCACCGATGCGGGACAGCAGCACGTCGTTGGGCGCACCCACGATCAGCAGGGCCAGCGCATCGCGGTAGTGCCGCCCCAGGACACCGTCCGGCGCGGCGTACCCGGCCCCGCCGCAGAGCGCGGCCGCCACCCGGACCACCTCCTGGAGGGCCTCGGTGCAGAACACCTTGGCCGCCTCGGAGGTCATCCCCGCCGAGGCGTCCGGACCGACACGGGCCTCCGACCCGTCCGGACGGGCACGGGCCTCCGACGCGTCCGCTTCGAGCAGCGACTGCCAGACCGTCCGCATCACCGCGAGCCTGGTCAGCAACTCCCCCACCCGCAGCCGGATCGCACCCCCGGCCTCGGCCGTGCGTCCGTCCAGGGCGGCCCGGGCGAAGGCCAGCGCATGCGCGACGACGGCGTCCGCCGATCCCACCGCCCGGGCCGCGTAGCTGGTCACGTCATGGCCGTTCAGGGCCCCGGTCAGATCGTGCCACCGACCGCCGAGCACCTCCCGCTCCGGGTCGAACTCGTAGTCGTCGAAGGTGATTTCGGCCAGCGATACGCCGAGCATGCCCGGTCGCGGCAGCTCCGGACCGACGGCCACCCCCGGACGCCCCGGGTCGACGATGACGCCCACCACGGCATCCCCGCTGCGGGCGACGGCCACCACCCGGTCGGCGTCCCGGGCGTTGGTCACCCAGCTCTTGCGGCCGTTCAGCACCCCGACCGCGCCCCGGTGGGACACCAGGGTGCGCAACTCGGCCGGGCTGCCGAGGCCTTGCTCGTGGTAGGCGCGAGCGAAGACCGCCGCGCCCCTCGCCATCGGCCCGAGCCAGTCGCCCCGCTGCTCCGGGGTGCCGTGCTCCAGCACGAGCCGGCACAGCTTCAGGTGGGTGCCGACCAGGCCCGCCAGCGGCTGCCAGGCGCGGCCCAACTCGTAGCCGAGCACGGCCACGTGGCGCCGGCTCCAGCCGCCCCCGCCGTACTCGGCCGGGACGGTGGCTCCGAAGGCGCCGAGCCTCGCCAACTCCCGTACGAGGGGAGCGGGGTAGCGGCCCTCGGGGTGGGCGGCCAGGTACCTGCCGACGTCCTGCCGAGCGAACCGCGTGATCCGCGCGAGGTCCGAACTGTCCACGTCTCAGTGCTCACTTCCGTCCCGGATGGCGGACCCAGTGTGACGGCGGACCGGGCCGGCGGCGAACCCCGGCACCGATGATCACTCGTGCAGGTGACATCGGCCCGGTCCGGCCCCGAATCCGGCGGGATCGGCGGTTGGATGACCCGCGACGACGCGCACCGCAGGAGGCGCGGGGACAGCCGACGGGAAGCACGGAACCGCATCGTGGAGATCTACGCCCAGGACCGGATCGTCCGGAGGTACGCCGCCCGGCTGCCCGCCGACCCCGCCCTGCTCCGTCGCAGCAGCCTCCGGGAGGGCGGCCGGATCGTCCGGCTGCCGCCGCAGCACGAGGTCGACATCGATGTGCTGGACCTCTCCACCACCAACACCACCGGCACCTTCAAGTCCTGGCTGACCTGCCTCGCCGTCGCCCAGTGCCTGCGCCGCGAGCAGCCCCTGGTGCTGGCCCAGAGTTCGGGCAACACCGCCAACGCCCTCGCCGCCTACGCCCTCCACACCGGCCTGCGGGCGGTGATCCTCCACCCCCCGGCCTCCCGCCGCCGGATCACCCCGGAGCTCGCCGAGACCGACTCCGTGCAGTTCGTCGAGGTGGACGCACCCGAGCGGCGGATCAAGGAGGTGCTGGCGCACTGCACCGCGGCCCTGCGCCTCCCGGCCGCACCCACCCTCGCGGACCAGGGCGGGGCCAACAAGCTCCGCGCGTACTTCCTGCGGGACGCCGGCCGCGAACTGGGCCGGCGGTGGGACTGGCACGTCCAGGCCGTGTCCAGCGGATACGGGCCGCTCGGCTTCTACGAGGGCCTGCGGGAGATCCGGCGCGCCACGGGCGAGGCCGTCACCGTGCCGCGCTTCCTCGGCGTCCAGCAGGAGGCGGTGACCCCCTTCGTCCACGCGCTCGGCCTCGACTGCGGGCGGGCCGCCCCGCCCGCCGCGGCCGAGCCGCTCGAACCCACGCTGTTCCGCCGCACCCTCACCGAGGACCTGGTCCGCCGGATGCGCGAGCTGTGCGCCGAGTCCCGCGGCACCGTCCGGGCGCTCGCCGACGCCCGCTACCTGCGGCTCGAACCGCGTGCCGTCGCCCTGCTGCGGGGCGCCGGCGTCACCGTCGCCCTCGACCCCGACGGCGCCCCGCGCGAACGCGCCGGCCTCTACTCCCTCGCCGGCACCCTGGACGCCGTCGAGCAGGGACTGATCCGCCCCGGCGAGCGGGCCATGGCCGTCTTCACCGGCGGCGCCGCCCCGGCCCCGGCCGGCACCTACCGGCCGCACTGGCACGCCCGCGCGGACGAGGCCCCCGAGATCATCGCCCGCGCGGTCGCCGTGCTCGGCTCCTGACCGACGATTCCACCGCGGGGAAGGACCGATCCGGCTCCGCCGCCCCCCGTTCCGTCCAGGACCTCATCGACCGGAGCAAGGCCGGGTGAACCGCCCGGCCACCGGGCGTCGGCCTACGGAACGTCCCGGGCCGCCGGCGCCGGCGCGTCGTACTCGGTGAGCATCTCCCGGGTGAACCCGAACAAGTACGTGGCCAGGAAGCCCACCACGTAGCCGGTCAGCAGCCCGCCACCGTAGACGGCGGCGCTCGCGGCCATCCCGTCCGGACCGGCCAGCAGCGGGAACAGCGCCCAGCCGGACGGGCCGACGGCCGTCGAGCCGACCGCGTCGCCAAGTTGGCCGGCCACCCCGACGAAGGCGCCCCCGGCCGCGCCGCCCACGCAGGCCGTGACGAACGGACGGCCCAGCGGCAGCGTCACCCCGTAGACCAGCGGCTCGCCGACGCCGAGCAGACCGGCCGGCAGCGCGGACCGGATGGTCGCCCGGATCGAGGCGTTGTGGCGCAGCCGCAGGTAGACGGCCGCGGCGCAGCCGACCTGCCCGGCCCCGGCCATGGCGAGGATCGGCAGCAGCACGGTGGAACCCTGCTGCTGGATCAGGGTGGTGTGGATCGGGATCAGCGCCTGGTGCAGGCCGAGCATCACCAGTGGCAGGAAGAGGCCGCCGAGCACCAGCCCGGCGAGCAGTCCGCCATGGGCGAGCAGCCAGGTGGCGGCGTGACCGATGCCGGTGGAGACCTCCCCGGCGACGAACATCAGGCCGAACAGGGCGGCCAGCCCGCCGAACAGGACGGTGACCGTGGGGGTGACCAGGACGTCCAGCGCGGCGGGCAGGATCCGCCTGGTCCACCGCTCCAGCTGGACGGCCAGCAGCGCGGCGAGCAGCGCCCCGACCACACCGCCCTGCCCGGGGGTGAGGTGGTGGCCGAACGCCTCCACCCTGGCGACGCCCGCGTACCCGATCACACTGGCAACGGCCCCGCCCAGCACGGGCGTTCCGCCGAACTCCTTCGCCGTGTTGTAGCCGACGAAGACGGCGAGCAGCGACATGAACCCGGAGGAGACCGCCGTCAGCGCGGGCACCAGCCCGGTCGCCCAGCCCAGGTTGGCGAGCGCCCCGGAGAGGGCGGCGACGATCCCGCAGCCGATCAGGGCGGGGATCAGCGGGACGAAGATGTCGGCGACCCGGCGCAGCGCCCGCTTCACCGGCGTCGCGTTGCGCACCCGGGCCTCCTCCCGGATCCGCGCACCGCGCCCGGCGAGGTCCTCGGCGGTGGGCGGCGGCGGGGCAGCCACCCCGGCCCCGGAAGCCAGCATCTGCCGCAGCTGCGCGGTGACCCCGGCGACGGCGCCGGGGCCGAGGACGATCTGGTAGGTGTCGTCCTCGACCGTGCCCAGGACGGCCGGCAGCGCGCCGAGCGCCTCCCGGTCGACCAGGGCGAGGTCCGCCAGGCCCAGCCGCAGCCGGGTCATGCAGTGGGCGACCGAGCGGATGTTGGCGGCGCCGCCGACCAGCGGGAGGATCGCCTCGGCCACGGCGCGGTTCTTCTCGTCGGACATGCCGAGGGAGGTACCCGCAGGGGCCCTCCCCTCAACCGGTCCCGTACCCGGCGACCATCGCCCGGGCCGGGACCTACCGCCCGAACGGCCGCCGGACTATCGTTAGCCGGCGGTAGCTATCGAAATCCACACTCGATCCGGCGGCCGACCCCGGCCGGGCCGACCGGCGGGAGGCAGCGGTGGCGACACGACTCTCCGGCAGCGGCAGGACCGGGCGGCAGCGCCCGGCCCGTACCGGGGTGGACCCGGACCATCCCCGGTACAAGTGGGTGGCCCTGTCCAACACCACGCTCGGCACCCTGATCGCCACCATCAACGCCTCGATCGTGCTGATCTCGCTGCCCGCGATCTTCAACGGCATCGGCCTGGACCCGCTGGAGCCCGGCAACGTCAGCTACCTGCTGTGGATGCTGATGGGCTACATGCTGGTCACCGCCGTCCTGGTGGTCACCCTCGGCAGGCTGGGCGACATCCACGGCCGGGTCCGGATCTACAACGCCGGGTTCCTGATCTTCACCCTCACCTCGGTGGCCCTCTCCCTCGATCCGCTGCACGGCGGGCCGGGCGCGCTGTGGCTGATCGGCTGGCGGGTGGTGCAGGCGGTCGGCGGCTCGATGCTGATGGCCAACTCGGCGGCGATCATCACCGACGCCTTCCCGGCCCGCCAGCGCGGCACGGCGCTCGGGGTCAACATCGTCGCGGGCATCGCCGGGTCCTTCATCGGCCTGGTGCTGGGCGGACTGCTGGCCGAGTGGAACTGGCGGTCGATCTTCTGGGTCAATGTGCCGATCGGCGTGCTCGGCACGGTCTGGGCCTACCGCTCGCTGCGCGAGACCGGGGTGCGCCGGCCCGCCCGGATCGACTGGTGGGGCAACATCACCTTCGGCGTCGGCCTGACCGCCCTGCTCGCCGGGATCACCTACGGCATCCAGCCCTACGGCGGCCACACCATGGGCTGGACCAACCCCTGGGTGCTGGCCGGACTGTTCGGCGGGGTGGCGCTGCTCGCCGTGTTCTGCCTGGTCGAGGCCAGGACGGCCGAGCCGATGTTCCCGCTCTCGCTGTTCCGCGACCCGGTCTTCACCGGGGGGAACGCGGCCACCCTGCTGGGCTCGATCGCGCGCGGCGGGCTGCAGTTCATGCTGATCATCTGGCTCCAGGGCATCTGGCTGCCGCTGCACGGCTACGACTACGCCGACACCCCGCTGTGGGCGGGCATCTACCTCGTCCCGCTGACCGTCGGCTTCCTGGCCGCCGGGCCGGTCTCGGGCTACCTGTCGGACCGCGCCGGGGCCCGGCTGTTCGCCGCCGGCGGGTTGGTGGTGATGGCGTTCTCCTTCGCCGGGCTGCTCCTGCTGCCCACCGACTTCGGCTACCCCTGGTTCGCCCTGCTGGTGTTCCTCAACGGCCTGGGCGGCGGCCTGTTCGCGGCCCCCAACACCTCGCTGATCATGTCGAGCGTGCCGGCTGCGGCCCGCGGCGCCGCCTCCGGCATGCGGGCCACCTTCCAGAACGCCGGCATGGTGCTGTCGATCGGGGTGTTCTTCTCCCTGATGGTGGCCGGGCTGTCCGGCTCGCTGCCGCACACCCTCACCGCCGGGCTGACCGCCCAGGGCGTGCCCGCCGCCGACGCCCGCACCATCGCCTCGCTGCCGCCGGTGGGCACGCTGTTCGCCGCGTTCCTCGGCTACAACCCCGTTCAACAGCTGCTGGGCCCGCACGTGCTGAGCCGGCTCCCGCCGGACAACGCCCGGACGCTCACCGGCCGGGAGTTCTTCCCCCAGCTGATCTCGGGGCCGTTCCACGACGGGCTGGTGGTGGTGTTCTGGCTGGCCATCGCGATGTCGCTGGTCGCAGCGGCGGCCTCGCTGATCCGCGAACAGCGGCGGCCCGCCGCCTCCGCACTGGCACCCACGCCCTCGCCCGCGCCCACACCCACACCCACACCCACACCCGACCCGCAGGTCCCCGCCGCCGGCCAGGACCAGGGCGCCCCGCCGGCCAAGGAGCACGGGCCGTGAGCGCGGACGGCGACGGGCTGTCCGCCGAGGCGGTGGTCCGGCTCCGGCTGGCGATCGGCCGGCTCAACCGCCAACTGGTCCGCGCCTCCGGCGACCAGGACCTCACCGCCGCCCAACTCTCCGCCCTGGCCCGGGTGGACCAGCACGGCCCGCTGCGGCTCGGCGAACTCGCCGCGCGCGAAGGCGTGGCCGCCCCGTCCATGGTCCGGACGGTGGCCCCGCTCGTCGCCGACGGCCTGATCGCCAAGACCCCCGACCCGCAGGACGGCCGCTCCCAACTCCTCGCCCCCACCCCGCACGGACGGGACACCCTCGCCCGGATCCGCCGGGAGCGCACCGCCCTGCTGGCCCGCCGCGGCGCCCGCCTCACCCCGGAGCAGTGCCGCGCCCTGGAGGCGGCCCTGCCCGTCCTGGAACTGCTGCTCGACGAGGCCGACCCGCCCCGGCCCGACACGCCCGGCACGCCCGGCACGCCCGGCCGCAGCTGACGAACGGCGTGAATCCCGCGCGTCGGCCTGCCTGTTGACGCACCAAAGGGGGGCTGGCTCGCGGTCGGCCAGGCGCTGCGGAGCGACGGCTGCTGCGCGCCGTGACGGCCGCCGGACCGCGCGCCGCTCCGGGCGGCCTGCCGTACACCGCTCCGGCCGTCCGCTGAC
>NZ_MECK01000024.1 GCF_014596465.1 Streptomyces sp. CBMA123 | reverse complement strand
GTCCGGCGGCGGCCAGCCGACGGATGTCCGCCGTCACCCCGAAGCCGGAGCGGCCGAGCAGCCGGGCCAGGTCCGCCGGGGTTCTTCGGCCGTCGGCGTGGTCGAGCAGTTCGCGTCGGCGTCGGCCGGGTGGGCGGTGCGAGGGGCGCCGGCCGTGCTCGACCGGACGCACCGGCGCGGTGTCGAGCTGCGGCCAGGGCCAGATCCGGTCGAGGAGTTGGTGGCGGCGCTCGACTTCGCGGCCGAGCCGCGCCGGGTCGACCAGCGCCACGGGGCCGAGCCAGTGCCGGGCGTCGGGCTCGAACCGCCAGGTGCCGCCCGCCCGGTCGGCGAGGACGAAGTAGGAGGCGTCGAACAGCGTGCCCAGGTGGCCGAGTTCGAGTTCGCCGCGGGTGAGCAGCTGCCGTTCGACCAGTACCTCGCCGACCCGCCGCTGCGGACCATGGCGGTGCAGCAGCTCGGCCCAGTCCCCGGGGGTGATCCGGCCGCAGCCGGTGAGCAGGTCGGCCAGCCCGGGTGCGCGCGGGGACTCGGCGGCGGCCACCTGACCGTCGACCAGGTAGACGTTGCCGAGCGGACCACACAGGGCGCCGGTGGCCCGGCGGGCGGCGAGCAGGGCGACGGCCTCGCCCGGGGTCCTGGGCGGGGCGGACCCGGCCCGGTCGGTCGGTTCCGCCAGCGGCGGTGCGGCGGTCACGCGGGCCACCGCCGGGTGGCCACGGTGATCGACGTGGCCACGGTGGTCGGGGTGGCCGAGGCGGTTGAGGTGGCCACGGTGATCGGGGCGGCCGAGGCGGTCACGGCCGTCGGGGCGGCGTGGTCGGCTGGCCGGAATGCGGCGGTCGGTGCGGGCCTCGCGCTCACCCCAGCACCAGCTCCTCGGCGAGGGCCTGGAGACGGAAGCGGGCGACGGCGAGGTTGCCCGACTCCCGGTCCAGCCAGAGGTGCAGGACGAGCCGGCTGTCGAAGACGGTGTCGATGAAGCGGATCAGGTGGTAGCTGCGGCCCGCGGTGACGATGATGTCCTCCAGCGGGGAACGCCGGTCCTCCGCCACGGTGAAGGTCTGACTCTCAACTGCCGCGCGCACCAGGTCGGTTGCCTCGGCGGCCGCGGTCTCGTGCTCGCCGACCGGGCTGTCCCCGAGGCTGCCGAGGGCAAGTCCGCTGCTCCAGTCGACCAGGCTCGCCGAGCGGGCTCCGGCGATCGCCATCGCTCCGGAGAGGCATTCGTCGATACCCGGCACACCGGCTCCTTCGAGGGGGGTCTGGGTGGCCGGGCGCAGCGCGACTCCGGCCGGGTCGCCACCAGCAGTGGCAGGTTCGACACGGAAGGCTACTGCCGGATTCCATATGACGAACATTCCAATGGCATATTCACACCAGATGCGGCGAGTTCAAGCCAAGGTATGAGGGAGCGTCAGATCTATCCGACGAGCAAACCCGCTGGCCGGTCGGGCGTCGCGGCGTATCGCTCATCGGCCACCTGGTACGGGACCTTGGCCGATACCGGATCGCAGCCGCGGGTTTCGAGGGCCGAAGTGCGATAAGAGGGCCCACTGGTCGGCGACCGGACGTCGGCGACCGGGCATGGGCAGCCAGGCGCACGGACGGGCGGGGGAGCCAGGACGGTCAGGACGGCCAGGACGATCAAGCGCGCATGACGAAGGGGCCCGTTCCGTTGGACGGAACGGGCCCCTTCGGGTGGAGCGCCAGGCCCGGATCGCACGGACTCTTCCTACTGAAAGTAGGACGTGCTCTGGTAGCACCGCTGACGCATGTTCGAGAAGTCTTCGTTTCGGAAGATCATTTCCCCTCGACAAGAAGAACAGTAGCAGGTCATCACGCCTGGTCAGAAATCCGCTCAGGTGGCCGGGGACGGGCCGGCCGCTCGGCCCGGGGCAGAAGGGCGGGCGGCTCAGGCCTGGCCGACGGCCTCGGCGAGCAGCCGGTAGGAGTCCAGCAGCGCGGTGCGGTCGTAGCTGCTGGTCGCGACCAGGAACTCGTCCGCGCCGCTGCGCGCCACCAGGGCGGCAAGCTCGGCGACCGCATGCTCCGGAGTCCCCGCGATGTGGCCCTTGAGCGACTGCTCGAACGCGGCCCGCTCGCGCTCGCTCATCGCCCGCGCCCGGATCTCGGCGGCCGGGGCCAGCGGCGGGAACTCCCCATGGGTGCGGGAGTACGCGCCGGCCCAGGCCTCCGGGACGAGCAGCTCGCGCGCCCGCTCCTCGGTGTCGGCCACCGCGACCGTGCCCGAGACCACCACATACGGCTCGGCGGCCTGGGCGGAGGGGCGGAAGCGGCTGCGGTAGGCGTCGATCGCGGCGAGCATCCGGTCCTCCCCGCGCGCGGCGGCGATCACCAGCGGCAGCCCGGCCTCGGCGGCCAGGTCTGCGCCCGCGCCGGTGGCCAGGACGAAGGCCGGCACGTGCAGGCCCTCGGCCGGGCGGGCGTGGACGTCCCGGTATACCTGCTGCGAGCCGTCGAAGTAGCCGAGCAGTTCCCTCAGCTGGCCGCCGAAGTCGTCCGCGGCGTCCTTCTCCCGACCGAGCGCCCGCCGGACGCCGTCGGTGAAGCCCACCGAGCGGCCGAGACCCATGTCGATCCGCCCCGGGAACAGTGCCGCCAGCACCCCGAACTGCTCCGCCACCACCATCGGCTGGTGGTTGGGCAGCATCACCCCGCCGGTGCCGACCCGGATCCGACTGGTGGCCGCCGCGACCGCCGCGGCGAGCACCGTCGGCGCCGATCCGGCCACCCCGGGCACGCCGTGGTGCTCGGAGACCCAGAACCGGTGGTAGCCCAGCCGCTCGACCTCGCGGGCGAAGGCCACCGTGTTCCGCAGCGCCTGCGCCGGCTCCTCGCCCTGTCTGGTCCGGGAGCGGTCGAGGACGGAGAGCCTGGTCGCGGGCGTAGCGCTGGTCACGTGGGTGGACAACAGCCGCCCGCCGGGTGGGCATTCCCCGGGCCTGCGCCCAAGGGTGCCGCCGTCACCGCCCGTCGGACCCCGGCCCGGCCTCGGCCCCCGCGCCCGCCCGCGGTATTCGGCCCGGGCGTACGACCGCCGTCCTACGACGGCCCCAGGGCTTGTACACCGACAGGATGACGTTGAACAGGTAGAGCGAGAGCGCGACCGCCGGGACGATCACCGTGTTGTAGCGGACGAAGCCGAGGTCCGCCACCGGTATCGGGCCGGTCGGGTGGGCGTCCGCGACGCGGGCCGCGTCGTGCAGCCGGTCGGTGAGGGCGAAGACCGAGGCGGCCATCGCTCCGAGCGTCAGCCAGAACTTGGTGCTCACCCAGTAGTACCGGAACAGGCCCCAGGACGTGCCGAGCCCCAGCGCCACCCCGCTCAGCAGGGTGAGCAGGCTCAGCGGCAGGATGAGCGGATCGCCGAGCAGGCCCATCGCCCGGTAGGCAGTTCTCAGCCGGTCGGCGTCGTCGGTGGTCAGCGCCGTCACCGCCAGGGTGAGCAGGCAGAGCATCAGCGCCAGCCAGCTCACCGAGACGACGACGTGCAACACCACCAGTCGCTTGCGCGCCCCCGGCGACAGGCGGCGGCCGGCGGACCGCCGCCCCGCGCCGGGGGACGGGACGGCTCCGGGGGACGGGCGCACGGGCACCTCCTTCGAGTCGGGTCACGAGGACGCGCCCAGACTCCCCCGCCCGCCTCTCATCGGGCATCTGACGGTGGAGGTAACTTCGGCTACTCCCGGCCGAGTACGCGCCCGGGAGCAGCCGTGGCCGACCGACTCCCCTGGGAGTACGCCCAACCCCCCCAACAGGTCCGCCGGTCCGCCGGTCCGCCGGTCAACCAGTCCACCAGTCCGTCAGTCCGTCACCGCGAAACCCTGGGCCGCGCCCAGCCGGTGCAGCGAGTCCGATCCGGGGATGCCGTCCGCGGCCCCCGCCGTGTAGCCGCACCGCCGCTGCCAGCCCGCGTACGCCGTGACCGTGAGGGTGCCGTAGGAGCCGTCCACCCAGCGCTGTTCGAGCAACCCCTCGTCCGCCAGGGCCTGTTCGACGATCGCCACCTCGGCCCCGTACGTCCGGTGCCCCTGATCGGCGCCCGGGTCGCTGTGCGCCGCCGCGACGACGTGGGCGAGCGAGACGGTACGCGGCCCGGGCAGGTAGCCGAGCAGCCGACGCAGCGAGCCCTCGCCCGGCACGCCGTCCGCGGCCTGCCCGGAGTAGCCGAGGCTCGCCTGGTAGTCGGCGTAGTTCTCGGTGTCGGCGTCCGTCCAGTCCGGTCCGGGCCCGGAGTGGTAGTGGCTGCCGAAGCCGGCCGTGACCAGCGCCCGTCCGACCGCGGTGACCTGGTAGCCGTGGGCGCCGTAGCCGTACGCCAGGCCGTTGATGGTGGCCTGGTAGCGGGCCGGGGTGGGGTCGGCGGGCGGCACCGGGTGCTGCTGGGAGGGCGGGGTCGGCGAGCCGGGGCCGACGGTGAAGGCGGGCCAGGAGCCGGGGTCGACGTGGTCGTTGAAGGGCACGTGGGCGTGGGCGTACCAGCCGCCGACGGTCTCCCAGACCCGCTCGTCGCGGTGCTCGGAGAAGTCGGTCGGCCGCCCCATCGGCCACAGGTCGGGCACGCCCCAGGTGGAGATCCAGGCGTGGATCCGGTCCCAGCCCGCGCAGGGGGTGTCGACCAGCCGCGGGTAGACCGTGCCCTGGTGGCGGCAGTAGGGGAAGAAGACCGCCTCGATCTGGATCACCACCAGCCCGGCCCGGTTGGTGCGGGTGGGGCTCTGGGTGGGGCTGAGCAGGCTCTTGGAGCGGGAGTCGGCGGGGAACAGCTGGGTGGCGCGGCCGGTGAACGGGTCCCAGACCAGGTGCGGGGCGTCGCCGGCGCCGGGGCCGGTGAAGTACCCGACCAGGTCCTCGTAGGAGCACCAGTCCTGCGGTGCGGCGGCGGTGGCGTTGCGGTCCCAGGTGATGTGGGCGATGGCCTTCGGCGGGTACTGGTGGTCGGTCGGTGCGTGGTCGCCGAGGTCGTGGATCTCGGCACCGGGCAGCCACAGCTCGGGCATGATGGCTCCTCCGAACGGCGTAGTGGCGTCGTTGCCGGTATCGGCAGGTCCGCGTCGGGGATTGACCCCGACGGCGGGATTGGCGGCGTTGAACCTCCGGCGCCCGCACGGCCGTTCGGATCATCGAGGGGAGTTCGTCCTGGCGTGCGAGCCGGGGGCCCGCGGCGCGCGCCGCCGGCTCCGTACTGCGTCCTGCCCGGAAATGGACCCGGGGAAGCCCGGGAGGCCCCGGAAGCCGCCGGGAGGGGGCGCATTCCACCTCGCCGCAGCCGCCCTGTCAATCGTTGACTCGGGCAGTGGTCTAGTCCACGGTGGTGAGCTCGTAGCCCTCACATCGCCATTGCCGCAACGATTCTGACGAACCGACGGAGAACCAGCGCCATGCAGAGAGTCTGCCTCGCCCTGCCCACCATGCGTCCCTGCCCCGAGACCATCGCGGAACTCGCCGAGGAGGCGGCCTACGCCGTCGCGAACTTCGGGGTCGAGGTCCACCTCCTCGTCCTCGACACCACCGACGCCGCCGGGTTCGCGGAGAACGCGCGCGCCGTGGCCGCCCTGGCCCCCACTGCCGGCGTGGTCGTCCACCACCTCGGCGAGGACCGGCAGCGGCACTTCCTGCGCCGGGTCACCGAGGGCTCCGGCGCCGCCGACCCCGACCTGCTGCTCGACCTGATGCTCCCCCGGGCCGTCGCGTACGGCTCCTGCGTCAACCGGCTCTTCCTGGGCGCGGCCGCCCTGGGCTGCACCTCGGCGCACCTGCGCAACGACGACGCCGACTTCCAGGTCGTCGACGGCCGGAAGATCTTCCCGATCCACCACGAGCTGCTCTCGATCGGCCGACCGGCCGGCGAGGCGGTGGCCGGCGTGTCCCGCTCCGAACTCGACGCGGCCGACGCGGACAAGCCGGTGATGCTGGTCAGCGGCTCCTTCATCGGCGAACTCAACGTGGACATCGGCGAGATCCACGAGCTGGACCCGGCCGTCTACCGCGACCTGGTGCGCCTGTGGACCCCGCCGGTGTGGTCCGAGGAGGAGCGGGACGCGATGGTGGACGTCTCCTTCAAGGGCGCCGGCTCCGAGCCGTTCAGCACCGACGAGTCCGTCCTCGGCGTGCCCGACATCTGGGACGTCTACATGTGCAACATCGCCCTGGACCACCGGGCCTACGAGGTGCTGCCGCTGCTGCCCTCGATCGAGACCATCGGCAGTGACTACGCCCTGCTGCACGCCTTGGTCCACTCCCGGCTGCCGGGCGTCGTCCACAACCGCCACATCGTCAACTACTACACGCCCGAACGCCGCATCGGCGCCGGCTTCATCAACTACCAGATGCGGTTCGTCAAGTTCCTGCTCTCGATGCTGTACCTGTACCCGGTCTACGGCGGGATGATCGACCTCGGCCGCGGGATGCTGGACGAGCGGCACGCGCTGAAGGCCGAACCGATCCTCGACCTGGTGCGGGGCAGCGTCGACTGGGACCGCACCGGGAACGTGCACTGCCTGGACGTCCTGGACCGCTCCTACCGCAAGCTGGGCGGCAAGTACGCCGAACTCGCGGACGTGGTCGCCGGGCGGCGCCAGCAGCTCCTGGACGAGGCCCAGCAGGACGCCGAGCGCTGGGCTGTGCTGGTGGAGGCCTGGGGGGCACTGGTGGCCGCCGCCCGCGCACAGGGGCTGGACACCGGCGCCCCGGGCCCGGACGCCGACGCGGAGGTACCGGCCCGGTGAGCGAGGACCTCCGGATCCGACGACTGGCCGACGACGACTGGGACGCCGTGGTCGCGCTGGAACACGACGCCTACGCGGCCGACGGCCTGTCCGAGGGTCGGGAGGCGCTGCAGTCCCGGGCCCGCAGCTCGCCGGGCACCTGCTTCGTGCTGGAGCAGCGCGGCGTCGTCCGCGGCTACCTGCTCAGCCTGCCCTACCCGCCGCTGCGCTGCCCGGACCTCACCCGGCCCGAGGAGACCGCGTACGCCTCCACCAACCTCCACGTGCACGACCTGGTGATCGCCGAGGACTTGCGCGGCCGGGACGTCGCACTGGACATCATGCGGCACTTCCGGGCGCAGGCCGAGGAGTCGGGCTTCGAGCGGATCTCGATGGTCGCGGTACGCGGTGCGGACATCCTGCTGCGGCTGCTCGGCTACCGGGCCCACCGGGAGGTGGCCGTCCCGGACTGCTACGGGCGCCGCGCGGTCTACATGTCGACACCCGTGCGCTGACCCGCTGCCGAGGGGCGAGGACCACCCCCTCGACCGAGGCTGCCGGCCCCGCGTCCCGCACGCGGGGGCCGGGCGGCGAGGACCACCCCCGTACGCCCAGGCAGCCGCGAGGTGCCCGGCGCGTCCGGGGGTGGTTGCAGTTCAGTCTCCGTTCAGTCCGGTAGGGGTGTGTCGTGGCCGATGGTCCGGGAGCCTGGTGGCAACGGCTCATGCGGCGGGGGGAGTTGCCATGGGGGACGGCCAGGAGCTGGTACCGGGCGTGGTGGGGGCGCTGGTCCGGCTGGCTCGGGGCGCGACGGGCGCGACGGGCGGGTCGGGGCAGGCGGTGGCCGAGGTGGTGCGGGCCCGGCTGCGGCTGATGCCGGAGGGGGCGCGGGCCCTGGCGGCGGTCGAGGGCGGCCCGGACGATCCGCGGGCGCACGCCGCGCTGACCTCGGCCGTCGGCCAACTGCTGGCCACCGACCGGGGGTTCGCCCAGTACCTGGCCACCACCGTGCTCGGCACGCCGACCGATCCGAGCACCGTCCAACTGCGGACGAACCCGGAGGCCGACCCGCGCACCGTCCAGTTGCGGACCGGTCCGGAGGCGGACCCCCGGACCGTCCACCTGCGCACCGACCCGGAGGCCGATCCACGCACCGTCCAGCTGCGGACCGGCCCGGAGTCCGGCCCGAGCACCGTCCAGCTCCGGGTGGATCCGGCGGCCGCCGGCGCCCAGGCCCTGGCCGCCCGACGCGGCAACGTCGCGATCATCGTCGCGCTGGCCCTGGTCCTGATCGCCGCGCTGGTCGCGCTGGGCATCAACCTCGGCTCGCGCCCGCTGCTGCGCCCCACCGGGCCCGACTTCGCGCACGCCGCGCGGACCATCCGCGACCCCGCGCAGGTGCGGGGCGTGCTGCCGGACGTGGCGGCGATGCCGGGCGGCTGGCAGGTGGAGAGCGGGCCGCGCTCCGGGGCCGACAGCGGGCCGGACGCGCCGCGCCTGCTCCCGGACGCCTGCGACCAGCAACTCGCCTACGCCACCGTGACGTTCCGTGCCGTTCCGGTCCAGACCGTGCGGTTCACCGTGGTCACCTTCGCCTCCGCCGAGGCGGCCGGCCGGGCCTTCGGCAGCAGCCTCGACCCGGCGGACGGCGAGGGCGCCGCCGCCACGGTGACCATCCCGTCGATCGGCGACCAGAGCGCCGCCCGCACCCACGGCTCGTCGCAGGCGGAGGCAGTGGTCCGGGTCGGCTCGACCCTGCTGTCCGTACAGGACGACGGGCCCGGCGCGGCCGCCACCACGCCCGCCCTGGTCCTGTTCGCCCGGCTGCTCGCCGAGCGCGCCCGGCAGGCCGAAGACGGCCACGCCCCGGACGCGGTCTTCCACTCCGGCGTCTGAGCCGCCGCGATCCCGCCACGCCCCGCAGGCCCCACCGGCCCGCGGGGCGTTCCCGTTGCCCCGGCACCCCGGCCGCACCTCCCGTCCCCGTCGCCCGAATGCATGTATCGCTCTCTTGACTGGCGTCACGAGCGCGCCATACTGGCTTCACTCCCGCTCGCACGACGAGGTGCCCGCCCATGGAGCTCTCCCCCTCGGCGCACGTGGACACGTTCTGCCGAGACCATCTGCCGCCCTTCGACCAGTGGCCCGAACTCCTCTTCGAACTACCGGAGTTGGCCTACCCCGACCGCCTGAACTGCGCGGCGGCCCTGCTCGACGACACCATCACCCGCCTCGGACCCGACCGCCGCTGCCTGCTCACCACCACCGAGCGGTGGAGCTACGGCGAACTGCGCGACCACGCCGACCGGATCGCCCGGCTGCTCACCGAGGAGCTGGGCCTGGCCACCGGCAACCGCGTCCTGCTGCGCGGCCCCAACACGCCCTGGCTGGCCGCCTGTTGGCTCGGCGTCCTGAAGGCCGGCGGAGTGGTGGTCACCACCATGCCGCTGCTGCGCGCGGGCGAGCTGACCGGACTGGCCCGGATCGCCCGCCCCACCCTCGCCCTGTGCGACCACCGCTTCCTCGCCGAACTCGACCGGGCCGACACCCCCGGCCTGCGCGTCCTGGCCTTCGGCGGCCCCGGCCCCGAGGACCTCACCGCCCGCTGCGCCGCCCATCGCCCCGGCTTCACCGCCGTACCGACCGCCGCCGACGACGTCGCCCTGATCGCCTTCACCTCCGGCACCACCGGCCGCCCCAAGGCCACCCTGCACTTCCACCGCGACGTGCTGGCCAACGCCGACACCTTCTCCCGCCACCTGCTCCGCCCCACGCCCGAGGACCTCTTCACCGGCACCCCGCCGCTCGGCTTCACCTTCGGCCTCGGTGGGCTGCTGGTCTTCCCGCTGCGGGCCGGCGCCGCCAGCCTGCTGCTGGAGCAGACCACCCCCGAACAGCTCGCCGAGCTGGTCCGACGGCACGGCGTGAGCGTGCTGTTCACCGCGCCGACCGCCTACCGGGCGATCCTCGCCGCCGGGCTGGCCGACCGGCTGGCGGGCGTGCGGCACTGCGTGTCGGCGGGCGAGCCGCTGCCCGCCGCCGTCTGGGCGGCCTTCCACGCCGCCACCGGCCGCCGCCTGATCGACGGCATCGGCGCCACCGAGCTGCTGCACGTGTTCATCTCGGCCGCCGAGGACGACATCCGGCCCGGCTCCACCGGCCGCCCCGTCCCCGGCTACCAAGCGGCGATACTCGACGGGCAGGGCGCCCCGGTACCGGACGGCGAACCCGGGCTGCTCGCCGTCAAGGGCCCGACCGGCTGCCGCTACCTGGACGACGAACGCCAGCGCGACTACGTCCGCAACGGCTGGAACCTCACCGGCGACACCTACCTCCGCGACCAGGACGGCTACTTCTGGTACCAGGCCCGCAACGACGACATGATCGTCTCGGCCGGCTACAACATCTCCGGCCCCGAGGTGGAACAGGCGCTCGCCGCCCACCCGGCGGTGGCCGACTGCGCCGTGGTGGCCGCCCCGGACGAGCGGCGCGGCACGGTGGTCAAGGCGTACGTGGTGCTGGCCGGGGGCGCCTCGGCCGGTGCGGAGACCGTCAAGGAGCTCCAGGAGCACGTCAAGCGCACCATCGCGCCGTACAAGTACCCACGCGCCGTCGAGTTCGTCACCGAGCTGCCGCGCACCGCCACCGGCAAGCTGCTGCGCGCCGAACTCCGAAGGAGGGCCGCCCTGGAACCGCGACCGAACCCCGCCAGTGTCACCATCGAGCGCCGGGTCGAGTGGTCGGACACCGACGCCGCCGGGCACTACCACTTCTCCGCCGTGCAGCGCTGGGCGGAGGCGGCGGAGGCGGCGCTGCTGCGCCGGCTCGGGCTGGCCGAGCTGTTCGGGCGGATCCCCCGGGTGCACTTCGAGGCGGACTACCGCGAGCGGCTCTGGTTCGGGGACGTCGTCCGCACCGAGCTGCGGGTGGTCCGGGTCGGCGGCTCCTCGCTGCACTACGCCTTCGAGGTGCACGGGCCGCAGGGCCTGGCCGCCAGCGGCCGGATGTCGGTGGTGCACGCCGCCCCGCGCACCAAGGGCGCCGAGCCCTGGCCCGAGCCGGTCCGCCGGGCGCTCAGCGAGGCCGGGCCACAGCAGGCGGAGGTAGTCGCATGACAGCCGGGCCCCGACACCCGACGGCCGAGCCCCGACGCACGACGGACGGTCCACCGCACACGACCGACGGTGCACGACGCACGAAGGACGGTCCACCGCACACGACGGCCGTCTCACCCCGCACGACGGCCGGTCCACCGCACACGGCCGCGGCGGCCCGCCGGATCGCCGTCATCGGCGCCGGCCCGGGCGGGCTCTACTTCGCCGCCCTGGCCAAGCGGTTGGCCCCCGAGCGCGAGATCACCGTGTTCGAACGCGACGGCCGGGACGACGAGTTCGGCTTCGGCGTGGTCTTCTCGGACGAGACCCTCGACGGCATCGCCCAGGCCGACCCCAAGGTCTTCGCCGCGATCAGCGCCGAGTTCGCCCGCTGGAGCGACATCGACATCCGCTACGCGGGCCAGGTCCGCACCAGCGGCGGGCACGGCTTCGCCGCCCTGGACCGCAACCGGCTGCGCGCCGTCCTCCAACAACGCTGCGCCGAACTGGCGGTGGACGTGCGCTACCGCACGCCCGCCCCGCCGGTCGACCGGCTCGCCGCCGAATACGACCTGGTGGTGGCCGCCGACGGCATCCACTCGGCCACCCGGGCCGCCCACCCCAAGGCCTTCCGCACCGAGCTGGACGAGCGGCACTGCCGCTACATCTGGCTCGCCACCGACCGGGTCTTCGAGGCCTTCACCTTCATCGTCGAGGAGTTCGACTTCGGCGCCCTCCAGGTGCACGCCTACCCGTACAGCGCCACCCGCTCGACCTTCATCGTCGAGATCGCCGAGGACGCCTGGCGCCGCGCGGGCTTCGAGGACCTCGCCGCACGGGAGTCGGCGCGCGGCGAGAGCGACACCGCGAGCGTTGCACGCTGCGCGGAGCTGCTCGCCGGGCACCTGGACGGCCACCGGCTGATCCCCAACGCCTCCCGCTGGATCCGCTTCACCACCGTACGGAACGCCAGTTGGCGCCACCGCAACACCGTCCTGCTCGGCGACGCCGCGCACTCCGCGCACTTCTCGATCGGCTCGGGCACCAAGCTGGCCCTGGAGGACGCCCTCGCCCTGGCCGCCTCCCTCTCCGAACAGCCCACCCTGGACGCGGCGTTGGCCGCCTACGAGGCCGAGCGGCGGCCGGTGGTGGAGTCCACCCAGCGTGCCGCGCAGGCCAGCCTGGAGTGGTTCGAGACGGTCGGCCGCCGCACCGGGCAGGACGTCGACCGGTTCGCCTTCAACCTGCTCACCCGCAGCCGCCGGGTCACCTACGGCAATCTGCGCGCCCGGGACCCGGACTTCACCGCCGCCGTGGACACCGCCACCGGCGGCCCGCCCGGGGCGCCGCCGATGTTCCGGCCGCTGAAGCTGGGCACGCTGGAGCTGCGCAACCGGATCGTCGTCCCCCCGCTGGCCACCTTCACCTCCCCCGACGCGCTGCCCAGCGCCTTCGACCGGGCCCAGCTGACCGCCCACGCGCTCGGCGGCGCCGGGCTGGTGATCGCCGGGATGACGGCGGTCAGCTCCGAGGGCCGGACCACCGACCGCTGCCCCGGGCTGTGGACCGACCGCCAGCAGGCCGCCTGGGCCGAACTCCTCTCCTCGGTACGAGCGGTGAGCGACACCCCGGTCGGCGTCCAGCTCACCCATGCCGGGCGCCGGGGCGCCACCACCGCGCCCGGACCGGACGGCATCGGCCGCCCGCTCGCCGAGGGCTGGCCGCTGCTCGCCCCCTCACCGATCCCCTGGGACGCCGACAGTCCGACCCCGCACGAGGCCAACGACATCCAACTGGCGGCCGTCACCGCCGACTTCGCCGCCTCCGCCGAGCGCGCCGCCCGGGCCGGGTTCGACGTGCTGGAGCTGCAGTTCGGCCATGGACACCTGCTCTCCGCCTTCCTCTCCCCGCTCACCAACCGCCGCACCGACCGCTACGGCGGCCCGCTCGCCCACCGGCTGCGGCTGCCGGTCGAGGTGCTGGCCGCCGTGCGCGCCGTCTGGCCGGCCGGGCGGCCGCTGCTGGTGCGGATCTCGGCCGCCGACTGGGCGCCCGGCGGCACCACCGAGGCCGAGGCGGTGGCGATCTGCCGGGCACTGGCCGACGCCGGGGCGGACGCGGTGGACGTCTCCACCGGCGAGGTGGTCGCGCACCAGCGGCCGCCGTACGGGCGCGGCTACCAGACGCCCCTCGCCGAGCTGGTGCGCACCGCCACCGGCCTGCCGACCGTCGCGGTGGGCGCGATCTCCGGCCACGACGACGCCAACTCCGTCCTGCTGGCCGGCCGCGCCGACCTGGTCGCGATCGGCCGGGCCCACCTGCACGACCCCTTCTGGACTCTGCACGCCGCCGCCGACCAGGGCTACACCGGCCCCGGCGCGCCCTGGCCGCAGCCCTGGCTGGCCGGACGCCGCAAGCCGCCGGGGCCGGGCGCCGACAAGGTCTCCCCGCGCCTGCACCTGCTGCGCGAGGCCGCCCCGCCCGTCCACCGCCGCTGGCTGCCGAAGCACCCCGAACCGGCCGGACAGGCCGGACGCGCCGAACAGGCCGGACACCCCGGACGCACCGGTAACACCGGACACACCGACCCGACTCCGGCCGAGGAGTGAGAAGACGCATGGACCTGCCCCGCTTCACCGCCGCCGCCGTCCAGGCCGCCCCGGTCTACCTGGACCCGGCCGCCACCGTGGACAAGGCCGTCGCCCTGATCCAGGAGGCGGCCGGGCACGGCGCCGAACTGGTGGTCTTCCCCGAGGTGTTCGTGCCCGGCTACCCGTACTGGAACTGGACGATGACGCCCGTCCAGGGCTCGCCCTGGTACGAACGGCTGTACCGCGCCGCCGTGGACGTCCCCGGGCCGTACGTCGACACCCTGCGCGCCGCCGCCCGACAGGCCGGGGTGGTGCTGGTGATCGGCGTCAACGAGCGCGGCCGGCACAGCCTCGGGGTGTTGTACAACACCCTGCTGATCATCGACTCGGACGGAGAACTCCTCGGCTTGCACCGCAAGTTGGTGCCGACCTGGGCCGAGAAGCTGACCTGGACCCAGGGCGACGGCAGCTCGCTGAAGGTGCACCGCACGGCCGTCGGCCCGCTCGGCGCGCTGGCCTGCGGCGAGAACACCAACACCCTGGCCCGCTTCACCCTGCTGGCCCAGGGCGAACTCGTCCACGCCGCCGGCTACATCGCCCTGCCGGTGGCCCCCGAGGACTACGACATGGCGGAGGCGATCGCGCTGCGCGCCGCCGCCCACTGCTTCGAGGGCAAGCTGTTCACCGTGGTCTCCTGCTCGACCATCTCCCCCGAGATGGTGGACCTGATCGCCGGCGAGGACCAGCAGGTGCGCAAGCAACTCGCCCGCCCCCGCAACGCGCTGTCCGGGATCTTCGGCCCGGACGGGCGGGCGGTCACCGAACCGCTGGTGGACGAGGAGGGCATCGTCTACGCCGAGATCGACCTCGGCCGCTGCATCCAGCCCAAACAGATGCACGACATCGTCGGCCACTACAACCGCTTCGACGTCTTCCGGCTGCACGTGGACGACCGCCCGCTGCGGCCCCTGGTACACCCCCACGACGAGACCTGACCAAGGAGGAGGCATGACCGACCAAGGCAGCTACGACGACGACCGGATCGGCCGGGCCCGCGTCCAGGACAGCCCCGAACTACACGCCTACTACGATGAGTTGACCAAGCACGAGGCCGGCGCCCTGTGGACGGTGGCGAACGAGATCGAACCCTGGTACCCCCAGCCGAAGTCCGTCCCGGTGCTCTGGCGCTATGCCGACCTGCGCCCGCTGGTCCGCAAGGCCCTGCCGCTGGTGCAGGCCGACGACGCGGGCCGCCGGGTGGTGATGCTGGTCAACCCCGGCCGGCGCGAACTCAGCGCCGCCGTCGGCCTGTTGTACACCGGCCTGCAGATCATGGGCCCCGGCGAGGCGATGACCGCCCACCGCCACCAGGCCTCCGCCCTGCGCTTCGTCCACGAGGGCACCGGTGCCTGGACGATCGTCGACGGGCAGAAGCTCAGGGTCGGCCCGCGCGACTTCGCGATCACCCCCAACAGCACCTGGCACGAGCACGGCAACGAGGCCGAGGACCACCCGGTGATCTGGCAGGACGGCCTGGACATCCCGCTGGTCAACACCCTCGACGCCAACTTCTACGAAGTCCACCCCGACCTCTACCAGCGACCCGGCCCGGTGGCGAACTCCTCGCTGCTCAGCTACGGCGGCAACCTGCTCCCGTACGGCGTCGAGAAGTGGACCCGCCCGTACTCGCCGCTGCTCGGCTGGCCCTGGGAACCCAGCTACCACGCGCTGTGCCGGCTGGCCCGCGCCACCGAAGGATCGCCCTACGACGGCGTGATCATGGAGTACACCAACCCGGTCACCGGCGGCTCGGTGATGCCCACCATGGCCGCCCACCTACAGCTGCTCCGCCCCGGCCAGGCCACCCGCGCCCACCGGCACACCGGCTCGGTGGTCTACACCGCCGCCAAGGGGCGTGGCGTCTCGGTGATCGCCGGGCAGCGCTTCGAGTGGCAGCAGGGCGACATCTTCGTCGTCCCGTCCTGGGCCTGGCACGAGCACGCGAACCTCGACCAGAGCGAGGACGCCTGCCTGTTCTCCTTCAACGACTTCCCGGTGATGCACTCGCTCGGCCTCTACCGCGAGGAGGCCCACCCGGACCACGACGGGCACCAGCCCACCACCCCGTAACAGGAGTTCACCACCATGCAGCTGCTGACCTACCGCGCCGACGGCGACGACACCCCGCGCCTGGGCGCCCGGATCGGCACCGACCGGATCGCCGACCTGACCGCCCTGGCCGCCACAGCCGGGGCCGAACTCCCCAGCAACCTGCTGGAGTTGATCCGGGCCGGGGCACCCGCCCTGGCCACCGCCCGCGAACTGCTCGGCACCGCGCAGGACACCCGGCCGCTCGCCGAGGTCTCGCTGTGCGCCCCGCTGCGCCCCGGCAAGATCGTCGGCGTCGGCCTCAACTACGTGGAGCACGTGGCCGAGTCGCACCGCAGCCTGGAGACCGAACGCGAACTCCCGGACCGTCCGGTGCTGTTCGGCAAACCCGCCACCGCCGTCACCGGCCCCGGGCAGCCGATCCTGCACAACGCCGACCTCACCAAGCAGCTCGACTGGGAGTGCGAACTCGCCGTGGTGATCGGCGAACCCGCCCGCCGGGTGAGCGAACAGGACGCCTGGCGGCACGTGTTCGGCTACAGCATCGTCAACGACATCAGCGCCCGCGATCAGCGCCGCTCCGGCCAGTGGTTCTTCTCCAAGGGCCAGGACAGCTACGCGCCGTTCGGTCCGGTGGTGGTCACCGCCGACGAGATCCCCGACCCCCAGCGCCTCGACCTCTCGCTGCGGGTCAACGGCGAACTGCGGCAGGACTCCAACACCCGCCACATGCTGTTCGGCATCGCCCGGCTGATCGCCGACATCTCGGCCGGCATGACCCTGGAGCCCGGGGACGTGATCGCCACCGGCTCCCCCTCCGGGGTGGGCGCCGGGATGGTCCCGCCGCAGTTCCTGCAACCCGGAGACCTGGTCGAGGCCACCATCGAACGGATCGGCACCCTCGCCAACCCCGTGATCGACGCCCGCTGAAGGGAGCACCGAACCCATGCCGACGTACCGGATCGGCCAGATCGTCCCCAGCTCCAACGTCACCATGGAGACCGAAGTCCCCGCCCTACTGCGGGCCCGCGAGGCGATCGCCCCCGAACGGTTCACCTTCCACTCCAGCCGGATGCGGATGACCAGGGTCACCCCCGAGCAACTGCGCGCCATGGACGGCGAGTCCGACCGCTGCGCCACCGAGCTCTCGGACGCCCGGGTCGACGTGATCGGCTACGCGTGCCTGGTCGCGGTGATGGCCACCGGCCCCGGCTACCACCGCGAGGCCGAGCAGCGGCTGCACCGCCGCACCGTCGAGAACGGCGCGCCCGCGCCCGTGGTCACCAGCGCCGGCGCCCTGGCCGCCGGGCTGCACACGCTCGGCGCGAAGAAGGTCGCGATGGTCACCCCGTATCCGCGCCCGCTGGCCCGGACGGTCGTCGACTACCTCGCCCAGGAGGGCATCGAGGTGCTCGACCACGCCGCCCTGGAGATCACCGACAACCTGGAGGTGGCCGCCCACGACCCGGCCCGGCTGCCCGCGATCGCCAAGGGCCTCGCGCACGCCGGGGCGGACGCCGTGGTGCTCTCCGCCTGTGTGCAGATGCCCTCGCTGTCCGCCGTCGAGGAGGCCGAGCAGCAGCTCGGCAAGCCGGTGGTCTCGGCCGCGATCTGCACGGCCCACCAACTGCTGCGGGCGCTCGGCCTGCCCGCCGTCGCCCCCGGCGCCGGGCACCTGCTCTCCGGGGCGTACCGCTGAGGGCACCCGCCGCTGAGGGCACCCGCCGCCGTCGGCGCCCACCACGGAGGACGCCCACCACGGCGGGCACCCACCACGGAGGACGCCCAGCACCGAGGCCGTTATGATCACCACCAGCCGTCGGGGAGGAGGGCCCAGGCATGCCGGAGAGCACGCAGAGCAGCACCCGGCCCAGCTCCCTGATCAACACCGTCTACGGCGAGTTCGTCCGCCGCCTCGGCGGCTGGATATCGATCGCCGACCTGATCGCGCTGATGGCCGAGCTGGACGTCGACGGCCCGGCCGTCCGCTCGGCGATCTCCCGGCTGAAGAAGGCCGGCACCCTCCTCCAGGAGCGCCGCGCGGCCACCGGTTACCGGCTGGCGCCCGCGATGGGCCCGGTGTTCGACGAGGGCGACCGCCGGATCTTCCACAGCCTGGAGCCCGCCGAACTCGCCGACGGCTGGGTGGTGGCGGTCTTCTCGGTGCCCGAGTCCGAACGCGCCCACCGCCACCAGCTGCGCTCCCGGCTCAGCTGGCTCGGCTTCGGCAACGCCGCCCCCGGCGTCTGGCTGGCCCCCGCCCGGCTGCTGCCGGACGCCCGCCGGCTACTGGAGCGTCTGGGCCTGAGCGCCTACGTCCACCTCTTCCTCTCCGCCGAGTACGCGGGCTTCGCCGAACTCCGTACGGCGGTGGCGAGTTGGTGGGACCTCCCGGCGATCGAGGCGCAGTACGCGGCCTTCACCGACGCCTGGCGGCCGGTCGCCGAGGAGTCGCGCGGGCGGGCCGGAAGCGATCCGGCCGAGGCCTTCCGGGTGTACGTGCCGATGCTCACCCAGTGGCGCAGGCTGCCGTACCTCGACCCCGGGCTGCCCGAGCCGCTGCTGCCCGCCGACTGGAACGCCCGCCCGGCCCGCGCCGTGTTCACCGAGCTGCACGGGCGGCTCGCCGAACCGAGCCTGCGGTACGTCGAGAAGGTGACCGGACTGTCCCACCCCGCCGGAGCGCCCCACCCCCAGGAGCTGCCATGACCACCCCCGCCGACCTGCTGATCCGCGCCGGCGCCGTGCACACCCTCGTCCCGGGCGAGCCGCCGCAGCGGGCGGTCGCCGTCACCGGCGGCCGGATCACCGCCCTGTCCGCCGCACCGGACGGCCTGGACGCCCTGGTCGGGCCGGGCACCGAGGTGGTGGACGACCCGGCGGCGACGGTGCTGCCCGCCTTCGACGACACCCACACCCATCTGATCCTGGCCGGGCACAGCGTCCACGGCGTCCCGGTGCACCGGGCCCGGGACCTCGCCGGGTTCCTGGAGCTGATCCGCGAGCGCGCCGCCCGCACCCCGGCCGGGAAGTGGATCCTCACCACGGTCAACTGGCAGGAGGTGCTGCTCGCCGAGCAGCGGATGCCGACCACCGCGGAGCTGGACGGCGCCACCGCCGACCACCCGGTGCTGGTGCGCCGTGGCGCGTACAACATGGTGCTCAACTCGGCGGCGCTGCGGCTGGCCGGGATCGACGAGTCCACCGAGTCGCCGGACGGCGGGGTGATCGAGCGCGACGAGCGCGGGCGGCTGACCGGCCGGCTGATCAACCGGGCGACCGAGCTGGTCGAGCGGGTGCTGCCGCGCCCGACCCTCGCCGAGCGGATCGACGGGCTGCGCGCGGCCTCCGCCGACTACGCCGCCACCGGGATCGGCACCGTCCGGGACTGCCTCGTCCCGGTCGAGGACCTCGACGTGCTGGACGCGGCCCGGGCCGAGGGCGCGCTCGCCGTCCGGGTCCGGGCGCTGGTGTCCGGCTTCGCGGCCCGTACCCCCGAGCAGGTGGACGCCCTGCTGGACCGGATGGACGGCTGGCGCGCGGACGGCCGGGACGATGCGCGACTGCGCCTGTGGGGCGTCAAGTTCGGCATCGACGGCGGCTTCGAGGCGGGCGCCCTGGAACAGCCCTACCAGGGGCAGCCCTGCTACCACGGGCGGTTGCTCTGGGAGCCGGAGGAGTTGCTCGCCGCGGTGGAGCGGGTGGTCGGGCGGGGCTGGCGGGCCGGCGTGCACGCCTGGGGCGACCGCGGGCTGCGGGTGCTGCTGGACGTCTTCGAGCAGGTGCTGAAGCGCCGTCCGGGCCTGCCGCCGGGAACGCTGGTGGTCGAGCACGGCGGACTGGCCCGGCCCGACCAGCGGGCCCGGGCGATCGCGCTCGGCATCCCGGTGACGGTGCAGCACCCGCTGCTGCACGACGGTGCGCTCACCCAGCAGCGCGCCTGGGGCGAGGAGCGCACCGCCGCGCTGTTCCCGCTGCGCGAGTGGCTGGACGAGGGAGCACAGCTCTCGGCCGGCTCGGACTTCCCGGTCGGCCCGTACGGCGCGATGGTGTCGGTGTGGGGCATGACGACCCGCGGCACCACGGCCGGGGTGGTCGGCTCGGAGCACGCGATCGGACGGGCCGAGGCGATCGCGCTGCACACCGTGAACGCCGCCCGGCTGACCGGCGAGAGCGCCGAGCGCGGCAGCCTGCGGCCGGGGGCGCTCGGCGACCTCACGCTCTGGCCGGCCGACCCGCTGAGCTGCCCGACGGCGGCGCTGCGCGGGCTGCTGCCGACGCGTACGGTCGTCAACGGAGTGACCACCCACGCGAGTTGACGGTACGTCAGGCCGGGAGGAGTTCCCGCAGGTCGATGCTGCCGCGATGCAGGGCGCGCAGGTCCTCGTACAGGTCGGACGGCGGGACGACGAGCACGTCGCCGCGGGCGTGGTCGAGGCAGTGCCGGGCGACCGAGCCGCGCAGCAGTCGGCGCAGCCGGTCGCGCAGCGAGCCGTGCCGTCCGGCGCTGATCACCAGGAGGTCGCCGGGCCGGTCGGCCATGGCGGTCAGCACCGGCCCGGCCTCGCCGCGCATCACCAGCGGCTGCACGGGCAGGCCGATCGGCAGCCCGCCGAAGGCCTGTCCGAGCGCGCTCTCCAGCCGGGCCTCGGCGGCGTCCTGCCAGGCGCGCAGCAGCGGCGGGCAGGGCCGGGCGCGGTAGTTGCGCTCACCGCCGACCGGGGTCCAGGCGAGCACCGGGACGAGGACGGCCCGCCGGGCCCGAGCCTCCTCCGCCGCCCGGTGCAGGGCGGTAAGGCTGTGCAGTGAGCCGCTGACTCCGACGATGACGCGCGCGTCGCCCGACATGATCCTTCGCTTTCCGATGTGAAGCCCATCCAGTGTCTGTGATTATGCTGCCACATCGGCAGCGTGGCCTACAAATCAAAGGCATTAACTGAATATCGCCTTGTATCACCATCCCTCAGCCCATCCCGTCGGCCCGGACCTCCTGGAGCAGCCCCCAGGTGAAGTCGGCCACCCAGGAGCGCACCCGCCCGTCCGCACCCGGCGCCGCGAAGTCCAGCCGGAAGCGGGTCGGCGCACTCCCCTCGCGCGGCACGGCCCCCGGGAAGGCCGCCCCCACATCGCCCACCACGCAGCCCCACGGCGCCAGCTCGTCGACGGTGCGCAGCACCGGCACCGGGGAGCCGGCCGCCCGGACCAGCCACTCGTTCAGCACCGGCGCGCCGATCTCGGCCGGCCCGAGCAGCACCTCGAAGCGCAGCTCGGGCCAGAGCGGCAGCGCCCACTGCCGGGCCGTGCACGCGAGGTCCCCGATCCGGCGCGGCAGGCTCGCCTCCGCCGGTCCCAGCACGGCGGCGTACCGGGCGGCGCCGCGCGGGAACCGGGGCGCCCGGACCATCGCCTGCCAGCGCTTGTTCGCCTCCCGCATCGCGGCCCGGGTGGCGCCGAGCCGCCGCAGCGCGTCCTCGACCAGCTCGGGGTGGTAGTCGGCCATCCGGCGCAGCAGGAAGAGCTGGAACTCGGTGACCCCGAAGCCGTTGATCGCCATACCGGCAGGCTAGGCCCCGCCCGGCCGGTCGGCGGCTTCTGGGGGTCTCGCCGGACAGGGCCTGGCGGCCACTCTTGTGTTCGCGCAGATGTTCGATTAGCGGCGTAGGCTGAGAGCCATGCACGCGACCGTCCACCTCCAGCCCTCGCTGTTCGAGGAAGCCGCCGACATCCGGCTCGGCCCCCTCGACGGCCTGCAACGCCTGCCGCTCGGTGACGGCGCCTGGCTGGACGTGCTGCCCGGCTGGCTGCACGGGGCGGACCAGCTGTTCGAACAACTGGCGGCCGCCGTACCCTGGCGGGCCGAACGGCGCGAGATGTACGAGCGCACCGTCGACGTCCCCCGGCTGCTCGCCTCCTACGCCGCCGACGCCGAGCCCCCGCACCCGGCCCTCGGCGAGGCCCGCACGGCGCTGAGCCGGCACTACGCGCCGGAGCTGGGCGAGCCCTTCCGCACCCTCGGGCTCTGCTACTACCGGGACGGCCGGGACAGCGTGGCCTGGCACGGCGACCGGATCGGCCGCGGCGCCCGCGAGGACACCATGGTGGCGATCCTCTCCGTGGGCGAGCCGCGCGTCCTCGCGCTGCGGCCGCGCTCCGGCGGCGGGGCGGTAGTCCGCCGGCCGCTCGGCCACGGCGACCTCGTGGTGATGGGCGGCTCCTGCCAGCGCACCTGGGAGCACGCGATCCCGAAGACCGCCCGCCCGGTCGGCCCGCGGATCAGCGTCCAGTTCCGTCCGCGCGGGGTCGCCTGAGCCCCCCGTTTGCCACGCACCGACCGGGCGCGCAGCCTGACGGGTGAGGAGGCTGCCGCATGGACCGGCGGGGCGGCTGAGGCGGCGTGGCGGGTGCGGCTGCCGGGGGCCAGGAGCGCAGCGACCAGGAGGCCGGGATGCCGAAGGCGGGCAGGTACCACGAGGGCGTCCCCTGCTGGACCGTCCTGACCACCCCGGACCTCCCCCGGGCGCAGCGCTTCTACGGCACGCTGTTCGGCTGGGAGTTCGTCCCGACCGGCCCCGCCGAGGCGGTCGCCACCCGGCACGGCGCGCAGGTCGCCGCGATCGGCGCCGCCCCGGAGCCGGCCGGCTGGACCACCCACCTCGCCTGCCGCGACCTGCGCCGTACCGTGGCCGCCGTCCGGGCCGCCGGCGGCCGGATCGCCCGCGAGCCGTACCGGGTGCCCGACCAGGGCCGGGCCGCACTCGCCGTCGACCCCCTCGGCGCGGTGTTCGGACTCTGGCAGGGCGACCCCGTCGAGGGCGCCGGGCTGGTCGACGAACCCGGCACCCTCACCTGGAACGAGCACCTCTCCCCCGACCCGGACGCCGCCCGCGCCTTCTACCGCCGCGTCTTCGGCTACGGCTACGACCGCCCGAGATCGGGCCACACCCTCGCCCGGGTCGCCGGCCTGCCCGCCTGCAGCATCGGCCCCGCCGCCCCGCCCGCGGGCGCCCCCGGCTGGCTCACCCATTTCGGGACGGCGGACACCGACCGCGCCACGGACACCCTGCGCGCCCTCGGCGGCACCGTCCGCACCGGGCCCGCACCGACGCCCTTCGGCCGCTCGGCCCTCGTCCGGGACGACGCCGGAGCGGAGTTCGTCCTGGTCGCCGTCCCCTCCGACGAGATCGAGGCCGCCTGAGCCGACTGTCCGTCACGGTCGCTACGGTGACCTCATGAGTTCCTTCCTGACCACCTACCTGACCCGTATCGCCGACAAGCACACCCTGGCCGGCTGCGCCGACGAGGCCGTACTCCAGGACGCCCTCCGGTACTTCGACGCCGACCTGGACTACGCCGACCAGGAGTTCGCCGACCAGATCGAGGACGGCGCCCCCACCGCCCGCGAGGCGATGCGCGCGGTGGTGTACGGCGGCCCGTACGAGGAGGAACACGCCTTCCAGTACCGCTACGCCTACCGCCGCCTGTGCGGAACGGACGCGACGGTCCTGGACAACCGCTCCTTCGGCCCCTTCCGCGGCCTCTGGCTGGACGAGGTCGACGACGGCCTGCGCGCGTACGGCGTCACCGCCGTCTCGCTCTCGGACTTCCACTACGGCAGCGCCTTCCCCGCCGGTCTGCCCTACGGCCCCGAACTGTCCTGCGGTGAGTGGTCGTCCGAGCGGTGCCGGGAGGCCCTGCGCCAGTTCGAGCGGGCCGAACGCGAGGGCCTCGCCCCGGAGTTGGACCGCGAGGTGGCCGCGGCCGTCCAGGAGGTCGCCGGATGGCTGCGCACGGCAGGGGAGTTCGAGGAGTACGGGGTCATCGGCTTCGTCTCCTGATCCCCCGGGCCGCCCCGGCCCGGCCGCCGGGCGTCAGTCCTTGACCGCGCCCGCCAGCCCGGACACCAGCCTCCGCTGCACCGCGATGAAGAACACCAGCACCGGCACCGTCATCAGGGTGGACGCCGCCATGATCCCGCCCCAGTCGTTCTCGTCCGGCTTGAAGAACACCAGGAGAGCCGAGGGCAGCGTCTGGTTCTGGGTGGCACTGATGATGAAGGTCTTGGCGAAGACGAAGTCGTTCCACGCCGCGATGAAGGAGAACACGCTGGTCGCGGCCAGGCCCGGGGCCACCAGCGGCAGCAGGATCCGCCACAGGATGCGGGTCCGGCTCGCCCCGTCGATCTGCGCGGCCTCCTCGATCGAGACCGGGACGGCCGCGACGAAGCCGCGCATCATCCAGATCCCGAACGGCAGCGAGAACGCCAACTGCACCAGCACCAGCGAGGCCAGGGTGTTCAGCCCGATGCCCGGAGCGAACCGGCCGGCGTCGCGGAACATGAAGAACAGCGGGATGGTCAGCGCCTCGACCGGGATCATCTGGGCGATCAGGAACATCACCATGATCGTGGTGCGGAAGCGGAACCTGAACCTGGTCACCGCCACGGCCGCCAGGAACACCACCACCGCCGAGAGCACCACCACCGACAGCGCGACCACCAGGCTGTTCACGAAGTACCGGCCGAAGCCGTCCACGCTGAGCACCTGCCGGAAGCTCTCCAGCGTGGGGTGGGCGGTCCAGGGCCTCGGATCCAGCGACTGCACCTCGCCCTTGGGCTTGAAGGCCGACAGCACCATCCAGAAGATCGGGAAGGCGGTGACCGCCGCCAGCACGATTGCGCCGGTGTTGGCGGCGAGCCGCCACCGGGCCCGGAGGTTGCCGGGCCGGCGCCGAACGGTCGTCACCGTGCTCACAGTTCGTTCCCCGTCCGTCGCAGGGTGCGGATGTACAGGACCGTCGGGACCACCAGGATCAGCAGCATGATCACACCGATCGCCGCGCCCAGCCCGTACTGCGAGGAGGCGAACGCTTTCTGGTACGCGTACACGTTGAGCACCAGGTTCTGGCCGGCGATGCCGCCGCCCTCGGTCATGACGTAGATCTGGGTGAAGACCTTGAAGTCCCAGATCACCGACTGGATCACCACGATGGTCAGGATCGGCCGCAGCATCGGCGCGGTGATCCGGCGGAAGGTGGTCCAGGTGCCGGCTCCGTCCAGCGCGGCGGCCTCCATGATCTCCTCCGGGATGGCGCGGATGCCCGCGTAGAGGGTGACCATCACGAACGGGTAGGAGTGCCAGACCACCACGGCGCCGACGATCAGGAACGCCGTCCACGTGTCGTAGAACCAGTTGAACTCGTGGAAGCCGCTCAGCCCGAGCTTCACCAGGGTGTGGTTGACCAGCCCGAGGTTGGTGTCGAACAGGAAGCTCCACACCGTCGAACCGGTCATCGCGGGCGCCGCCCAGGCGGCCATCGCCGCCGTGGTCAGCACCAGCCGCGGCCAGCGGCCGACCCTGGTCAGCAGCACCGCGAGGGTCGCGCCGACGGCCAGGGTGGCGACCACGCAGAACCCGGCGAAGCCGACGGTCTGCAGCAGCACCGTCCAGAACTGGCCGTCCTCCAGGATCTTCGCGTAGTTGCCGAAGCCGACGAAGGAGGTCGGGACGCCGCCGGAGGCCTGGGCCTGCCCGAAGTCCAGCACGGACAGCAGCCCGAGCTGGTAGACCGGGTAGGCGACCAGCGGGATCAGGATGACCGCGGCCGGCAGGAGCAGCAACAGCGGGGGCCTGCGGCGCCGGCCGCCCGGGGGTGCGGCCGGCGCCCTGCCCCCACGGCGCCGCGGGGAAGGCGGCGCCGGCGGGGCGGTCGTGGTGGATGCGGACACGTGCGGGACCTGCTCTCTGATCGGCGGGTCGGTGCGCGGGTCTCCGCACACAACGGTCAGGGCGCGGGTGTCAGCGCACGGCTGCCCGCGCACGGCTGTCAGGGCGCGGTTCAGCGCGCGGTTCAGCGCGCGGCGAAGGCCGAGTTGATCTGCGCCGCGGCGTCGGCCGAGGCCTTGGCCACGTCCGCCTTGCCGGTGACGACCTGCTGCAGCATGGTCGGGATCACCGACTGGGCGTCGATCTGCGCCCACGCCTGGTCGAGCGGCACGAAGCGGGTGCCGGCCGCGATGGTGTCGGTGAACGGCTTCAGGAAGGCGTCCTTCGCCCCGACCTTGCCGCTGACGGACGTGAGCGTCGGCAGGTTGCCCATCGCGTCGTACATCTGCTCCTGGTACGCCGGACTCGCCAGCAGTTCGGCGAACTCGACGGCCAGGGTCCGGTGCTTGGCCGCCTTCATCACCCCGAGGTTGTTCCCGCCCGCGAATGCAGGGGCGATCGAACCGGCCTTCTCCCCCGGCAGCGGCACCACCCCGTACTTGCCCTTGACCGCGCCCGCGTCCACCTTGCCGCGGTTGGAGTTGACCAGGATCGCCATCGCCGACTTCCCGGCCGCGAACAGGTCGACGGTCTTGCCGCCGGTCAGGTCCGCGCACTGCTGGGCGGGGCAGCCGTCCGGGCCGAACAGGTCGGTGTAGCGCTTGATCCCGGCCTGGGAGGCGGGCGAGTCGATGGCGGCCTTGAAGGCCGAGCCGCTCTTCGCGGCGATGTCGCCGCCCCCGTCCCAGACGAAGGGCAGCGCACCGAAGGTGTACTTGCCGCCGACCGCGATGCCGAAGGTGTCCGGGTGCGCGGCGTGGATCCGCCGGCCGGCGGCGACCAGTTCGGCGTACGAGGCCGGCGGGTTGAGCCCGGCCTCGGTGAACAGGTCGGTGCGGTAGTAGAGGGCGCGCACCCCGACCCACCACGGCAGGCCGTAGGTCCTGCCGTCGACCACCGCGGTCCTCGCGATCGCCGGGTCGAGGTCGCCCTTGTCCTGCCACCTGTCCAGCTCGGCGCCGATGTCGGCGAGGCCGCCGGCGGCGACGTAGCCGGGCAGGTCGGTGTTGCCGAACTCGACCAGGTCGGGGGCGCTGTCGGGGTCGTTGAAGGCCCCCTTCATCTTGGCGGCGCGGGCCGAGGCGTCGGTGTCGATGTAGCTGACCTTGACGGTGACGCCCTGGTGGGAGGCCTGGAACTCGTTGACGGCCTTGGTGACCACGGCCTCCTTGGCCGCGTTGCCCGCCTCGTTGTACAGCCACACCTGCACGGTGCCGCTCCGGTCGTCGGCGGCCTTGTCGCCGGCCGGTGCGGCGGTGCCCGGGGCGCAGGCCGTGGCGGCGAGGCAGCCGGCGGCGAGCACGGCCGCGGCGGCGGCCCGACTGGTGAGTCGCATGGGTGGAGACCTCCCCTCCCGACAGCTGCCGCCGAGACGCGGGCCGCTGCGGACGGGCGCGTCGAAGCAGGCCCTGACCGGGGCCGATGGTGGGTGGGTGATGGGGGTGACGGCAGGGCGCAGCGCCTCGGGTGGGCGACGCCGCCTGCTCGATGGCAGGGACGTTAGGCGGGGGCGATCGGCCCCAACAAGAGGCGGTTCACGAAGTTTTGCACTGCACAACGTTGTATCGAGGATGCGATGATCCGGGCCCGAAGGGGTACGTTCTGACAACCGCCGCCGACCAGCGGGGGAACACCCGCAGAACCCGGACCAGGGAACGGACCCATGACGGAGACGTCGCCCAAGAAGCCCGCGCAGGCACCCGACTCGGCCGCGTCGGCGGCGAAGCCCACGACCGAACGCAACCAGTCCTCCTCGCTGCGCCGCGCCCTCGCCGTCCTCGGCCACGTCCGGGAGCACGGCGACGGACGCGGCGTCCCGCTCGCCCAACTCGCCGACGCCCTGGGCCTCAACAAGAGCACGGTGCTCCGGCTGGCCGGCCCCCTGCTCGACGAGCACCTGCTCGAACGGGACCGCGAGACCGGCTGGTTCCGCCTCGGCCACGGCGCGCTCCGGCTCGGCCAGGCCTACCTGACCACCCTCGACCTGCGCAGCGTCGCCGCCGAACACCTGCGCCGGCTCCAGCGCGAGGCCGGCGAGACCGTCCACCTGACCGTCTGGCAGTCGCCCGGCATCGTCTACCTGGACAAGGTCGAGGACGAGACCAACGTCCGGATGGCCTCCCGGGTCGGCAGCCGGGCACCCGCCTACTGCACCGCCACCGGCAAGGCGATCCTCTCCTGGCTGCCCGAGGAGGCCGTCACCGAGGTGGTCGCGGCCGGACTGCGCCCGGTCACCGCCTGGACCATCGCGGACGAGACCAGGCTGCGCGCCGAACTCGCCCGGATCCGTGCCCGCGGCTACTCGATCGACGACCGGGAGAACGAACCCGAAGTGCGGTGCGTGGCCGCGCCGATCTTCGACCACACCGGCGAGGTGACGGCCGCACTGTCCGTCTCCGGCCTCACCTCCCGGATGACCGCGGCCCGGGTCCGCGCCCTCGGCCCGGTCGTCGCCCAGGTCGGCCTGCGGATCTCCCGCGAACTGGGCTCCGATCGCCAGCCGTCCTGAACTTCCCGGCCCCGCCCGGGAAACGCGGACGGCGCGGCCCGGGAAACGCGAACGGGGCCCGACACCCGTGAAGGTGCCGGACCCCGCCCGACCTTGGAGCGCCAGGCCCGGATCGCACGGACTCTTCCTACTGAAAGTAGGACGTGCTCTGGTAGCACCACTGACGCCTGACGAGGGATCGTCTCCCTCGCGACAGGAAGAACACTAGCAGCTCAACGCCCATGCACCCAACCACGAACCATCCCCCGGCCCGCCCTGGCCACGACCCTGGAAACGCGGACGGGGCCGGGAGATGCGGACGGGGCGGCCCGGGAAACGCGAACGGGGCCCGACACCCGTGAAGGTGCCGGACCCCGCCCGACCTTGGAGCGCCAGGCCCGGATCGCACGGACTCTTCCTACTGAAAGTAGGACGTGCTCTGGTAGCACCACTGACGCCTGACGAGGGATCGTCTCCCTCGCGACAGGAAGTACAGTACCAGCTCCGTGATCATGCATCGAACCGGAGGCGAACCCGGCATGACGAACACCCGACCGGAGACCGTTCCGTACGCGGACGGACGGCTGTTGGACGTCCACCGCCCGACCTCCGCCGCCACCGCCGGGCCCGCCCCGGTCGTCCTGCTGTGGCACGGCTCCGGGCCCGACGAGCGCGACGTGCTGCACACCGTCGCCCAGGAGGCCGCCGGGCTGGGCCTGTTGGTGCTCGTCCCGGACTGGCGCTCCGACCGGGAGGACGGCGGCCGCGCCGAACTGCTCGCCTCGCTCGCCTTCGCCCGCCGCAACGCCGCCGCGTACGGCGGGGATCCGGAGCGCTTCGTGCTGGCCGGCTGGTCGCTCGGCGGCCGGGAGGCCGTCGCGGTGGCCACCCACCCGGACACCCCGGCCGAGCTGCGCCCCACCGCCGCCGTCGGCATCGCCTCCGCCTACGGCCGTCCAGCCGCGACCACCGGCGACAGCCCGCTCGACCTGCTGGCCGCCGGCCCCTCCCCGGTGCCGATCCGGCTGGTGCTGGGCACGGCGGACGACGTGGTGCCCGCCGAGCTCACCCATCAGCTGCACGCCGTCCTGCCGACCGCCGAGCTGCTCGAACTCCCCACCGACCACGCCGGCGTGGTGATGACCACCTACAGCCCGGAGGCCGGCCGCTGCCTGCCCGCGACCGACCCCGCCACCGTGGCGGCCGGCCGGCAGACCGCCGCCGTCCTCGCCCGGGCGGCCGGCCTCGCGTAGCCGCCCGTCCAACCGGCCTGCCCGGCAGCTCAGTTCCCCGTGACCAGGTCGCCCAGCCCGTGCCCGCGCTCCAGCGCGTCCAGGTCCCGCTGCAGTGGCGGGCGCGGCACGGTGAGCACCGGGCAGGTCGCGTGCCGGACGCAGTAGGCGGCGATCGACGGCCGGATCAGCCGGGAGAGGCAGCCGCGTTCGCGGCCGGCGCCGAGCACCAGGACGTCGCCCGGCCGGTCCGCGCAGCGCAGCAGGGTGTGGGCGGTCTCCCCGCGCATGGCCTGGCAGCGCAGCCGAACTCCCGCGTAGCCCCCGGCGAAGGCCTCGTCGAGCGCCTGCCGCAACCGGGCGACGGCGGCGTCGCGGCCGGCGTCGACCACGGGCGGGCAGACCGTGCGGCGGTACCCGAGTTCCTCGCCCGGCGGAGTCCAGCACAGCACCGCGAGCACCTCGACGTCCGTCCGCCGGGCTTCGGCCACCGCGTGGTGCAGGGCGGCGAGGCTGCCGAGCGAGCCGCTGATGCCGACCACGATCCGGCCTTCGTCCGTACCCGGGTCCGACATGGCCCTCCCTGCCTCTCCGTTCGCGCCGCCCTACCGTGGCGGGTCACCTCAGCAAAGCGGTCCGCCGCCGTCCGCTCCGGCCCGTTGACACGGCTCTGACGCGCCGCCCGGTGTTCCGTACGCGTCCCTGATGCCGGCCGCGCCCAGGGCGGATCGGGCCTCGGACGGATCGGGCCTCGGGCGGGTCAGGCCTCGGGCGGCTCCGGCGCCTGCGCCTCCCACAGGTCTGCGAACATCCGGTCCAGGTGCTCCTCGCCGATCGGCGGGACAGGCAGCGGGTGGGTGGCCTGGGCGCGGAAGCCGTCCAGCAGCAGGGCGAGGTAGCGGCGCCACAGGTCGGGGCGCAGTTCGGTGGTGGCGGGCAGGGCGCGGCAGAGCGGGCCGAGCAGGAACAGCAGGTCCATGGTGACCACGTCGCGCCGCATGGTGCCCTGGTCCTGGGCGCGGGCGATGAGGGAGCCGACGGTGGCGGCGTGGCCGCGGCTGATCTCGATCATGCCGGGGATGCTCGGGATGGCCTGGGTGACCAGGTCGTTGATGCCCCGGTCGGCGGCGACGAGTTCGAAGATCCGCTCGAAGTAGCGTTCCAGGCCGGTCCAGGCGTCCTCGGCGGCGAGCGCCTCCTGTCCGGCGGTGGCCAGTCCGGCCCCGGCGTCCGCGAACACCTCGGCGATCAGGGCCTCGCGGGTCGGGAAGTGCCGGTAGAGGGTGGCGTTGCCGACGCCGGCCTCCTTGGCGATCTGGTCCAGCGGGACGTCGAGGCCGTGCCGGGAGAACATCTCACGGGCGGCGGCGAGCAGGAGGTCCCGGTTGCGCTGCGCGTCGCGCCGGAGCCGTCCCGGGGGGTTCGCGCTGCTCGGTGCCATGCGCAGACCCTAGCAACCGCACGGCCGCCGGGTGTTCACCGGTGCGACGGCCGGGACGATCCCGGGCGGGCCGGCAACTGTCCTACGGGGACACGGAGAAGAGCGGCCCACGGTGGCCGCGCAGGCACGGGGGCGGCATGGCCGCGGTGACGGAGTTGCGGTGCTTCCCGGTGCAGGGCTGGTCCGGGTGCCGCCGGAACACGACCGGGAGCACGTTCTCGGCACTGCGGCCGGGCACGCTGCGGGTGGGGGACGAGCCGACGGTCAGCGACTGGGGCGCGTCCGAGCCACAGGACCAGGACGTGGCGCCTGCGACCCGTGGCACCGTACACATGCGGCGCCGTACGACCCGTGGCGCCGTACGACCCGTGGCGCCGTACGACCCGTGGCCCCGGCGGGCTTCCCCGCCGGGGCCACGGTCACGCCGACGGGCGTCAGCAGGTCTGGTCGACCAGGGAGAACGTGGCGTAGTGGTCGCCGGTGTAGTAGTCCTCCTGGGAGGCCTCGCCAGTGATGATCCGGCGGGTACCACGGGTCGGGGCGCCCGGGGTGATGACGGTGTACTCGTGGTAGTACCCGTACGACTGGCTGGGCAGGACGCCCTCTCTGTTCTGGAAGACCACGCCGTCCTGCGAGTACGGGAACGGCCCGTCCGAGGCGATCAGGTTGAGGGTGTCCGTGGCCTCCGGCGGAAGCGTGGACAGGCACACCGTGCCGCTCACGTCGGCGTGCGCCTCGGTGGCGACGGCGACGGGAGCGAGGGTCATCAGGGCGACGGCGGTGATGGCGGCGGCGCGGGTCTTCCACGCGCGTAGAGTGCGAGTCATGTCCACCAGTGTGGCGAGCCACCGACAACTCCGGAAGGCCTCCGGCGAACTGTTAACCGGCGGGTAACTCACCTTTCCCACCTGCGACTTGACCCGTACGTCACCCCTCGGTGACCCTTCGTCGCGGCCGTCCACGAACCGCCCGCACCCCCCTTGGGTCGACCGCCATCGAACAACCGCACGCCCCGCTGTCGGGCCGCTCACACCTTCACAGCACTCCCACAACGCCCCGTCCGCGCCGCATAGAGTGACGGATCATGTCGGACCGGAACGATCTCTGACGGGGTGGACATGAACACGGGCACTGGCACGGGCACTGACACGGGTGCGGGCACAGCGACGGCTGCGGACACTGGCACGGCGGGCACCGGCACGGCGGGCAACCCGCCCGTCGGCAAGGGCGCGGCCCTGACCGCCCACCAGCTGGTCGGACTGCTGGTCGACCCGGGCGGCTTCCACAGCTGGGACGAACCCCCGTCCGCGCCGCCCGCCGACCCCGGCTACCGCGCCTCGCTCGACCGGGCCCGCGAGCGCACCGGCCTGGACGAGGCCGTGCTCACCGGCCTCGGCCGGATCGACGGGAGGCCGGTCGCCCTGGTCGCCTCCGAGTTCGGCTTCCTCGGCGGCTCGATCGGCGTCGCCACCGCGGAACGGATCACCCGGGCCGTCGAACGCGCCACCGCCGAGCGCCTCCCGCTGCTCGCCCTGCCGGTCTCCGGCGGCACCAGGATGCAGGAGGGCTCGGCGGCCTTCCTCTGCATGCTCCGCATCACCGCCGCCGTCCAGGCCCACCGCGCGGCCGGCCTCCCCTACCTCACCTATCTGCGCAACCCGACCATGGGCGGGGTCTTCGCCTCCTGGGGCACCCTCGGCCAGCTGGTCCTCGCCGAGCCGGGCGCCCGGCTCGGCTTCCTCGGCCCCCGGGTGTACGAGGAACTGCGCGGCGTGGAGCTGCCGGCGGACGTCCAGCGGGCGGAGACGCTGGCCGGGCACGGCCTCGTGGACGCCGTGGTACCGCCGCAGGAGCTGCGCGAGCTGCTCCGCCGCACCCTCACCGTTCTCGGCACCGCTCCTCCTACTTATAGGGGCACCCCGGACACCCCTCTCCCCGAGCGGTCCACCACGCCGCCCGGGGCCCAGGACTCCGACACCCGGCACCCCGACACCCAGGACACCGGCACCCAGGACACCGACGCCCAGGACGCCTGGGACTCCGTCCGCCGTACCCGACGCCCGGACCGCCCCGGCACCCGCGAGCTGCTGCGCCGCACCGCCGAGGAACTGGTGCTGCTCGACGCGCCCGGCGGCCGCGACGGCGCGCTGGTCCGCGCACTCGCCGTGCTCGGCGGCCACCCCGTCCTGGTCGTCGGCCAGCAGCGGCAGGACTCGGCACACGAACGCCCCTTCACCGCCGCCGACCTGCGGGCCGTCCGGCGCAGCGCCCGCCTCGCCGAGCAGCTGGGCCTGCCACTGGTGACCGTGGTGGACACCGCCGGGGCCGAGTTGTCCGCCCAGGCCGAGCTGGACGGGATCGCGATCGAGATCGCGCACTGCCTGACCACCCTGCTCGCCCTGCGCACCCCCGTCCTCGCCGTCCTGCTCGGCCAGGGCTCCGGCGGCGGCGCCCTGGCCCTGCTCCCGGCCGACCGGGTGCTCGCCGCCGGGCACGCCTGGCTGGCGCCGCTGCCGCCGGAGGGCGCCTCGGCAATCGTCCACCGGGACGGCGCCCACGCCGCCGAGCTGGCCCGGGCCCAGGGCATCGGCGCCCGGCAGCTGGCGGAGGTCGGGCTGGTGGACAAGGTGGTCCCCGAGCTGCCGGACGCTTCCGAGGAGCCGGCGGCCTTCTGTGCCCGCCTGGGCGCGGCGGTCGTCACGGCGCTCGGCGAGCTGTCCGCGACCGGCGAGACGGCCCGGCTCGCCGCCCGGGCACTCCGCCACCGGCGCCTGGGCGACCTCCGATGAACTTCGGCGGCCTCCGGTAACCCTCGGCGAGCGGACGGCCGCCGACCGCGACCGGATCGTGTGGCGCCGGGCACAGATCATCAGTACCCAAAGTGCTGTGACCGGACCGTCGGGTGACAGTCGCCGCTCCCAAACGGTGAGTGCGCTCACAGGCGAATCACGCCTACGACGGACGGTAGTGGTGGCGCGGAGCCCTCGCCGCCCCCTCCCGCCGACCGTCGCCCGACCGCCGACCGCCGGGTGTCCGCCCGGTTCCGAGCCCGTCCGCCGGGCCCGCCCCGGCGCCCCTTCGAATCCACGGCCACCTCCGCGCGTACGACGGTGCGTCGTAACGAGGGGGTCTTGGCGACGGCCGATCCCGTCTGGCAACAATGGCTCTCGTCGTCAGCCGCACCGGCTCCTGTCCCGCCGGTCGACGGCTTACCGCCGAGTCGCGCCCCACAACCGCAACGGCCCCTGTCCGGCCCGTGGTCCTGGGTGGGGCGCGACTCGGCCCAACCTGATTGAGGTCCTGACCTACATGCCCGCTTTCAAGCTCCGTATGCGCACTTCCGCCGCGATTCTCGCCGGCGCCGCTGGTCTGACCGTCCTGGGCGCGGGTGTGCTGCCCGCCACCGCGAACGCTGCCACCGCCTCCCCGCAGGCCATCGCCGCGCAGATCGTCCCGGCGAACCAGCTGGCCTCCTTCAGCCAGATCATCTCCCACGAGTCCGGCTGGAACGTGACGGCGACCAACCCGAGCTCGGGCTCGTACGGTCTGGGCCAGGCGCTGCCGGCCTCGAAGATGGCCTCCGCCGGCTCGGACTGGAAGACCAACCCGGCCACCCAGATCAAGTGGGCGCTGGACTACATGAACTCCCGCTACGGCAGCCCGAACGCCGCCTGGAACTTCTGGCAGAACCACCACTGGTACTAAGCCGACCGACCACCGGCTTACCTGCCTCCCACCCGTCTCCTGACCACCTCCCCCTCACCCCGGGGGTCGGACAGGGACCACCGGGGTGACCCGAGAGGGCCCGGGCCCGCGCGATCCGCGTGGCCCGGGCCCTCTCGTGCTTCCCTTCGGCCGCTCTGCCCGGCTGCCGCGCAGCTCGGCGCGCCCCGGCTACTGCACGGTTCAGAGCTCCCCGGTCAGCGCTCCCCAGTTCAGAGTTCCCCGGTTCAGCGCTCCCCGGCTCAGAGCCCGCCGTTCAGCGCTCCCCGGTTCAGAGCTCCCCGGTGAGCCCCAGCAGCTCCCGCATCCGCGCGTACTTGGCGGCCAGCCGCTCGGCGGTCGCCTGGTCCAGCGTGGCCAGTCGGGCCGGATCGGAGTTGTGCGCCAGGTCGGCGCGCTTGACCAGCAGCGCGCCGGGCGTGGCCAGGATCCGCGCCGTGTACGCCTCGACCGGTTCGTCAGGGCGGCGGGTGAGCGCGTCCACGATCGCCTTGGTCTCGTCCGGCAGCGCGGCGCCCGCCAGCCACTCCCGGCTCAGCCGGTCGTCCTCGACGGTGTCGTGCAGCCAGCCCGCCGCGATCTGCGCCTCGCTGCCGCCACGTGCCGCCGTCCCGCCGGCGACCGCCGCGATGTGCTCGGCGTACGGGTGCCCGTTCTTGTCCACCTGCCCCTGGTGGGCGCGCCGCGCGACGGCTTCCACCTCGGACAGGCTCAGGTACTGGTCCTCCATCGGCTCATCGTAGGGCCCGGTCCGTTCCGCCGTTCGCGGGGCCGCCTCCCGGACCTCCTCCGCAGGCCGGGCTCCCCGCCCCCGTTCCGGGGTCCGTTGATCAACACCCCCACGGCCACTGGTTTACTCCCGTCGGGGGGTTCTCGGCGTTACCGGTGCTCCAAGGGCCCTCGGGCGGGCGATCCCCGCCGCCACCCGGCAGACCCTTCCGAGCGATCCGAGGAACCATGCCCGCGCTCCACCCGCTGCTGTCCGCCTTCGCCCCGATCTGGGCCCTCACCGCGGTCGGCTACCTCGTCGCCCGTGCCGGGCTACTCGGGCCGCAGGCCGAGATGGTGCTGACCCGCTTCGTCTTCCACGTAGCGATGCCGGCCGCGCTCTTCCTGATGATCGCCCGCACCCCGCTCGGGCACTTCGCCAACGCGTCGATGCTCGCCTTCGTGGCCGGCGCCGCCGTCGCGACCGGCCTCGGGCTGCTCGCGGGGCGCCTGCTGTTCCGCCGCAAGCGCGGCGAACTGGCGATCGGCGCGATGGCCGCCGGCTACGTGAACTCCGCGAACCTCGGCATCCCGGTGACCATGCAGGTCGTCGGCGACGCCTCCTTCGTCGGACCGGTGATCCTCTTCCAGATCCTGCTGGTCACCCCGGCCGTGCTGGCCGTCCTGGACAGCGGCGCGGCCGGCCGCCGGGCCCTGCTCACCCTGCCGCTGCGCAACCCGGTCCTGCTCGCCACCGCGCTCGGCGCCGTCGCCTCCGCGACCGGGCTGCACCTGCCCGCCGAGCTCAACCACTCCGCCGAACTGCTCGGCGGCGCCGGGGTGCCGACCGCCCTGGTCGCCCTCGGCATGTCGCTGCACAACCGCCCGCCCGCCGACGGACCCTCGCGCCGCGTCGAGGTCGGAGTGACGGTCGCGATCAAGACCCTGGTCCAGCCGCTCGCCGCCCTGGCCGTGGCCGGCCCGGTGCTCCACCTCCCCACCCACCAGCTGCTCACCGTGGTGCTCTTCTCCGCCCTGCCTGCGGCGCAGAACATCTACACCTACGCCCGCGAGTACGGGCAGGGCACCGAACTCGCCCGGGACACCGTGCTCTGGTCGACGCTGGTGTCGATGGCGACCCTGTCCCTGATCGCCTGGAGCCTGGGGCCCGCGTAGCGGTGGGTGGGTCCCGCCGGTCTCGCCCCCACCGGTCTGTGCCCCTTGCCGGTCCACCCCTTCCGGTCCACCCCTTCCCGCCCGCCCCTTCCGGCCCGCCTCTGCCGGCCCGCCTCTGCCGGTCTCACCCCTGCCGGGCGGCGGCCACCACCGAGGTCATCGCCTCCAGGAAGCGCCGGGCCGTCGCCAGCTCCGCCGGGTCGAACCGGCCCATGGCCGCGACCAGGTCCCCGATCAGCCCGCCGAAGAAGCCCTGCCCCAGTTCCATCGCCCGCTCCTCCACCACCAGCCGCACCTTCCGCCGGTCCTGCGGATCGCGCTCGCGACGGATCAGCCCGAGCCGCTCCAGCCGGTCCGCCAGACCGGTGGTGCCGGCCGAGTTCAGCCGGAGCGCCTCCCCGAGGCGGCCCGGGGTGACCACCTCCCCGGCCCGGGCGGCGTCCAGCAGGTGGATCAACGCCCGCAGATCGGTCGGATGCAGACCACTGCGGGCCGCGAACTCGGCCCCGAACAGATCCAGTTCGACCGTCAGACCGCGCAACAGGTGGACCAGCCGCATCGGCTCCTCGACCTCGGACACCCTCTCGTCCTTCCTCGGGCACTCGTGTGCCATTATTCTCTCGCTCAGCGAGATACTTGTTCAACGAGTGATCCAGCGGTGATCCCGCGCCCGACCCGGACGCGATCACACCACACCCCGCGGAGGCCCATCATGTCCGCCCGCACCACCCCCGACCTCGCACCGCGCCTCGCCCCCTTCCTCGCCGCCTACGACGGAATGCTCGCCCGCTGGCCCGTCCCGGTCGAACCACTCACCGTCCGCACCGCCCACGGCACCACCCGGATCAACGCCTGCGGCCCCGCCGACGGCCGCCCCCTCGTTCTCCTCCACGGCGGCGGCGCCACCTCCACCATGTGGTTCGCCAACGCCGGCGCCTGGGCCGAGGCCGGCCACCGCGTCCTCGCCGTCGACCTCATCGGCGACCCCGGCCGCAGCGTCCACGACGGCGCCGCCCTCGGCGACGTCCCCGGCCTGCTCGGCTGGCTGGACGCCGTACTCGACGGACTCGGCGTCCCCGAGACCGACTTCTGCGCCCACTCCTACGGCGCCTGGATCGCCCTCGAGTACGCGTTGCACGCCCCCGCCCGGGTCGGCCGCCTCGCCCTGCTCGACCCCACCCAGTGCTTCGCCGGCTTCCGCCCCGGCTACCTCCTGCGCGCCCTCCCCCTCTTCCTCCCCCGCCGCACCCCGGCCCGCGCCCGTTCCTACCTCGACTGGGAGTCCGCGCCCGGCCCCGCGCTCGACCCCGACTGGTGCGAGCTGTACGCCCTCGGCTACGCCGACTTCCCCGCCTCCCCCGTCATCACCGGCCCCCGCCCCACCCCCGCCCGGCTCCAGACCCTCACCACCCCCCTGCTCGCCCTCTACGCCGCCCACTCCCGCGCCCACGACCCCCACCGCACCGCCGAAGCCACCCGCCACACCCTCCCCCACGCCACCGTCACCACCCTCCCGGACACCACCCACCACACCCTCCCAATGGCCGCCGCACCGCAGGTCAACCACCACGTCCGCACCTTCCTCACCCCACCCCGCCCCTGACCTCCCCGCCCCACCGGCCACCGCCGGACGAAGCCTCGGCGGCGTCCCCGGGTGCGTGCCGGACGGCCTGGTCCGGCACACCCGGGGCGGTCACCCGCCCGCCTGGGTCCGCGGATCGGAGACCGCCTAGGCTTGCGGATCATGTGGACACAGGTGGCCGCCGATTCGTTCCCGGGCAGCGGGTTCAGGGATCCCGCCCGGGAGTCGGTCCTGGCCGAGGCGGAGAGCAGGCTCGGGGACGAGCTGCCTGCCGAGCTCACGGAACTGCTGCTGGAGAGCAACGGGATCGTGGGCCGGACCGGCGTGGACACGGTCTGGACGGTCGAGCGGATCGTCGAGCGGAACCTCCATCTCCGGGCGGACGCTTCCATCGCCCAGCTGTACATGCCGTTCGATGCCCTGCTGTTCTTCGGGGACAACGGCGGAGGTGACCAGTTCGCCTTCGTACGGACGCCGCGCAGGCCGGACATCTTCGCCTGGGACCACGAGAGTGACAGCCGCAGCTGGGTCGCCCGCGATCTGCGGGACTACCTGGGGCGCTCGCTCGCCGCGGGCGGAGACGACTGGTACCGGTAGCCCGAGGGGGCCGGACCGGCCACCCCGCCTCAGCTGCGCTCGGCAGCCTGCCGCAGCAGATCCGTCGGCGAGGCCAGGACGGCGAACCAGGTATTCGCGGTCTCGTCCGCGACCGGAGCCCAGGCGGCCACCACCGGGAGTTCGCAGTGCTCGCCGGCCTCCATCGGGGGCAGCGTCCAGGTCATGCCGTGCCGGTGGCCGGAGTCCACACCCCATGTGCTGTGCGAGCGGTCGTAGACCTCGTCGATCAGCTCGGCCCACCGAGCGGGGACCTCCGCGCCGGCCGCCCCGCAGATCGCCTCCTCGTCCATGCCGCCGACGGTGAGCTTGGTGCTGTCGTCGTCGACCGTGATCGCGGCCAGCGACTGCCCACTGTCCCACCCGGCGTCGGCATTGTCCGCCAACCGTTCCGGCAGGCTCGCCGAGAACCGCACCCGCCCGAGCGGCGCGCGGGCGTCGATCCGCCAGACCGCCGCCCGGCAGCCGGTCAGCGGCCCCCAGGTCTCGGGGTCCAGCCCGGGATCGTACGGGGTCAGCAACAGCTCGACGCGGGCTTCGGGCCGGACCCAGCGGGCCACCGTACGGCCGCCCGGCAGCTCGAACCGTCCATCGGGCACGGGCGGAAGAGCCGTGTTCTCCACGACCGTGGTGAAGACCAGCGGGCCGAACGGCGTCTCGATGGCAGGCCGTTCGGCGGGACGCAGGCGGGTACGGGGGACGGCGGGGAGCAGCACCGCGTCAGCGTAGCGGAGCCCTGTTCCCTGACCCCCGGCGGATCGGACCGCGCCCTCGGTGGGCAGCGCGACCGACATCCTGGGTCGCCGGCTCCCCGCTGATCGTCACCGACATCCCGACCGCCGAACTGAGCGGGGCCACGACCATCGGATCGGCGCCAAGGGCGTGCGCCCCGGCCTCGGGCACCCCGAAACCTGATCATGCGGCTGTCCAGCCGAACGGGTGAAATGGGCGACGGCCACGCCCAACGTGACCTCCTCGCGCACAGGAGTGTCCACGACCACCTCAGCCCCGGCCGGACGGCCGCGTTCGAACAGGCTCTCGCCGCCTGCGCACTGGGCTCCGCCACCCTCCCGAGCCTGTGCGCGACCGGTTGGAGGACGTCCTGGACCGCGACCCGATGGTGCTCGAAAAGTCCCCGTTCGACCCGGGCTCGCCCGGAGGCAATCCACTTGAACGCCGAACTCGAACAGCACCATCATCGGACGCCATCCGCCCGCAACGGATCCGTCAACTCGGCCTGAGAAAAGGCCACTTGAGCCATCTCGCCAGACCCCGGGCGGTACTTCCCCACGTCCGCGAACCCTCTCCGCCCCTGGAGGATCTGTGGCCCGTCCCCCCGCCCCGGAGATCCACGTCCCACCCGCCCCGGGAGCCCCCGCGGCCCGTACGTCACGCAAGGAGGCGAACGCGTGAGCACCGCTACCTCCCCGACCGGGGCCGCCGACGAGGAACTTCAGTGGCTCGCCGACGGACGCCGCATCGAGGCCATCGAGGCGATCAGCGTCAGCGCGATGGCCCGGCGCCTGCCCGCGCTCGTCGTCCGCGCGTTCCGCCTCGGCTGGCGCATCGACCGCGCCTCCGTCGCGCTGCTGCTGACCTGCCAGGCCGTGTCCGCGGTGCTCGGCGCGGCGGGCCTGCTCGCGACCACCGGCACGATCTCGGCGCTGTTCGGCCCGGGCCGGGTCGGCGACAAACTCACCCACGCGGCGCCGTCGATCCTCGTGATCGCGGCGGCGGCCGGCGCCCGCTCCCTCCTGGGCATCACCATCCGCACCATCACCATCCACCTGTCGCCGCGCATCTCCCGGGCAGCGGAGGCCGCGGTGTTGCGCGCGACCGTGGCCGCCGAACTGACCGCCTACGACCACGCCGGCTACAACGACGAACTGGAAGCCGCCGACCGCGGCGCCGAGGTCTGTGTGGACATCGTCGGGGAGGCGCAGAACCTGCTCGCCTCCCTCGCCTCGCTCCTCGGCGCGGCCGGCGTGCTGACCGTGCTCCACCCCGCGCTCCTGCCGTTGCTGGTGCTGGCGGCACTGCCCCAGGGAGTCGCGTCGGTGCACGCCGCCCGGGTGCAGTTCCTGGCGAACCGCGCGGCGGTCGGCGACCGGCGGATCATGGCGAACCTGCGCTGGTACATCCACCTCAAGCGCAACGCCGACCAGGTCCGCTCCGACACCATGGGCGAGTTCCTGCTCACCAAGTACGACCAGGTCGGCCGGCGCCTGGACGCCACTTCCCGGCAGGCGGCGCAGCGGAGCGCCCGGGTGTCGGTGATCGGGGCAGCCGCGTCCGGCCTGGGCACCGCGGTGGTGTGGGCGGCGATGCTGTGGCTGGTCAGCACCGGCCGGATGAGCCTGCCGCGCGGCGGCGCGGCCGTGTTCGCCCTCACCGCGGTCAGCACCGGCCTGCGCGGCATCGTCGGCTACGGCGCCGACCTCTTCCGCACCGGCATGTACCTGGACGACTGGTCCCACTTCCTCGACACCGCCGGCGGCCACCGTCCCGAGCGCGGCACCGAAGTCCCCGGAGCACCGCGCCGGATCACGGTGGAGAACCTCGGCTACGCCTACCCCGCCTCCGACCGCAAGGCCCTGGACGGGGTGAGCCTGCACGTCGAACGCGGCGAGATCCTCGCCCTCGTCGGGGAGAACGGCTCCGGCAAGACCACCCTCTCCAAACTCCTCGCAGGGCTCTACCTGCCCGACACCGGATCGGTGCGCTGGGACGGACGCGACACCCGCGACCTCGACCCCCACGCCCTGTGGCGCCAAGTCGCCGTCGTCCCCCAGGACTACGCGCGCTGGCCGCTCACCTGCCGCGAGAACATCACCCTCGGCCAGCCCACCGCCGACGGCGACACCGCGGTACTGCGCGCCGCGGACGCCTCCGGGGCCGCCGACGTCGTCGCCAAGCTCCGCCGCGGCCTGTCCACCCTCCTGGCCGTGGAGTGGATGGGCGGCGAGGAACTCTCCGGCGGCCAGTGGCAACGCCTCGCCATCGCCCGCGCGTTCCACCGCGAAGCCGGCCTCCTCGTCCTGGACGAGCCCACCGCCGCCCTCGACCCACGCGCCGAACACCGGATCTTCCAGAACCTGCGGGCGGTCGCGCAGGAGCGGGCGGTCGTCCTGGTCACCCACCGCCTCACCAACGTCGCGGTCGCCGACCGGATCCTCGTCCTCGAAAACGGAAAAGTCCTCCAGGAGGGCACCTTCGCCGAACTGGTCGCCGACCAGGGCGGACGGTTCAAGGAACTGTGGGACCTCCAGAACGAGCGCACCGGCCTCCCCTCCCAACGGACCCTGCCCGCCCCCGACGACCAGCAGACCAGCCGGTGACCGGCCTCGCTGCGCCGCGCGGCCCGCCCCACGAGGAGGCACGCAACGCCGTGCCGCACCAATGCGAGGAACTGCGCCGATGGCCGCTCGACCGACTGCCGACCGACTGCCGACCGACACCATGCCCTACACCGCCCACGCCTTCCCCGGCCGGGCCGTGTGCCGTCAGGCCGAGGACCGCCCCTCCGACTCGGCGTCATGCGGAACCTCGGGGACGTGCGTGCCTCCATCGCATGCTCCTCGGATGGGCTGGCCGCGTCCGGGCTAGGTGGGCATCACCCCGTGGATGCGGGAGAGGGTGAACACCCGCTCGTCGTCGCGCAGGTGGCACCAGGCGTGGAGGTAGGGAGCGTCCAGGCCCAGCCGGCTGAGGGTGCGGACGGTGGTGTTGCCGGAGGTGGCGACGTACTCGATCGTGATGGCCTGCTTCTCGTCGACGGCGTGGGCCAGTTGGCGGACGTCCGTGAAGGAGAGGTTGCGCGCGTGCCCGGCGATGATCTCCTCCGTGTCGCTGGCATAGGGACGGCCGTCGTACGGGTCGGGCTCCGGGACCTCCTGCGGGGCGTCGCGGAGCCGGGCGGCGAGGGCTCGCAGGTCGACGGGCGTTCCCGGCTTCGTGGTGCGGGTGTCCGTCCGCCGTGTGCGGGGCCTGCCGCCGGGCGGGCGCGGGGACGGGACCCATGACGGGCTCGCCGCGCGGTGGTGCTGGGCCCGTTCGATGCGTACGGTCCCGTCGGTCTCCTCGGCGACGGGGGCGTAGCCCGCGGCCCGCAGTGCCGCGAGTGTCTCGCCCGGTGGGGTCCGGCTGATCAGCACCGTCGGTGCCAGTTGCCGCAGGCCGAGTGGGGCGAGCTTGCGGTGGGCGGCGAGTTCGGCCAGGAGGGCGGGCTCCTGGCCGTGGATCACACAGGCCGCGGAGACGACGCGCACCCGGCCGTGGCTGCGCGCGGTGTCGTGGATCAGGTAGGAGAGCGGTTGAGGCAGCGGCTCGACGGCGACGGCGGCCAGGTCAGCCGTGAGGGCGTCGGGGCCGAGGCCCGCGTCGAGGGCGCGGCGCACGCTGCCCGGGCTGAACCGCCAGACGGACGCCGCGCCGGCGCTCTCCCGGTCGGCGGCGGAGTCCAGCAGTGCGTGGAGGTGCGCCGACGGTGTGCCGGCGACCACCGCCGTGAGGTCGCTACCGAAGCGGGCGGTCCCGCTCGCGGCGGGCAGCAGCCGTCGGCAGGCGTCGCCCAGTGCTTCGGCGTCGTCAGCGTTGTCGGCGTTGTCGGCGTCGTTGCCGCTGTCGGCGTTGCCGGCGACGCCGTCGGTGAGCAGGGCAGCCCCGATCGGGGACACGGCCCCGAGCGCGAGTGCGCCGAGCAGTTCCGCCTCCCGGATCAGGGTGGCGAACGGCGTGGCGTCCTGGTGGAGTTCGTCGGCGAGCGGACGGAGCCACCCGACCAGTTCCCCCAAGTCCGCAGGATTCGCCGCGCCTTCGCCGGCCGGGAGCTGCGCCGCGGCGGTGAGCAGCCCGTGCTGGGCCTGGACGCAGCCTCCGCACGGCGCCGCCCCGGCGAGTGCCGGCAGGGCCTTTCCGTCCTCGTCGCGGCTTCCGCCGGGGGTCAGCGGGAGCGCCCACCAGGCCCGGAGCAGCGCGGTGAGCCGGTCGGCCGGTTCCCGCTCGGCCCAGGTGTCGTAGGCGGCGGTCGCCGCGACCCGGTCGCCGTCCCGGGCCAGCAGCCCGGCCGCGTTCGCCGTCTCCAGTACGAGGCGGACCACGAGCTCGTCGCACTGCGCGGCTTTGCCGATCCGGGACAGCTCGCGGGCGCCGACACCGCCGGCCTTGAGCCGGGCCGGTGGGGCGGCGGCGCACACGCCGAGGACGGAGGCGGCGTGGGCGGCGAACGCCATCGAGGCGGCCGCGGCCTCCCGTTCGACCTCCGACGCGGTGACGGGCACCGACCGCACGCCGGGCGGGACGGGTGTGAACGGGGCGTGCCAGTCGGCGCCGCGCAGTGCGAGGGCCACCTCGGCGGGCATCCGGGCCGGCCCGTGCCGGTACCGGTCCCGAATCAGCAGTCCCCGTTCCACCGCCCACCGTTCGGCGGGCGTGGAGTCGACCTTCGGACTCCCGAACATGATGAGGCCCGGTTGATCCGAGGCCTCCCGGGCCCGCCGCTCGAGGAGTTCCCGGGTGGCCGCGGGTGCCTTGGACACCAGCGCGCCGACCCGGGCGGGGTCGCTGTGATGGTCGACCAGCGCCGCCAGCCGCTGCTCCTTCCGGTGGGCGGCGGGTTTGACGTCGAGTTTCGCCAGCATCCGGGCCAGCTCGTCGGAGTTGGAGCCCGCGAGCAGTTGCACGAGCGGTGCGTCGAGCCCCAGCGGCGCGCCCCACGCGCTCCGCAGCGGCGCCGCCATGCGCAGCAGGCCGTTGCCGTCCGGCCACACCAGCGCGCGATCGGCCAACGTCTCCAGAACGGCGGCCAGTCCGTGGGCACGTTCCCCGTGCGCCGCGTCCAGGAGGCCTGCCAGCTCGTCCGGCGACGCGGCCGTCAACGCGGCGAGGGCCTCCGCCGCTTGAAGGCACGGCAGCGTGAGCCGGGGCAGGACCAGCGCCACCGACGCCGGGCGCTGGAGACGGTCCGCCAGTTCACCGACCGAACGCGGCTCCGGAACCGACGCGACATCCGGGCGCGCCGCCAGGACCCGCTCCAACTCGGGTGCGTCGAGGCCGCGCAGCCATGTGGCCAGTGCCGATCCGCTCTTCTTACCGATGGGGACACCTCGCCACGTAGGAGGACAGCCGTAACCGGCCAGGGCCGGCCGGGAACACCAGGATGGCCCATCGACGCCATTGCGTGCGACCTCCCCCGGAACTCACCTGGCGGGCCCGGATCTTCGAGACGATGGAGGATTCGAGGTCACGGATCGCGAGGGGCCGCCCTCCGATACGCGCTCCATCCGCCGACCGCCCGAGTGGCGTCAGTGGGTGGCCTCGACGGCGATCCCGACGAGTTGGAGGATGGCATGTCCCCAGGACGTGGCGGCGATCAGGACACCGAACACGACCGCAGTGAAGACGGTGAACGTCTCGTCGCTCCGACTGCGGGCCTCGGTACGGCGGCGGAGACGGATGACGATGAAGATGGCGAGGAACGCGGTCGCGCTGATCGTGTACTGCACTGCCCACCCTTGACGCTGAGTGAGGCCTCGGTTACCCGATGCCTGCTGCCATTCGGGCGAGCATGCCAGAGCGATCGGCGGTCCGGGGCCGGATTGCGGAAATCAGGCGGACGCGAACGGTCTCGCCGGGAGTTGGCCTGTCGCGCGGCCGGCAGGTCCAGCCGAGCCGATCGTACGAACAGCGACCGTGTTGCCCGGGGCGCTCCGAGAGCGAGCCATGACCCGGCGCGGACAGACCGGCGGACGGATCGCGGAAGGAGTCCAGTGCAGTGCTGCCTGCCTGCTTACCTGCCTGCCTGCCGAGCCGAGCCGCAGTGGGCGCCGGCGCCGACGGGTGGGGCGGGATCGACGGCCCTGCGCGCGGTGGCGGCGTCGGCAGGCGTCGGGGTGTCGCGGGGTGGGTGTGCGCGGGGCGACCGTAGCGTTGGCGGGTGGCTGAGACGGCGTCGACGAGCGCATCGCAGGTGAGTGCGGCTCATGTGATGGCGCCGGCGGTGGTGTTCGCGATTCCGGTGCTGAAGTTGGCGTGGACGCTGGGTGGCGGGGACGCCGCGCGGGATGCGTTGTCGGCGATGGGGCCGACCAACTGGGTCGATGTCGTCATCGGGATGTTCCTGGCCGAGCCGGTGCTGGCGACCGTGCTGGCGGCGGTCACCGCGCAGGTCACGTACGCGATTTCGGCCGCCCGGGGCGGAGCGGCGCGGCACCGGGGGCGGGCGCTGGCCGAGACGGCGGCACGGGCGGCGATCCTGCCGGGAGCGCTGGGGGTCGTCGTGGGGGCGTTCAACGGGGTGTGGTGGGGGGCGGTGGCCGGGGTGCTGGGCTATGTGCTGCGGCTCGGGGTGGTGGCCGAGTACCGTACGGGCGGGCGGTCCGCCGACACCGGACACCGGACCGGCCGGCCCGCCGTGACCTTCGGGACCAGGGCCGCGGAGGCGGTGCGGATCGCCTCGCTGCTGCTCGCCCTGGTCGTGCTGCCGCTCCTCTCCGTCACCGCCGCGCTGGACGGCCGGGCCTGGACGAGCGTGCTGCGGTGCGACGTGAACACCGGCTCGGGGCCCGAGCGGGCCCGGCTGGTCGAGCTGGACCGGCAGGCGCCGGGGGTGGTCGGCTGGGACGTCCCGGCCCGTGAGGTGGTCAGCGGCACCAACTGCGCCACCGACCCGGACGACGTGATCCGGGCCCCCTGGTGGCGCAGCTGAGGACCTTCGGCGGAATGCCGGGATGGACCAGCTGCGCACCTTGAGTCGGCAGTACGTCGCGGGACCGGTCCAGCCCGCGGACCTGCCGACGTTTGCCGACGACCTGCTCGTCACCGGCCTGGATTCCCCCGCGCTGCGCGACCTGGCCGGGCGGGCCCGGAGGGACCGGACCGACCAGGTCTTCCGCGAGGCGCTGGAGGAACTCGGCGCGGCCCGGCCCGACGGCGGGCTCCTCCGGCGCGACCAGCCGCGACCACGGCGACGGGCTGTGCGCGGACAGCTGCGGCGGCGACCGGCGGATGGCCGATGGCCGAGTTCCACGACGGTGCGGGTTGGTCGCTCTGGGCCACCGGCAGCCTCCGGCAGGGCACCCGGTTGCTGGACAGCCATCGACGACCAGCCGGCCAACCCCTGGAGCCGACCGGCCGCACCCGCGCCGGGACGGTCGCGCCCACACCGCCGTCCCCAGGCCCCCGGACGTCCCGGACGGCCGGACTGGCCGGACTGGCCGGACGGCCGGATGACCAGACGCGCTGACGCCGTCAGTAGATCAGGTAGCCCGGGCGGTGCCCCTCGTCCTCGATCTCGCCGGTGGCCTGGGCCCGCAGCTTGCGGGACAGTTCCTCCAGGGCCCGGGAGGCGGCGACCTCCTCGCCGATCCTGGCGAGCGGGCGGTCCTCCGCGCTCTTCTCGGCCTCGCCGTGCGCGCTCAGGCCCGGCGCCCTCGCGCCCGTCAACCTGGCGTCGCACACCGTGTGCACGCCGTCTTCGTCGAAGCTGAGCTCCACGTCCCACTGGTTGTGCATGCCACACCTCCTGGCGGCGGCCCCCATCACGCCGGTCCCGGCCGACCCGGGCGCTGGGCCCGTGGCGGCCACTCACACCAGCGTGCGCCCGCGCGACCCGTGGCGGCAAGCGCGGCGGTGACGGCGGCGACCAGTGCGGATCCGCCGCGTCCGATCGGTCCGGCCGCCGCCCCGGCGGTACGCTGACGGAAGCGTGCCGCGACCGCCGAACCCTCCCCCGGAACCGCCGGCGCGGCACGGGGCAGCGACAACCTGGTGGTCCCTCCGTGGCGGTCTTCCTCCTCGCTCTGAGCGCGGCCTGCTGTCTGGGACTCGGCTTCGTCCTCCAGCAGCATGCGGCGCAACGGGCCCCCCGTGCCGACTTGCTGCGCTGGCGTCTGCTGCTGGACCTGATGCGGATGCCCGAGTGGCTGCTCGGCACCGGGTTCATGGTCAGCGGTCTGCTCCTCTCCGCGCTCGCGCTCAACCAGGGCGAGGTGTCCCTGGTCGAGCCGCTGCTGGCGACCAACCTGATCTTCGCCATGGCGCTCTCCCGGGTGCTGACCCGTCAGACCCTCGGCCGCTCCGGCTGGGCCGGGGTGCTGCTGCTGGGCCTCGGGGTGACGGCGTTCATCGTGGCCGGACGGCCGACTGGCGGCGGTCCGCCCGCCGGGGAGCTGCGGCACTGGCTGGTGGTCGGCACGGTGGTCGGGCTGACCCTGCTGCTGGTCTCGCTCGCCCGCCGGCTGCCGCTGTTCGAGGAGGCCACCCTGCTGGCCCTCGCCGCCGGACTCCTCTACGGCCTGCAGGACGCGCTCACCCGCACCACCACCCAGCGCCTCGACCACGACGGGCTGATGGCGGTGCTGCGGACCTGGCAGCCGTACGCGGTGGTGGTGGCGGGCGTGGTCGGACTGCTGCTGGTGCAGAGCGCCTTCGAGGCCGCGCCGCTGCGGATGTCACTGCCGGCGCTGACCGCCGCCCAGCCGCTGTCCGGGATCGCCTGCGCGGTCGGCTTCCTCGGCGACCGACTGCGGGTCACCCCGGCTGCGCTGGCCTGGCAGGCGGCCGGGTTGGTGGCGATCGTGATCGGGGTGATCGTGATCGGCCGACATCCGGCGATGCCCGGCAGCAGCGTCCGCGACACCCTGGAGAGCATCGGGGTGCCACCGAGCGACCAGCCCGGCAACGGTGACGGCGGCCGGGAGCCGCGTCGTGGCGATGCCGGTGTCGGCCCTGACGGCGCCGGTGTCGGCAACAACGGCGGTAACGGTAACAACGGCGACGGCGGTGGCAGCCCTCACCGAGACGCTGGCGACGGCGGTGGCGGTGGCGGTGGCGATGACATCGACATGAACGGTGAGCACGGGTAGGCGGACCGATGTGCTGGAGCGCCCAGGCGGACGCCGTGGCCGGCGCGGCGGTCGCGGGCATCGGCGTGGCGTGCCTGGTCCGCGCCCGGCGCTCCGGGAGACCGCAGCGACTACCGCTCGCCGCGCTCCCGCTGGTGCTGGGCGTGCACCAGCTCGTCGAGGCGCTGGTCTGGCTCGGCACGGACGGTGAGTTGCCGTCGGCCCTCGCCGGGGCGACCCGCACCGCCTGGGCGGTGATCGCCCTGCCGCTGCTGCCCGTCCTGGTCCCCGTCGGTGTCTGGTGCGCGGCCCACGAACCCGGGCACCCCGCTGGCCCCGGCCGACGCCGCGTACTCGCCCTGCTGGCGCTGCTGGGCGCAGCGGTGGCGGTGCCGCTCGCGGTCGCCGTCGCCGCTCACCCGGTGACGGCCACCCGGCACGGCCACACCCTCGGCTACGCCATCGGCATCCCGTACCCGGCCCTTCTGCTCACCGGCTACCTCCTCACCACGGTCGGCTCCCTCCTGATCAGCGGCGACCGCCTGCTCCGCCGTCTCGGTCTGCTCACCGGAGTGGGCGCGGTCCTCTGCGCCCTGCTCTGGCGGCTCGCGTTCGTCTCCACCTGGTGTGCCCTCGCTGCCCTGGCCAGCCTCCTGCTGCTCCACTGGGCGGGACACCTGCCCACCGACCGTCGGTGAACGCCGGCGTCCGGCCCGCCCGACGGGCCCGGCCCTTACGACCGCGCCGCCTCCACCGCGCCCCCTGCTGCCCGGGCCTGCCCATCGACCGTGGCTCCCGCGGGCCCCGGCCGGACTCCCGGGCCCAGACCGGGAGCAGGACGGTCGTGAACCGGGCGCCGAGCAGGTGGGTGACGCCGGCCAGGACCGTCACCGTGAGCAGCAGCGGGACCAGCCCGGTCAGAGTGGCGCTGCCGGGGGTGGCCAGGACGAACCAGGGCGAGGCGATGGCCGAGATCCACCTCCCGGTCCGGGGGATCGCCGTGGCGGCGAGCACCCCGGCCAGCGGCCTCAGGCTGCGCACCGGCGGATGGGCGGTGCCGGCGGTCATTCGGCTCTCCCCTCCCCCGGTTCGGGCTGCCCCTGTGGTTCGGGCTGTCGCTGCGATTCGGGCTGTCGCTGCGGATCAGGCAGCACGTGGACCGCGACGGAGACCTGCTCGCTGCCCTCCGGCACCGGCCCCTCGGCGCCGACCCGGCGGTAGCGCCGGAGCACCACGGACAGTTCGGCCGTCAACTGCACGGCCTCGGCCGGCGTGAGCTGGAGCAGCATGTCGCTGAAGTCGACCGCCTTGCGCCACTCCCCGGGCATCGTCTCGAAGGCGTCGAGCGCACGCTGGGCGGTCAGGGTGTGCCCGGCCAGCACGGAGCGCAGGAAGCCGACGCCCGCCCCGGGCTCCTCGTCCGCCATGTCCTCCCCCGTCCAGACCGTCAGCCGGTGCGCCGAGCGCCACCACCGCTCCCGGGCGTTGCCGCGCTCGGTGTCCTCCTCGACGAAGCCCGCGGCGGCGAGCTGGCGCAGGTGGTAGCTGGTGGCTCCGGAGTTGAGCCCCAGCTGCTCGGCGAGCCTGGTCGCGGTGGACGGGCCGTGCTTGCGCAGCAGCTCGACCAGTTGCATCCGCACGGGATGGGCCATGGCCCTCATGCCCTTGGCAGTGAGGACGACGTGCGGGTCGTCGCTGTGCTTCCAGCCGCGGTCTTCGCTCATGACCAGGAGCGTAGAATCGCAAAGAACTGTTTGCAAAGGGTTTTTTGCGAAGATTTCTCTGCGGTCACCGGACCGGGCCTCGCCCCGCCGGTCGGAGGACCCGCCCACCCGCCGCTCGGCGGGGGCCGCGCCCCGCTTCGCGTCCCGGAGCCGGATTGTCACCCGGGCGGCGGAGGCGCAGGCTGGCACCAGGGCCCGGGAAGCGGCCCGCCCCGGTCGGCCGCGGAATCGATGACGGCCGCCGGTCAGGCACGAGGGGCAGGGCGATGGCACGCGGGAAGCTCTGGGGCTACGTCGCTTCGGGGGCCCGGGCGCTCGGTGCGCTCGGTGGCACGGGTGGCGTGGGTGGCGCGGGTGGCGCGGGTGGCGCGGGTGGCGCCGAACGCAAGGGCGACGGGGGCGCTCCGGACGGCCTCGGGCCGTTCCCGCCGACGGCGATGGCCGGCCCCAGACCACTCTCCCGGACGGAGCTCGACCGGCTGAGCTGGACCGACCGGCAGGCCGGGTGCGAGCCGCAGGCACGGCACGTCCAGGTCACCGAGGTGGTGCGCCGGGTGGTGCGCGGTGGCGGCCGGGCCGCAGCCGTCACGGTCAGGCTCGCGCCCGGGCTACCGGTGGTGGCCGGCGACGCCCGCCGGCTGGAGGCCGCGATAGCCGGGCTGCTCGACCACGCGATCCGGCGCAGCCCGCTGGGCGGCCGGGTACTGGTCCGGGCTGACGTCACCCGCCCCGGCCCGGCGGCGCCCTGGACCGCGACCGGACGGGACACGACCGGGTCGGATACGACCGGACACGGCGCAATCTGGCCGGACACGCCCGGACTGGGCGCCACCGGACAGGGCGCCACCGGTCGCGGCCGGGAGCGGGTCGAGATACGAATATCCGACCGCGGGACGTACGAGCCGCCCGAGGCCCGCGAATGGCTGCCGGCGGGCGTCCGGGCCACCGGACCGGTGGGCCCCGCGCTGCACAGCCTGGTGGTGGCGGCGGGCGGACGCCTCGCGGTCGAGCCGACCCCCGGCGGCGGCCTGACCGTCGTCCTGCTGCTCGCGGTCGCCTACGACTAGACCCCGCGCAGACCCCGCGCGAACCCCGCACAGCCCCCCGCGCCCGCACGGCACCCCGCCCGGCGGGGTGCGCACCGCCCGGCGGAGTGCGCACCGCGCGGCGAACGGAGGGCTCCGAACCTAGACTTGCCCCATGCCCCGGCTCAACGACCAGGTCAGGGAACTGCTCCAGGAGTACGCCGACCTGATCAACATCACCGGCGGGGACGCCTTCCGGGCCCGCGCCTACGAGAAGGCCGCCCGAGCCGTCGGCGGCCATCCCGAGGACGTGGCCGGTCTGGACGTCAAGGGACTGCAGCAGATCCCCGGTGTCGGCAAGTCCACGGCCGAGAAGATCGCCGAGTACCTCGCCACCGGAGAGATCCCGGCGCTGGAGGCCCTGCGCGCCGAGATCCCGTCCGGTGTACGGGAGATGATGGCCGTCCCCAGCGTCGGCCCCAAGCGCGCCCTCGCCCTCTACCGCGACCTCGGCATCGCCTCGGTGGACGAACTCGCCGGTGCGATCCGCGCCGACAAGCTGTCCGGTGTGGCCGGATTCGGCGAGCGCAGCGGGGAGAAGATCCTGCACGGCATCGAGCTGATGCGGCAGTCCGGCGGCCGGACCCTCCTCGACGCCGCCACCGAGCTGGCCGAGCAACTGGTCGCGGCGCTCTCCGCCGTCCCCGGCTGCACCCGCTGCGCGTACGCGGGTTCGCTGCGCCGGATGCGCGAGACGGTGGGCGACATCGACGTGCTGGCGACCGCCGCCGACTCCGCTCCGCTGATGGCCGCGCTCACCGGACTCCCGTACGTGGCCGAGGTGATCGGCAGCGGGCCGACCAAGACCTCGGTCCGCACCGCCCAGGGCATCCAGGTGGACCTGCGGGTCGTCCCCGAGGAGGACTGGGGCGCCGCGCTGGTCTACTTCACCGGGTCGAAGGCGCACAACATCAAGCTGCGCACGATGGCGGTCCGGGCCGGGCTCAAGCTCTCCGAGTACGGGCTGTTCGAGGTCGGCGGCGACACCGGGAAGGGCGGCGCGAAAGGCTCGAAGGACGTGGGGGATGGAAAGGGCAAGGCGGCGGAGGGCGCCAAGGTGGTGTCCGCCACCGAGGAGGAGGTGTACGCGGCGCTCGGCCTGCCCTGGATCCCGCCGACGCTGCGCGAGGACCGGGGGGAGATCGAGGCCGCGCTGGACGGTGAACTCCCGGACCTGATCCAGGAGTCGGACCTGCGCGGCGACCTCCACACCCACACCGACCTGACCGACGGCCTGGCCACCCTCACCGAGATGGTCGACACGGCGGCGGCCCGCGGCTACTCCTACTACGCCGTCACCGACCACGCGCCGGACCTGGTGATGCAGCGGATGACCGACGAGAAGATGCTCGCCCAGCGCGAGGAGCTGCGCCGGCTCGCCGACCGCCACAGGAAGTTGCGCCTGCTGCACGGCACCGAGCTGAACATCGGCCCGGACGGCGGCGTGGACTGGCCGCCCGGGTTCCTGGCCGGCTTCGACGTCTGCGTGGCCTCCGTGCACTCGCACTTCACCCTCGACCGCGCCGCCCAGACCCGCCGGTTGATCCGCGCCTGCGAGAACCCGTACGTCCATGTCATCGGCCACCTCACCACCCGCCGGATCGGTCGGCGCGGACCGATCGACGTCGACCTGGACGCGGTGTTCGCCGCCGCCGCGCGCACCGGCACCGCGATCGAGATCAACAGTTCCCCGCAGCGGCTCGACCTGCGCGACGAGGACGTCCTGCGGGCCAAGCGGCACGGGGTGCGCTTCGCGATCGACAGCGACGCCCACGCCACCGGCCACCTCGCCTACCCGCGCTTCGGCATCGGTACGGCGCAGCGCGGCTGGCTCACCGCCGAGGACGTGATCAACGCGTGGACGTGGCAGCGGCTGAAGCACTTCCTCCGCAAGGACGCACTGCGGAAGTAGTCCGCCGTCGCTACGGCCGTGGTTGCTACGGCCGTGGTTGCTACGGCCGTGGTTGCTGCAGCTGCCCTACCCCTCCCCCAGCGAAGCCCCCGGCGTGGCCAGCACCCGGGCCGCGCTGCGGTGCCCGAGCCCGGCCGCCAGGCGGAGGTCCCCGGAGTCCAGGAAGCCGGCCAGGAAGCCCGCCGCGAAGGCGTCGCCGGCCCCGGTGAGGTCGCGCACCTCCGCGACCGGCGGCACCGGCACGGTGAACAGCCCCTCGCCCGGCACGTCGACGGTGGTCGCCTCGGCCCCCGACTTGGTGACCACCGTGGTGGCCGCCAGCCGGGCGCGCTCCGGCCCCGGCAGGCCGTCCACCAGCAGCCCGAGGAAGGCGGACTCGGAGCGGTTGGCGAACACGAAGGTCGGTGCCAGCTCGGCCAGCAGGCCGAGGAAGCGCTCCCGCCCGAACTGTTCCAGCATCCCGGTGGAGGAGGCGTCCACCGAGGTGGTGCCGCCCGCTCGCCGGACCCGGGCGAGTGCGTCGAGCGCCGTCCGGCCGACCGGCTCGCCGTCGAAGGAGTAGGCGGGCACGTGCAGGTGGGTCAGGCCGGTCAGCCAGTCGTCCGGGACGCGTTCCAGCAGCTTGGCAGCGCCGCGGTCGGGCAGCATGGTCCGCTCGCCGTCCCGGTCGATCAGCACGACGATGCTGCCGGTCTGGCCGTGCCGCTGCACCCGTACGTCCACGCCGTGGCCGCCGAGTTCGGCGACCACGCCGTCCCCGACCGGGTCCGCTCCGACGCAGCCGAGGAAGCGGGCCGGGTACTGCCCGGCGGCGAAGCAGGCGACGTTGGCCGCGCTGCCGCCGCGCCGGCGGAAGACCTGGGCGCCGGAGTCGGTGCCGTGGCGCAGCGGGCCGTCGACCCAGACCACGATGTCCTCGACGAGGTCGCCGAGCACCCCGAGCACGGGTCAGGCCCCGGTGGAGGCGGCGGACCCACCGGCCCGGGCGGCCAGGGCGGTGGCGATCTCGCCGCCGAGGCGCACGTTGCCGCGGTAGACCTCGACGTTGACCTCCAGGCTGCGGCCGTCGGTGTCGCGCTGGATGTGGTCGAGCAGGAAGGGGGTGGAGGCGTTGCCGGTGATGCCCCGGCGTTCGGCCTCGGCCCAGGCGCGGGCCAGGATGCCGTCCAGTTCCTCCGGCGGCAGCTGCTTGGCCGGGTCGACCGGGTTGGCGATCAGGACGGCCTGCGGCAGGTCGAGTCGGTCGCGGGCGTCGATGATCCCGGCGGCCTCCTCGGGCGACTGCACGGCGAAGTTGATCTCGTGGCCGGAGTCGGTGACGTAGAAGCCGGGATACTTGGTGGTGCGGTAGCCGATGACCGGGATGTTGAGGGTCTCGAAGCGCTCCAGGGTGGCCCGGATGTCGAGGATGGACTTCACGCCGGCGCTGATCACGGTGACCGGGGTGGCGGCCAGGGTGGTCAGGTCGGCGGACTCGTCGAAGCTCTCGGAGGCGCCGAAGTGGACGCCGCCGAGGCCGCCGGTGGAGAACACCCGCACGCCCGCGCGGTGGGCGAGGAAGGCGGTGGCGGCGACGGTGGTGCCGCCGTGCCGGCCGAGCGCGGCGACCACCGGCAGGTCGCGCAGGCTGACCTTGTCCAGGCCGTCGGCGGCGGCGAGTTCGGTGATCTGCTCGGTGCTCAGACCGACCGTGGGGACGCCCGCGTGCACGCCGATGGTCGCCGGGACGACGCCGGCCCCGCGCAGCCGCTCCTCGGCTTCCAGCGCGACGGTGAGGTTGCGCGGTCGCGGCAGGCCGTGGGTGAAGATCGTCGATTCCAGGGCGACCACGGGACGGCCGTCGGCGACGGCCTGCGCGACCTCCTCGGAGATCCGGATGGCGGGGGCGCCGGCAGGGGTGCTGGCGGGGGTGCTGACGGGCAGTCCGGTCATGGTGGGAGCTTCCTGTGAGATGCCACTGCGACGGGGCAACGCGACGATCAGCGTAGGGACGGTTCGGATCGGAAACCAGAATGAGTCCTGGGGTTTCTGATAGCTGATCACCTATCAGTTCGCACTAGGATGATCCGCATGGGCTTCACCTTGCGACAGCTGGAGGTCTTCCTGACCGTCGCCGAGACGCTGCACTTCGGCCGGGCCGCCGAGCGCCTGCACATCTCGCAGCCGACGGTCAGCCAGGAGGTCGCCCGATTGGAGCGGACCGTCGGCGTCGAGCTGTTCGACCGCAGCCGCCGCTCGGTCGCGCTGACCGAGGCGGGCGAGGTGATGGCGGCCGAGAGCGCGCGGCTGCTCGAACAGGCGGGGGCCATGCTGACGCGGGTCCGGCTGCACGAGGAGTCCCGGCTCGGGACGGCCCGGATCGTCGCCTCGCCGAGCGTGGTCAACCGGCTGCTGCCCGCCGTGGTCAGCCGGGCCGAGCAGGAGCTGCCCGCGCTCGACACCGCCGAACTCGCCGTCGACACCGGGCAGGTCTCCACCACCCTGGCCGGCGAACTCGCCGACATCGGCCTCGGCCGCTTCCTGGAGGACGTCCCCGGCTACCGGCTGGAGCGGATCGCCGACGAGCCGGTCCGGGTCGCCCTCGGCCGGGACCACCCGCTGACCGGCCGGGCGAGCCTGCGACTGGCCGAACTGCGCGACCTGCCACTGCTGTTGTGGCCGCGCGAGCAGCACCCCCGGTACTACGACCACGTGCTCGGCCTGTGCGCGGAGCACGGCGTCGACCCGCCGGTACTGGTCAGCCCGCCGCGGATCGTCGGCTCCCGGCTCTACCTGCTCGCCCGCAACCGCGCCTTTTCCCTGGTGCCAGGTTCGATGACCGGCCACCTCACCGAGGACGTGGCCACCGTACGGCTGGAGGGGCGGGCCACCCTGCCGCTGGAGATGCAGTGGCGCACGGACGACCGGCGGCCCCCGCTGGCGACGCTGCGCAACCTGATCCGGCAGGAGGCCGCGGAGTTGGAGGAGTGGTAGCGCCACCACGTGCGGCGGAAGCCGCGGGAACCGGAAGGCCCGCGGCAGCGCCCGACGGCCACTCTTGACGCTCACATGCCAGCGCCGGAAGGATGCCCGGATCACCCACCCGGCCCGGCGCGCGCCGACGGGCCGCCCGACCCGGGGATCCACCTTGGCCCTGTTCCCCCCGCGCCCCCGTCGCCGCCTGCTGCGCCGCCTCGCCGGACTGCTCGGCGCCACCGCCCTCACCCTCGCCGGCACCCTCACCGCCGCCGCGCCCGCCCACGCCGACTTCGGCGACGGCTACCACGACCCCGTCACCGCGACCAAGCCGCTCACCCGCCCCGACACCCGCTCCTGCAGCGTCGAAGTGATGCACGACCGCGAGTTCCGCAACGGCTACGGCAACCCGCCCGACACCCCGTACACCGCCACCCTCACCCCGCCCGCCGACTGCGCCGGGCCGTGGTCCGCGGTGGTCCTGGACCTCCACGGGCAGGTCGCCGGGCGGCAGTTCGACCGCATCTTCAGCGTCCGCATCGGCGGCGTCCAGGTGCTGCTGTCCTCCACCCCCGAGCCGTCCAAGGACGGCATCCAGTGGAACGTCGAACGCGATCTCACCCGCTACGCCCCGCTGTTCGAGGCCGGGCCGCAGCCGTTCTCGCTCGACCTCGCCAACGTCACCGACGCCACCTACACCGGCGTCTACAAGCTCTCGGCGAGCCTGACCTTCTACACCGCGGACGACCGCTGGCCGGCCGCCCACGGCGCCGACCAGGTCCTCACCACCGGCCCGTTCTCGCTCACCCAGGCCGCTCCGGGCACCGCCAAGGACGTCACCTTCCCGCGGAACCTGCAACGCCTGACCGCCGAGGTCTACGCCCGGGGCGGCGGCGCCTGCGAGGAGTTCGCGTACGCCTCCGCGCCGGACGCCTTCGTCGCCGCCAACCCGTCGATCGGCGCCTGCGGCAAGGGCCCGTTCCGCGAGCTGCGGCTCACCGTGGACGGCCGGGTGGCCGGAGCGGTCTGGCCGTACCCGGTGATCTACACCGGCGGTTGGGACCCGCTGCTGTGGCGGCCCGTCCCGGGCGTCTTCGCCTTCGACCTGCCCGCCTACCGGCTCGACCTCACCCCGTACGTCGGCCTGCTGCTCGACGGGCGCCCGCACAGCGTCGGCATCACGGTCAACGCGGCCGAGGCGCAGAGCAACGACGTCTGGACCGGCCAGGTCAACCTGTTCGCCGAGGTCGACCACGGCACCGACCGCACCTCCGGGCAGCTCACCGACTACCGGGTCGCCCCCGAGGCCGCCGTCGCCACCCAGCTCGCCGACCACGGCGGCGGCAGCGGCGACTGGACCGTCACCGCCGCCCGGCACGACCTCGCCCGCGGCTGGGTGCAGACCTCGCACGGCCGGATCACCACCGAGGTCCGCGACGACCTGGCGTTCAGCTCCGCCCAGCAACTGCGCGACAGCGGCAACGACGTGACCCTGCACAACAGCGCCGACCTCACCCGCACCACCGGCACCTGGGGCGGCGGACCGCACCGCACCACCACCGTGCACGAGGGCGAACCGCTGGACGTCACGTACAAGGTGACCCACGACGCGGCCGGGAACACCGACCAGAACACCGCGATGGACCTCGGCTACCACCGCGAGGCCACCGCCGCGACCGGCGGCCACGTCACCGAGCGCTCCACCGTGGACCACACCCTGCGACCCACCGCACGGCGCCACGACGGCGACCGCACCGTCCGCACCGGCGGCAGCACCGAGGACTACCGCAGCACCGGGCCGGACGGGCCGTACCACCGGACACTGAGCTTCGTCGACGGGTGGCCGAAACCGTAAGGCCCGTCGACTCCGACGTGCGAGATTTGCCCGAATTCGGACCGTTCACCCCTGGTGCACACGCCGTGGGAGGCGCATGATGGGAGGTGGACCTGCGAGGCAGCTGAAGGAAGTTCGACCGCAGGAGGCAGTGGCGACAGGTCGAGACGGATCAGGGTCTGCCGCTGGTACTACCTCGGTCGACGATCGAACTACCGGCCGGAGGACGTGACGTCCGGAGGCCACCCCCGCCTCGCAGGTTCCGCGCGTCCACGGAGCATCCCCTCGACTCCGTGGACGCGCTCGTTCCCCGCCGGACCGGGCCGTCGCGGCCTCCGGATGTCCACCGGTGCGACGTCCGGCCGCAGTTCGGCCCTGGCTCCACCATGACCCGCCCGCGGGGCCTGCGCGGCGGCGGCCGGGGGCACTGACCACGCCCACCACCCCGCGCGGGCTCGGCCCGCGGTGCGCCCGACCGGTCGGCGAACGCGGCCTCGACCGCAACGCGTTCAAACCAGCGCTCCGCCCGTCCCGCTGAACGCCCGGGGGTACGGGTCGTCGCTACCGCCCGGTCGGGGCGGAGCAGGCCGGGGCAGGGCAGGTCGGGCAGGGGGTCGGTGCGCAGGGAGTCGGTGCGCAGGGAGTCGGTGCGCAGGGAGTCGGTGCGCAGGGAGTCGGTGCGCACACCGCCGAGCCTACGGGCCGCTCTCCCGGGGGAGGCGGTACTCCTCCCCCGGGAGGAGGCAACTCCCCTCCCCAGCGGGAGGTTTGCCCCGCCCTGGCGGGCCAGACTCGATGCTGTCGGAACCACCGCTCACCAGGACAACCACCCGCCGGGACAACCGACCGCCGGAAACCCCAGCCCAGGAGGCCGAACCGCCATGACCCGCCGTCTCGCCACCGCCGCTGCCGCGCTCTGCCTCCTGGCGGCGACGGTCGCCACCGCCGCCCCGGCGACCGCCGCGGCACCGGCCTCCGCCGACGGCTTCGGTCCGGTGGTCCTGCGCGGGAACGCTGGGACGGTCCTCACCGCCGCCTTCGACGGCTTCACGGGAGACCCGGTCCAGCTCACGGTCGACGCCCGCGCCGACCACACCACCGACCCGGGCACCACCCGCGGCCACTTCCACGTCCGCCATGTGCACACCGACGGTCGGCTGGTCGCCGACTTCGAGGGGGACATCACCTGCCTGGCCGTCGGCGGCCGGGAGGCGATCGCCACCGGGGTCGTCACCAAGGGCGAGGTGCCGTGGTTCCCGGGCCGGCCGGTGGTCGGCCAGAAGGTCGCGCTCTCGGTCGAGGACGACGGCCGGCACGGGGACCGGGTCGGCTGGGTCTGGGGCTTCTTCGGCGCCCCGGTCTCGGACCGCCAGGGCACGGTACCGTTCATCCGCACGACCAGTGGCGACTTCACCGTGCGCGGCTGACCACCGCCCGACCAGGGCCTTCCGGGCTCCCGACCGGGCCGGGGTGTCACCGCCCGCCCGTTCCCCCGAACCCCCCGGAGGCCCCGATGCGCCCCGCCCACCCGGCCATAGGCCCGCTCTGTGGGATCGCGCCGGACGCAGGGCCCGAAAGAGCGGCCCTGGCCCACCCGACCGCACTCCGGTCGACCGAAGCCGGCGCGGGGTTCAACGACCTTACCGGGGAGGGCCGTTGAACCCCGCGTCCGATCAGACCGAGCAGCCCCGGCCCGACTACGGCCGACTCGCCGCCGTGGGCCCGTACTTCGCCCTCGACAGCGACGCCACCGGCACCCCGCCGCCCGGCTTCCGTCCACTGCCGGAGCTGTACGGTACCGGGCCGGACGCGCCGCTCGCGCCCCGGGTGCGGGTGGTGGCGCGGCGGCTGGGCACGGCCGAGCTCCGGGTCGCCGCCTCGATCCTGCACCTCGGGCTGGCCGCCCGGTTCTGGTCGGTGGGCATCGGCTCGGCCGTCCTGCTGGGGACGGTCCCGACCCTGGAGCACGCCTGGGTGCGGATCCCTGACCAGGGACCGATCGACCTCTGGACGCCGCCGGAGCCGGCCCGCCCCGATCCCGGCGAGCTCGTCGACCAGCTCCACGAGGCCGTCATGATCGGCTGGTTGGAGCCCTTGGCAGCAGCAGTGCGCGCCGCCGTGCCGCTCTCGGCGCGCCTGCTGCGCGGCAACGAGGCCTCCGCGCTGGCCGGGACGCTGCGGGTGCTGGACGCCCAAGTGCCGGGCCGGGCAACGGAGTTGGTCGCCCGGTTGCTGGCGCGTCCGCCGCTGGCGGGTTCGGGCACCCTGCTCGACGGCCCGCGCGGAGCCACGCTCCGGCGGACCAGTTGCTGCCTCTACTACCGAACCGGACCGGGCGCGGGGCTCTGCGGCGACTGCTGCTTCACCCGGCCGCCCGCTCGCCGGGAGCGGGGCTGACCGGCGGACAAGGGCCCGCGCCCGGCTTGTCCAAGGCCGGGCGCGGGCCGCCGATCCCCACCCGGTTCCGATGCCCTCGCACCGGGTGAAGTCCTTTCGGGCGTACGGTCCTCAGACCGCGACCGCCTCCTCCATCTCCTCCTCGGCCTCGGCCGGCCTCTCCACCGCTCGGCGCCCGCGGCCCTCGTACAGCGCCGCGGCTACCAGGGCCGCCCCGCCCAGCAGCAGCCAGACCACCAGGGTCAGCACGTGCCCGCCGAGGCCGGCGCCGCCGTCGAAGTACATGATGCTGCGCGCGCCCTCCAGGTAGCCGGCGCCGGTCCAGAAGCCGTGCAGGGCCCCGAAGAAGCCGTTCTGCAACTCGGGCCGGTAAATGCCGCCGGAGGAGGTGAAGTTGAGCATCACGAACAGCACCATCAGGGCGAGCGTGGTCCACTTCTTCAGGAAGCTGTGCAGCCCGATGCCGATCAGGACGATGCCCGCGGAGTAGAGCCAGCCGAGCGCCCAGATCGCGGCGTAGTCGTGGTCGACGACGTGGAAGAGCGGTCCGGCGGTGGCGATCCCGATCACGCTGACCACCAGCGAGACGGCCACGCCCACCAGGGCCCGGATCCGCATGCTCAGCCCGGCGCCGGCGGCGCCGATCACCGCGACGCTGGCGTAGGAGCCGATGCTCAGCGCGACCAGCAGGAAGAACAGGCCCTGGCCGGTCGGGTCGCCCTTGGCGGGGGTGGTGAGGTCGGTGACGTGCAGCGGGACGCCCTGCCGGTCGGTGACGTTGGTGAACACCGCCGTGGCGGCGACCACCGAGGTGTCCGAGTTGCCCTTGGCCACGATCAGTTCGGGGTTCCTGGCGTCCGGGACGAAGGCGCCGACCAGGTCGCGGTCGCGCAGCAGTCGCTCGGCGGCGGGGCGGTCGGCGACGGTCCGGACGTCCAGCGCGTCGCCGGCCTTGCCCTGGATGGTCTGCGCCAGGCCCTGGACCTGGGGGCCGGACCCGACGACGGCGACCTTGAGGTGGTGGGGCTCCGGCTGGTGGAAGGCGCCCTGGTAGGCGAGCGCCATGCCGAGGCACATCAGCAGCGGGGTGAGCAGGTGGACGGCGAGGTGCTTGAGCGAGTGCCCCAGGGTGGGCGCTGCGGCGGGGGTCTGGGGTGTGCTCATGGCGTTCGTACCGTCCTCCGATGTTCTTCCCTACCAGGTGGCAGATACAACCAATGCAGGTGGTAAATGCAACCATCTATGGATGTAGCTTACAACCATCTGACAGGATTCGGAAGCCGGGCCACCCCTAGCCCGCCCCGGCCGCCGACACCCCGTCGGCCCCCTGACCCGGAGCCCCGGGCCACGGACCCCGGGCCACGGACCCCGGGCTCAGCCCAGCTCGAACACGCCGTACGAGAAGCCGTCCGCCCGCAGCTCGCCGTCCACCACCCGCACGCCCTGCACCTCCAGCGGCCGCACAGCACCCCCGCCGGCACCGCCGCCCGCACCGCCGAAGCCTTCCGACAGCCGGACGACCCCCGGCTCCCGGCGCGGGTTCACCGCCACCAGGTACCGCCCGGACCGGGTGTACACCAGCGGGTACCCGGCGTTCCGCACCTCCACCCCGCCCGACGCACCCAGCCCGGGGTGGGCGCGCCGCAGCGCGATCAGCCGTCGGACGGTGTGCAGCAGCGAGGTCGGATCGGCCCGCTGGGAGAGCACGTCCGGGCGCCGCGGGTCCGGGTCCAGCGGCAGGTAGTACCGCTCGGGCGCGGCGGTGGAGAACCCGGCCGAAGGGCCCGGCGTCCACTGCATCGGGGTCCGCGAACCCGCCCGGTTGAAGCGCGGCCCCAGCACACTGCCCTCGACGTCCGGCAGCCCGGGCAGGTAGCGCAGGCCGATCTCGTCGCCATAGTACACCGCGGGCAGGGTCGGCCAGGTGAGCAGGAAGGCGAAGGCGGGGGCGAGTTGCGCGCCGGAGCGCGGCCCGGTGGCGAGCCGGGAGAAGTCGTGGTTGGCGGTGGGCAGCACGATGTGCCCGTTGCCCTCGGTGAGTTCGGCGGCGGAGCGCCAGGCGTCCAGGAAGGTCTGCGGGGTGCCGCGCCCCTCGGCCTCGAAGTAGCACGGGCCCTGCCGCCAGAACTCCTCCACCGTCCCGCCGTCGTTGTTCCACAGCGAGCGCAGCGCGAGGCCGTGGTCGTCCCCGCCGAAGTGCAGGAAGAAGTCCGCGTGGAATCCGGCCGCGACGGCGGCGGCCGGGTCGCCCCACTCGGCGAACAGCGCGGCCTCGGGGTGGGTGCGGTCCAGCCAGTCGCGCAGCTCGGTCCAGAGCTTGGCGGTCTCGACCCGGCCCGGGTCGTCCTTGACCAGCGAGTACGCCATGTCCACCCGGAAGCCGGCCACGCCGAGGCCCAGCCAGTGCGCCATGATGTCGCGCAGCGCCGCCCGGTTGGCGCGCGGGCCTTCGGCGTCCACCGGCTGACGCCACGGCTCCGCCGAACTGCCTTGTGCGTAGCCGAAGTTCAGGGCGGGCTGGCAGTCGAAGAAGTTCGGCCGGTACCAGCCCGGGCGGCTTCCGGGCGAGGCGACGAAGCCGTCCACCGGGCGGTCCGACCAGATGTAGCGCTGGTCGGCCGGGTCCTCGGCGGAGGCCAGGAACCAGGGGTGGCGGTCGGAGGTGTGCCCGGCGACCAGGTCCAGCAGGATCCGGATGCCCTTGCGGCGGGCGGCCTCGACCAGCGCGACCAGGTCCTCGGTGCGGCCGTAGCGCGGGGCGGGGGTGAGGTAGTCGGTGATGTCGTACCCGGCGTCGCGGAACGGCGAGGCGAAGCAGGGGTTGAGCCAGACGGTGTCCACGCCCAGCCAGGAGAGGTGGTCGAGGTGCTCGGTGATGCCGGCGAAGTCGCCGATGCCGTCGCCGTCGGAGTCCGCGAAGGACTGCGGGTAGATCTGGTACAGGACGGCGTCGGCCAGCCAGTCGGGGCCGGGGCGGGTCGAGGTCATGGGGTGGGTCCTCCTGCCGGGTCCGGGGGCCGCGCGGGCCGAGAGCCGAGGGGCCGGGGTGAGCCGGGTGCCACCGATTCTCGTCCAATCCCGGCCGTCCCGACAGCCCGCCTCACACCGTCACGGAACCACCGCCGGACCCGCGCGCCGCACCACCGACCACGCCCCCGTCGCTCCTTCACGGAACCACCGCCGGACCCGCGCCACCCGAACCCGCCGAGCCACCCGAACCCGCCGAACCCCCGTTACGACACCCCCGCCGCACAGGCCCGGGTGAACACCCGCGCCCGCCGGGTGATCTCCGCCCAGTCCCCCGCCTCCACCGCCGCCGGCGGCACCACGTCCGTCCCCGCGCACACCGCGAGCGCCCCCTGCGCCAGGAACTCGGCCGCGTTGCCCGCGTTCACCCCGCCCGAGGCCACCAACGGCACGTCCGGGTACGGGCCGCGCAGGTCCTTGAAGTAGCCGGGGCCGAACGACCGGGCCGGGAAGATCTTGACGGCGGCCGCGCCCAGGTCGACCGCCCGGGCCACCTCGGTCGGGGTGAGGGCCCCCAGCACCACCGGCACCCCGCGGGCCCGCCCGGCCTCCGCGACCTCGGGCCGGCAGCCCGGGGTGACCAGGAAGGACGCCCCGGCGTCGATCCCGCGCTCGGCCTGCTCGGCGGTCAGTACCGTCCCGACCCCGACCCGCCAGCCGGCCGCCGAGGCCCGTATCAGATGGGCCGTCACATCCGGTGTGGTGTAGGTGAATTCGGTGAAGCCGATGCCGCCCTCCGCGAGGGCTGCGCACAGCGCGGCGGCGTCCGGGATCCGGGGTGCGCGGACCACCGCGATCACCGGGTCGTTCCACAGCTCGGAAAGATCGCTCATGGGGCCAGAGTTCCTCGGTCGGTGCGGCGCAGGGCACGCCCGGGGCGGGCGCCGGTGGTGCGTCCCTGTCGGACGACGGCGGTGCCGTTGACGTACACGTACTCGATCCCCTCGGCGGGCAGCCGGGGCTGCTCGAAGGTGGCGGCGTCCCGGATCCGCCCGGGGTCGAGGAGCACCAGGTCGGCGTGGTACCCGGGGGCGATCCGGCCGCGCCGGTCCAGTCCCAGCCGGGCGGCGGGCCGACCGGTCATCCGGGCGATGGCCTCCTCCAGCGTGAGTACGCCCAACTCCCGGCTGTAGTGGCCGAGGTAGCGCGGGAAGGTGCCCCAGGCGCGCGGGTGCGGACGGGCCCCGACCAGCAGTCCGTCGCTGCCGACGGTGTGGGCGCGGTGGCGCATCACCGCCCGGACGTTCTCCTCGTGGCCGACGTGCTGGAGGATGGTGGTGCCCAACTCGTCCCGGCGCAGCAGGTCGAGGAAGACCTCCGCCCCGCCGGTCCCCCGCTCGGCGGCGAGTTCGGCGACCGTCCGGCCGACCGCCCGCGCCAGCTCCGCCGAGCGGACGCCGGAGATCTGGATGGTCGCCCAGTCGGCGACCACGCCGTGGCAGCCGTCGCTGCCCTGCTCCTCCATCGCGTACCGGATCCGCTCCCGGGCGCCCGGGTCGGCGAGCCGGGCCAGCGTCGCGGCCGGCCCGCCCTCGGTGGCCCAACTCGGCAGCAGGGCGGCCAGGGTGGTGGAGCCGGGCAGGTAGGGGTAGCTGTCCAGGGTGAGGTCCACGCCGTCCGCGAGCGCCTGGTCGACCAGCTCCAGGAACTCGCCGACCCGGCCGCGGTTGACGCCGAAGTTCATCGTGGCGTGGGTCAGGTGCAGCGCGCAGCCGGACCGCCGGGCGATCTCCACCATCTCCGCGTAGCCCTCCAACGCACCCTGCCCGTAGGACCGTTGGTGTGGCGCGTGGAATCCGCCGTAGGCCGCCACCACGGTGCACAGCTCGACCAGTTCGGCGGTGTCCGCGTACATCCCGGGGGTGTAGCTGAGGCCGCTGGACATCCCGACCGCCCCCTGCAGCAGGCTCCGCGCCAACACCTGCCGCATCCGGTCGAGTTCGGCCGGGGTGGGCGGGCGGTCGTCCCAGCCCATGGCGAGCATCCGCAGCGAGCCGTGCGGCACCAGGTAGCAGGCGTTGACGGCGACCCGGGTGCGGTCGATCCGGTCCAGGTAGCCGGCGACGTCGCGCCAGTCCCAGTCGAGGTCCGCCGGATCGCCGTTCCAGCCCGCCAGTTGGCGGCGCAGCGCGGGCAGGGTGGTGTCGTCCACCGGGGCGTAGGAGAGGCCGTCCTGGCCGAGGACCTCGCAGGTGACACCCTGGGTGACCTTGGCCGGGTGTTCGGGTTCGAGCAGCAGGGCGAGGTCGGAGTGGGCGTGCATGTCGATGAAGCCGGGGGCGAGCACCAGTCCGTCGGCGTCCACCTCCGAGGCCCCGCCGAGGCCCGCACCGATCTCGGTGATCAGGCCGTCGGCGATCCGCACGTCCGCCCGGTAGCGGCCGGCGCCGGTCCCGTCGACGACAGTCGCCCCCTTGAGGACGGTTGCGCCCTTCACGACGGCTGCTCCCTTGGCGACAACTGCCCGGCCGGCCGCTCTCGCCGCGTCCGTCATCAGAAGAACGTCCTGACCAGCCCGGTCACCTTCGGCTCGGCCGCGTCCGCCGAGTCCAGCACGGGAAGCGCCGTCCACTTGTCGAAGGCCGTGCACGGGTGGGAGACGCCGAGCCGCAGCACCGCGCCGAGCGGTGCGAGGTCGCCCGCGTCACGGAGGAAGGCATGCTGGTCGTTGAGCGCGGTGATCCGGGCCGACGTGCCCGTCAACGCCGCTCCCCCGCGCACCAGTTGCGGCTCGGGCAGGCCCTCGTCGAAGGGCAGGTCGCGCTTGCCCGCGTCCAGCAGGGCCAGTTGGGGCTCCGGCCGGGAGGCAACCCGGGCCCAGCCGTGCAGCGCGCCGCGGAAGGGGGCCTGCCCGGCGCCCCGGACGAGCGGCGAGATGCCCCGGTAGAACCCGTCGTCGTGGGCGATGTACGCACCCGAACGCAGCACCACCAGCGCCTCCGGCAGCGCGGCCAACTCCTCGACCACCAGGTCGAAGTAGGCGCTGCCGCCGGCCGACACCACCGGCGGCGCACCGTCCGGGTAGGCCGTGGCGAGCCGTCCGTGCAGCTCGCCGAGGGCCTTCAGGTAGCCGCGTACGGTGGCCAGCCCCTCGGCGGTGGCGTCGTGCGCGAGGGCGCCCTCGTACCCGCCGACGCCGGCGAGCCGCAGGGTGGGGGCGCGCAGTACGGCGGCGGCGACCTCGACGGCCGCGTCCACGCCCCGCGCGCCGGTCCGCCCGCCCGGGCCGCCGAGTTCGATCAGCACCTCGACCGGCCGCTCGGCTCCGGCGGCGCGCAGCGCCTCGTCCATCTGCCGTACGCCCTCGGTGGAGTCGGTCCAGCAGAGGAAGGCGAAGTCAGGGTCGGCGGCCAGTTCGGCGGCGAGCCAGGCCAGTCCGGCCGGGTCGAGCAGGGTGTTGGCGAGCAGGATCCGCTGGACGCCGAAGGCTCGGGCGACCCGTACCTGCGGCAGATTGGCGAGGGTGATGCCGTGGCTGCCGGCGGCGAGCTGGGCCTGCCAGAGTTCGGGCGCCATGGTGGTCTTGCCGTGCGGGGTGAGCGCGACGCCCGCCTCGGCGCACCAGCGGGCCATGGTGCGGACGTTGTGGTCGAGCGCCGCGGCGTCGAGGGTGAGCAGCGGGGTGCCGAGGTCGGAGAGGGTGGGCCCGGTGGCGAGCCAGTCGCGGACGGTGTGCCCCCAGCTCTCCGGTGGGGCGGCCTTGAACCGCCAGTCGAGGGTCTCGTCGGCCAGGGCGGCCACCGCTCCTTCGTTGATCCCCGGCCCGGTCACGCGGCTCGCGAAGGTCACGCTGCTCGCGCGGGCACCGCCACGAGCGAAGGCACCGCTCCCGAGGTCGCCACCGTCTGCGAAGGTCTGCTCCACCGTCTTCCTCCATCCACCATATTGCAACATGTGCAACGAGGGTTGCACATGTTGGCACCACGGTTCTAGCATCGGCGCCGGATCACGGTCAACGGAACCGACTGGCGGTCGGACCCGGCCGGCCCGCACGCCACCGGACCGCCGCAGACGAGGAGCCCAGCAGATGCCGCCACAGGACACCCCGGGGCCGGCCCGCCCCGGTCCTCCCCCGACGGCCGTGTGCGTGGGCGAGTCGATGGCCGTCCTGCTGCCCGACCGCCCGGGGCCACTGGAGGCCGTGGACACCTTCCGGCTGTCCGTCGGCGGCGCGGAGTCCAACGTGGCCGGGGCACTGGCCGGCCTCGGCGTGCCGACGGCCTGGATCAGCCGGGTCGGCGACGACGGCTTCGGCCGCCGCCTGCTCGCCGAGGTCGCCGCCCGCGGCGTGGACGTCTCCGGCGTGACCGTCGACCCGCACCGCCCGACCGGTCTCTACCTGAAGGAGGTCGGCGGCGCCACCGGCCACCGGCACGACCTCGGCCCCGGCCGCAGCCGCCTGCACTACCACCGGCGCGGCTCCGCGGCCGCCGCACTCTCCCCCGCCCTGCTCACCGACCCGGCCGCCGCCCGGCTGCTGGCGGGCGCCCGGCTGCTCCACCTGTCCGGCATCACCGCCGCGCTCTCCGACGAGTGCCTGGCCCTGCTGCGTGCCCTGCTCGCCGACCGACGCCCCGGGCGGCTGGTCAGCTTCGACCTCAACTGGCGCCCCGGGCTCTGGCGGGACCGCGACCCGGCCGTGCTGCCGCCTCTGCTGGACGCCGCCGACCTGCTGCTGCTCGGCGCCGACGAGGCCCAGGCCGCCTTCGGCACCGACGAGCCGGCCGCGCTGCGCCGCCGCTTCCCGTCCCCCGCCACCGTGGTGGTCAAGGACGCCGCCCGGCTGGTCACCGCACTGGAGCGGGACGGCACGGTGATCGCCGAACCGGCTCTGGCCGTCGAGGTGGTCGAGGCCACGGGTGCGGGCGACGCCTTCGCGGCCGGCTACCTGGCCGGCACCCTCCACGGCCTGGACCAGCGTCGCCGGCTGCGGCTCGGCCACCTGGCCGCGGCCTGCGCCCTGACCGCCCACGGCGACCAGGCCGACCTGCCGCCCGCCCCGGTGGTGACCGCCCTGCTCGACGCCTCGCCCGCCGACTGGGCCGCCACCCGGGTCACCGCCGCCGCCATCACCTCCCCGGCCCTGCCCACTTCGCCGACCCTGCCCGCCGCCCCCGCCCTGCCCACTTCCCCCGCCCTGCCCGCCGCCCCGGCCCGGGCCGAATGAGCGTCAACCCCAGCCACCCGACCGGAGCCCGAGCCCGATGAGCCAGACCGTCACCCGCGCCCTGCGCATCCTCGCCCAGCTCGGCGAGGGCGAGCGCTCCCTCGACCAGCTGGCCGAGGTCCTCGGCGTGCACAAGACCACCGTGCTGCGGCTGCTCCAGAGTCTGGAGGAGGAACGGTTCGTCTACCGCGACGCGGCCTACCGCTACCACCTCGGCGCGGGCCTGTTCGCCCTCTCCGGCCTCGCCCTGGAGCAGCGCGGCATCCGCCGGATCGCCGCCCCGCACCTCGCCGAGCTGAACTCCGCCACCGGCCAGACCGTGCACCTGGCGGCGTACGAGGGCGGCGAGGTGGTCTACATCGACAAGTTCGACTCCCGTCACCCGGTCAGGATGTACTCCCGGATCGGGCTGCGCGCGGCCCTGCACAGCGCCGCCGTCTCCAAGGTGCTGCTGGCCGACCTCCCGCTGCCGGAACGCCGCCGGGTGGTGGCCGGGATCGACTTCACCCCGCACACCGAACGCACCCTCACCACCCCCGAGGCGCTGCTCGCCGAGCTGGAGAAGGTCGCCGCCCAGGGCTGGGCGCAGGACCACGCCGAGCACGAGGCCTTCATCAACTGCGTGGCCGCCCCGATCCGGGACGCCAGCGGCCGGGTCGTCGCCGCCGCGTCGATCTCCGTCCCGGACGTCCTCCTCCCGTACGAGCAGGTGCTGGACCTCCTGCCGCAGCTGCTCGCCACCGCCCGCGCCGTTTCGGCCGACTGCGGCCGCCCCGAACAATCCTGACGGACAGTCACCAACCGCACGTAAGGAACCCCATGGACTCCGACAAGCTCGAGATCCGCACCGACGGCGCCCCGGCCCCCGCCTGGATGTTCTCCCAGGGCGTCCGCAAGGGCCCGATCCTGCAGGTCTCCGGCCAGGGCCCGCAGGACCCGGCCACCGGCGAGTACCTCCACCACGGCGATGTGAAGGCCCAGACCCGCCGCACGCTGGAGAACGTCAAGGCCATCGTCGAGGCCGGCGGCGCCACCATCGAGGACGTGGTGATGTTCCACGTCTACCTCACCAAGCGCGCCGACTTCCCGCTGATGAACGAGGTCTACGCCGAGTTCATCGACGAGAACATCGAGCCGGGCGGCGTGAAGCCCTGCCGGACCACCGTCTTCGTCGAACTGCCGCAGGAGCCGATGCTGGTGGAGATCGACGCCCAGGCCGTCGTCTCCTGACCCACCGCCAACGCCCCCGGGGCCCGGACGCCACCGCGCGTCCGGGCCCTCGCCGCACTTGCCACACCCCCACCCGGACATTAGGTTAGGCTCACCTAACTAACAGGAGGTCCGTCCATGAGCCTGCCCACCGGCGACGCCCAGGTGCCCGAGGAGCCCACCACCGCCGACCGGGTCCACAGCCTGCTCAGCGCGACCTCCTCACTCACCGTGCGCGCCCTCGGCGAGCACCACGAGCTGGACACCCCGGTCTCCGTCCACGGCTCCCGGCTGCGCCTGCGCGTCCCGCTCGACGCCCCGCTCACCGCGGCCGCCGCCGGCGCCAGCGACGGCCTGGCCGTCGTGCTCGACGTCACCGACGTCTCCCCCGTCGCCGTCCGCGACCGGATCCGCGCCCGGCTCACCCTGGCCGGCCGGCTGCACCTGGCCCACCTCACCGACGACGGCCTCGGCGTCCACCTGCGCGTCGACGTCGCCCACGCCGTCCTCGCCACCCCGTACGGCACCAACGCGCTCACCGCCGCCGAGCTCACCCTCGCCACCCCCGACCCGCTGGCCCGGCACGAGGCCGCCCTGCTCACCCACCTGGCCGACGACCACGCCGACGCCCTCGACCTGCTCACCCGCCTGCTCGACCCGGCCCTGCTCACCCACCGGCCGGCCGTCCGCCCGCTCGCCCTGGACCGCCACGGCCTGGTGCTGCGCCTGGACCACTCGCACGGCCACCGCGACGTCCGCCTGGTCTTCCCCCAACCCGCCGACGACACCGAGGACTTCGGCCACCGGATGCACGAGCTGCTCACCGCCGCCGAGCACGGCCTGCCCGCCCGCCGGCGCTGACCGCTCACCGCTCCGCCGCGTCCTCCAGCACGATCCGCCCCATCCGCGCGTACAGCTCCGGCCGCCGGCGCCGCAGCACCAGCGCCGTCCCGATCCCGCCCAGGAACACCCCGATCACCAGGTACGGGGTCAGCCGGAACAGCAGGGTGCCCGCCGCCGCCCCCGCCGCCGCACCCCGGTTGACCACCAGCAGCGCCACCACCGCGCCCATCGCCACCCCGCCGGCCAGCGGCGCGAGCAGCGTCCGGCACCAGTGCGCGGTCTCCGGGTGCCGGCCCTGCACGTGGAAGTACCCCACCACCGCGAAGGAGCACAGCGTCTGCACCACCAGGATCGCCATCGTCCCCAACAGCGCCAGCAGCGTGTACAGATGGACGTACGGGTCCATCCCCGCCGCCAGGAACGCCAACACCAGCCCGGCCGCGATCACCGACTGCGCGACCGAGGCGACGTACGGCGAACCGTGCCGCGGATGGGTCCGGCCGAGCGCCGGGTGCAGCAGCCCCTCCCGCCCGATCGCGTACAAGTACCGTGCGGCGCACTGGTGGAAGGCCATCGCACAGGCGAACGAGCCGGTGACGACCAGCCATTGGAACACCGTGACCGCCCAGCTGCCCAGGTGTGCGCCGAGCGGATCGAGGAACAGGCTGTTCCCGTCCTTGCCCGGCACCGCCCCGCTCGCCACCGCGATCGCGTGCTCGACTCCGTTGCCGGACAGGATCATCCAGGACACGAAGACGTAGAACAGCCCGATCCCGATCACCGACACCATGGTGGCCCGCGGCACCACCCGCTTCGGGTCCCGCGACTCCTCGCCGTACATCGCCGTCGACTCGAAGCCGACCCAGGAGCAGAACGCGAAGAACAGTCCCAACCCGGCCGCCGCCGGTCCCGAACTCCCCGCTCCCCTGAGCCCGTTCAACGGGTTCACGGCCTCGCCGACGATCCCGTCCGGCCCGCCACCGGAGACCAGCACGGCCAGCGAGACCGCGCCCAGCACCACCAGCTCCAGCACCAGCGCCACCCCGAGCACCTTCGCCGTCAGATGCAGGTCGAACCAGGCCATCACCCCGATCGCCGTCATCCCGAGCACCGCGTACCAGCCCCAGCCGAGGTCCACGCCCAGCTGCGACCGGACCAGCCCGCGCAGCGAGTACGCGAAGAAGCCGATGACCGAGGCCTCGAAGATCATGTAGGCCAGCAGCGCGAGCATCCCCGAGGCCATCCCGACCACCCGGCCGAGCCCGTGCGAGACGTAGCCGTAGAACGCCCCGGCCGCCGTGATGTGCCGGGCCATCGCCACGTACCCGACCGAGAACACCGTGAGCACCGCGGTCGCCAGGACGTACGCGGCCGGCGCGCCGAGCCCGTTGCCCTGCCCGATGACGATCGGCAGGTTCCCGGTCATCGCGGTGATCGGGGCCGCGGTGGCGACCGCCATGAACACCACGCCCGCCAGGCCGACCGAGTCCGCCTTCAGCCGGTCGACCCCGCCCGGCCCGGCCCGCTCACCGGCGGAACCGACCGCGTCCCCGCTCCGGACGGTCATCCGGCCTCCTCGTCCACCCGGACACTGCCGCCCGCCGAACCGGCCGGGCACTGACTGACCGACAGGATCGCGCGCCGACGGCCGCCCCGGAGTACGGCTGATGATCCGACGAAGCCAACGGGTTGACGGCGCGTTCGAGGCCCCGAACACCGCCACGGACCGGAAACGGCGGTGGCCGGCCCGGCCGCACGAGAGCTTGTCCCGTGCGGCCGGGCCGGCCGTGGGCGTGTCCCGCGCCCAGGTCCACTGCTGCGGCGATCACCCGGTCGAGCGGTCACCCGACATGACCATCCCGGGCGGTCGATTCGCCCCGCATCAGCGGTGGTTCACACGGTCCCGTGGAAGGGACCAGGGATCAGAGCGCGACGCCGTGCGCCCGCAGGTAGGCGACCGGGTCGATGTCCGAGCCGTACTCCGGACCGGTGCGGATCTCGAAGTGCAGGTGCGGGCCGGTCACATTGCCGGTCGCACCGGAGAGGCCCAGCTGCTGGCCGGTGGTGACGCTCTGGCCGACCTTCACGCCGATCGAGGACAGGTGCGCGTACTGCGCGTACTTGCCGTCGGCGAGCTTGATCTCGACCTCGTTGCCGTAGGCGCCGTCGTTGGCGGCCTTCACCACGACACCCTTGGCGACGGCGCGCAGCGGGGTGCCGGTGGAGGCGATGAAGTCCTGGCCGGTGTGGTGGCCGGAGGCCCACATCGAGCCGGCCACGCCGTAGGCCTCGCCCAGCACCGGGTTGGCGAGCGGGGCGACGAAACCGGTGGTGACGGCGACCGGGGCGGCGGTGACGGCCTGGGCCGGGGCGGCGGTCTGCACCTGGGTCTGCAGCTGGGCGCCCGGCTTGGCGGCCTCGGTCTGGACCTGCACCTGGGTGTCCGCGGCGGCGGAGGCGTCCTGGGTGGCCGGAGCAGCGGCCGGCTTCGCCGGGGCGGCGGGCGCGGCGGGCTTCGCGGCGTCAGCCGCGTGGCCCACGAGGGCCAGCTGCTGGCCCGGGAAGATCAGGTTCGGGTTGGCCCCGACCACCGAGCGGTTCTGCTCGTACAGCGCGTGCCAGCCGCCCTGGACGTCCTTGATGTCGGCGATCTTCGAGAGGGTGTCGCCACTGATGACGCGGTAGCTCTGGTGCCCGGCGGCCGGAGCGGCGTCCTGCGAAGCGACCGAGGCGACCGAAGCGGTCGAGGCGGCCGGAGCAGCCGGGGAGGTGTCCGCCTGGGCGCCCATCGCGGTCACGAGCGGCAGGACGAACGAGGCGCCGGTGACGGCGGTGGCGATGCCGATCCGGGCGGCACGGGGCAGGGCGATACGACGAGCCTGTGCAGGCATGGAATTTTCCTCTCCGACGCCTGCGAGGTGAGCTGTCGGGTTCGGGCTGGAGTTGCCCGGCCGCATGCGCGGCTTCACCCCAAGCCGGTCCTGGTCGTCCACGCCCTGAAAAGGCGCGAACTCCGGTCCGGCGACTTACCTGTGGGTCCCCCGCTCCTGCCGTACAGAGTTCGGTGCGAGCCACCGGGCAGCGGCAGGACTCGGCGTTCCACCCGGTGGATCCGTCCGGGCTGGCCGGGCGGTCGCTGAACTAAAACTCATCCGTTCAGGTGAAGCAATGTCGATCTCTTGAATCGGCAACCAATCCCGGCGCAGTGGTCACCCTCCGAATGATCCGCTGCACCGTACGTGCACAATCCATTCACTCCGCGCCACTGATCCAGCACCCTGCGCCGACCAGGCCACCCCTGCGCGATCGTCCGGTCACGAACCGCCACGGGCCGACACACCACCCGGTGACCCTTGTCACGTACACCCCGGCGGGCGCAGGATCAGCCGGTGGCCACCTCTCAAGCAGGAACTCTGCGCCTGGGCACCGCGCAGGGTCGCTGGGTTCTCCTGGCAACGGTGCTCGGCTCCAGCATGGCGATGCTCGACGGCACCGTGGTGAACGTCGCCCTCCCCCGGATCGGCGCCGACCTCGGCGCCTCCCTCGCCTCCCTGCAATGGACCCTGAACGCCTATCTGCTCACCCTGGCGGGCCTGATCCTGCTCGGCGGCGCCCTCGGCGACCGCTACGGGCGGCGCCGGGTCTTCCTCATCGGCGTGGTCTGGTTCGCCGCCGCGTCCGCGGCCTGCGCCGCCGCCCCGACCATCCACGTGCTGATCGCCGCCCGCGCCGTCCAGGGCATCGGCGGGGCGCTGCTCACCCCGGGCTCGCTCGCCATGCTCCAGGCCGTCTTCCACCCGGACGACCGCTCGGCGGCGGTGGGCCTGTGGTCCGGCCTGGGCGGGGTGTCGGCGGCCGTCGGCCCCTTCCTCGGCGGCTGGCTGGTGGACGGCCCCGGCTGGCGCTGGATCTTCCTGCTGAACCTGCCGCTGGCCGCCGCCGTCATCGCGGTGACCTCCCGTTACGTCCCGGAGAGCCGGGACGAGTCCGCGACCGGCCGCTTCGACGTGCCCGGCGCGCTGCTCGCCGCGCTCGCCCTCGGCGCGATCACCTACGCGCTCACCGCCGCCGGGGAGGGCCTGTCCCCCGCCGTCTGGGTCACCGGCGCGATCGGCCTGCTGCTGGGCGCCGCCTTCGTGACCGTCGAGCGGCGCTCGCCCTATCCGATGCTGCCGCTCGGACTGTTCTCCTCCCGGCTGTTCACCGCCGTGAACCTGGTCACCCTCTGCGTCTACGCGGCGTTCAGCGGGGTGTTCTTCCTGCTGGTGGTGCAGCTTCAGATCGTCTCCGGGTTCTCCCCGCTGGTCTCCGGCTTCGCCCTGGTGCCCATCACGGTGCTGATGCTGACCCTGTCCGCGCGCGCCGGTCGCCTCGGCAAGCGGATCGGCCCGCGCCTCCCGCTCACCGTCGGCCCGCTGCTGTGCGCCGCCGGGGTGCTGCTGATGCTGCGCATCGGCCCCGGCTCCTCCTACTGGGTGGACGTGCTGCCCGCCGTCGCGGTGATGGGCTCGGGGATGACCCTGCTGGTCGCACCGCTGACCGCGACCGTGCTGGCCGCCGTCGAGGTGCGGCACGCGGGCATCGCCAGCGGCGTCAACAACGCCGCCGCCCGCGCGGCCGGCCTGCTCGCGGTGGCCGCGCTGCCGGCCCTGGCCGGGCTGAGCGGCGACGCCTACCGGGTGCCGTCCTCGGTGGACTCCGCCTTCCACACCGCGATGCTGATCTGCGCGGGCCTGCTGGCCACCGGCGCGCTGATCGCCTTCACCACCATCCGGGGCAACGTGCTCGCACCGGAGGAGGAGCACCCGGTGGCCGAGCCGAACTGCGACTGGCCCTGCGCCACCACCACCCCGCCGTTCGACCCGGGCCGCCCCCGGACGCCCGAGGGCCCCACCACCGGAACGGCGGCGGGGCCCTCGGCCGAGAGCTGACGCGACGTCAATTCAGCGGCGCGTCAGAGGATGTCGCCGGGCGCGTACTTGGCCGCCTCCGGGTAGGCCGCCGCCACGGCCGCCACCTGGCGGACGACCTCGGCGACCTGCGCCCCGGCCGCACCGGTGAAGGACAGCCGGTCGCCCAGCAGCGCGTCCAGCGCGGCCCGGTCCAGCGGGATCCGCTCGTCGGCGGCGAGCCGGTCCAGCAGCTCGTTCTCCCGGGCGCCCGCGCGCATCGCCAGCGCGGAGGCGACGGCGTGCTCCTTGATGACCTCGTGGGCGGTCTCCCGGCCGACGCCCGCGCGCACCGAGCCCATCAGCACCTTGGTGGTGGCCAGGAACGGCAGGTAGCGGTCCAGCTCGGCCTCGATCACGGCGGGGAAGGCGCCGAACTCGTCCAGGACGGTGAGGAAGGTCTCCAGCAGGCCGTCGAAGGCGAAGAAGGCGTCCGGCAGCGCGACCCGGCGCACCACCGAGCAGGAGACGTCGCCCTCGTTCCACTGGTCGCCGGCCAGCTCGCCGGTCATCGAGGCGTAGCCGCGCAGGATCACGGCCAGGCCGTTGACGCGCTCGCAGGAGCGGGTGTTCATCTTGTGCGGCATCGCGGAGGAGCCGACCTGACCCTCCTTGAAGCCCTCCGTCACCAGCTCGTGGCCGGCCATCAGACGGATGGTCTTGGCCAGGCTGGACGGCGCGGCGGCCAGCTGGACGAGGGCAGTGAGCACCTCGAAGTCCAGCGAGCGCGGGTAGACCTGGCCGACGCTGGTGAGCACGTGGTCGAAGCCGAGGTGGCCGGCGACCCGGCGCTCCAGCTCGGCCAGCTTCCCGGTGTCGCCGCCGAGCAGGTCCAGCATGTCCTGGGCGGTGCCGACCGGGCCCTTGATCCCGCGCAGCGGGTAGCGGGCGATCAGCTCCTCCAGGCGGCGGAAGGCGACCAGCAGCTCGTCGGCGATCGACGCGAAGCGCTTGCCCAGGGTGGTGGCCTGCGCGGCCACGTTGTGCGAGCGGCCGGCCATGACCAGCTCGGAGTTCTGGGCGGCCAGGTCGGCCAGGCGCACCAGCACGGCGACCGTACGGTCCCGGACGTGCTCCAGGGACTGGCGGATCTGCAGCTGCTCGACGTTCTCGGTCAGGTCCCGGGAGGTCATTCCCTTGTGGATCTGCTCGTGGCCGGCGAGGTCGCTGAACTCCTCGATCCGGGCCTTCACGTCGTGGCGGGTGATCCGCTCACGGGCGGCGATCGAGCCGAGGTCGACCTGGTCGATCACCCGCTCGTAGTCGGCGACGGCGTTCGCCGGAACCTCGACACCGAGGTCCTGCTGGGCCTTCAGGACGGCGAGCCACAGGTGGCGCTCGAGGACCACCTTGTGCTCGGGGGACCACAGCTGGGCCAGGGTCGCCGAGGCGTACCGGGAGGCCAGGACATTGGGGATCTGGGGCTTCGCGCTCACGCTTCGCAAGCCTAACAGCCGAGGTCACGCCGAACGTCGGCGGATGGGGACCTGTCCGTCACCCTCATCCGCGCCACCTGCGCGCCCCGCCGCACCACCGGTCGCTGCCCCCGGGACTCGCCGACGCGCGCCGAGCGCGCCGGCCGGCCGCTACTGCTGCGCCCCTGTCGGCCGCTACTGCTGCGCGCCGCCGGAACGGCCGGCCAGCACCGGCAGGACCTGCCCGCAGATCGAGTGCAGGGCGATCCGCTGCTCGTCGGTCATCGCCTCGAAGGCCTGGTGGGTGCGGGCCATCTCGCCGCGGATGCGGTTGAGGATCTCCCGGCCCTCGGCCGTGATCACCACGATCTTCACCCGGCGGTCACCGGCCGCCGCCTCCCGGTTGGCGAGGCCCAGCGTCTCCAGCCGGTCCACGATCCCGGTCACGTTCGACGCGTCGCAGCCCAGGCGCCCGGCCAGTGCCCGCATCGGGACCGGTTCCTGCACCGAGCCCAGCGCCTTGGCCTGGGAGGAGGACAGCCCGTGCCGGGCCGCGGCCGCCGCGAAGTCCTGGAAGTACGCGGCACCGACGGCGGCCAACGCCTCCATCAGCTCGGCGTTGGTCGGTACGGTCGTCGTCGAGGTCGAACCCATGGGGTCAGCGTACGGCCGAGTGCTTCAGTAACTCAAGCTTTGACCACGGCAACCGTCGGCGAGCCGCCTCACGGTACCGCCGATCGGGGGACGGTCAGAGCACCAGCTGGTCGAACAGCCGCCGCAGCTCGACCTCCGGGTCCGCGGTCAGCCCGGTGTGCACCGGCCCCGGCTGGACGATCGCGCTGCGCGGCGCGGTCAGCCAGCGGAACCGCTGCCCGGGGCTGTCCGAGGCCGCCGGACCGGCCGCCGGGCCGCCCAGGCAGACCGCCTCGATCCCCTGAAGCGCCCGCCGCACCCCCTGCACGTCCGCCACCGGGTCCAGCGCCAGCAGCCGGGCCTGGTCCAGGTGGGTGCGCGCGGCCAGGTGCGCGTGCTGCCGGCAGTACAGCAGCACCCCGACGTTCACGCACTCACCGCGCTCCACCCGCGGCACCGCCCGGATCACGGCGTACTCGTAGTCGTGCAGTTCCACGACGGCCGGCAGCGCGGCGGACAGCGGCTCGGTCATGCGGGCACCTCCGGCAGCCAGTCACGCGGACCGGCCAGTCGCTCGGTCAGCTGGGAGCGGTACGCGGCGCGCACGTCCTCGGGCGAGTCGAAGCCGAACTCGTCCAGCAGCCACACCTCGGGGATCCGCGCCACCGCCGCCTCGATCGCCGCCTCCGCGAGCGGCGCGAGCGCCTTGTCCGCCGCCGCCAGATCCGGCCGGGCGCGCAGCAGCGCATGGTCGGACGCGTCGTACGGGCGGCGCACCCAGGCGGCGGCGCCGGCCCAGTTGTGATGGAAGATCAGGCTGGCACCGTGGTCGATCAGCCGCAGCCCGCCGGTCGCCACCAGCAGGTTGGGGTTGCGCCAGGAGCGGTCGACATTGCCGATCAACGCGTCGAACCAGAGCACCTGCCCAGCCAGTTCGGGGTCCACCTCGAAGCAGAGCGGGTCGAAGTTGAGCGCGCCGCTGACGAAGGCCATCCCGAGGTTGGTCCCGCCGCTGGCCCGGATCTGGTCCTGCACCTGGTGGTCCGGCTCGCTGCGCGCGAGCACCGGATCCAGGTCGATGGTCACCAGCTCCGGCACCGGCAGCCCGAGCCGCCGCCCCAGCTCCCCGGCCAGCACCTCCGCCACCAGGGCCTTGCGGCCCTGCGCCGCGCCGACCCATTTCAGCGCGTACAGCCGCCGGTCGTCGGCCTCGACCAGGCCCGGCATCGAGCCGCCTTCTCGCAGTGGGGTCACATACCGGACCGCCGTCACCTCGGGGAGCACGCCCGACAGCTTATCGGTGCCCCACCCACCCCCGTACGCACCCGGCCTCCACACCCCCGACGGCTCGTCTCCGCACGCGCCGCCGAACCCGACCCACCGAACCCGCGCCACCGAACCCGACCCGCCCCGAACCCCACCCCACGACCCTCTCCTTCCCCTCCTCCCCCCACCGCCCCACCCCGGTGGCAGCCCCCGCTGCTCCGTGCGAGTGTGGCGGACAGTAATGGGGGCCTTCCGGTACGACCTGTACGGCAAAGGGATGAGCGATGGAACGACCTCGGATCCTGATCGTGGGCGGCGGCTTCGCAGGCCTGGAGTGCGCCCGCCGCCTCGAACGCAAGCTCTCGCCGTCGGAGGCCGAGATCACGCTGGTCACGCCGTTCAGCTACCAGCTCTACCTCCCCCTCCTCCCGCACGTCGCCGCGGGCGTCCTCACCCCCCAGTCCGTCGCGGTCTCCCTGCGCCGGAGCCTGCGCCGCACCCACATCGTCCCGGGCGGCGCCATCGGCGTGGACCCGGCCTCCCGGGTGTGCGTCGTCCGCAAGATCACCGACGAGGTGGTCGCGCAGAAGTACGACGTCCTGGTGCTCGCCCCCGGCAGCGTCACCCGCACCTTCGACATCCCCGGGCTCACCGATTACGCCCGCGGCATGAAGACGCTCGCCGAGGCGGCCTACGTCCGCGACCACGTGATCGCCCAACTCGACCTCGCCTCAGCGACCTTGGACCAGCGGGAGCGCGAGTCCCGGCTGCAGTTCGTGGTGGTCGGCGGCGGCTACGCGGGCACCGAGACGGCCGCCTGCCTGCAGCGCCTGACCACCGCGGCCGCCCGCCGCTACCCCCGGCTGGACGCCCGCCAGATCAAGTGGCACCTGATCGACATCGCCCCCAAGCTGATGCCCGAGCTCGGCGACGCGCTCGGCACCGCCGCCCTGGAGGTGCTGCGCGACCGCGGCATCGACGTGTCACTGGGGGTCTCGGTGGCCGAAGTCGGCGCCGAGTCGGTCAAGTTCACCGACGGCCGGGTGCTCCCCTGCCGCACCCTGATCTGGACCGCCGGCGTGGCCGCGAGCCCGCTGATCGGCACCCTGGACGCGGAGACGGTCCGCGGCCGGCTGGCGGTGACGGCGGAGATGCGGGTGCCGCAGTTCGAGGGCGTGTTCGCGCTCGGTGACGCGGCCGCCGTTCCCGACCTGGCCAAGGGCGACGGCGCGGTGTGCCCGCCGACCGCCCAGCACTCGGCCCGTCAGGGCCGCGCGGTGGCCGACAACGTGATCGCCTCGCTCCGCAACCAGCCCCTGGAGCCGTACTACCACAAGGACTTGGGCCTGGTGGTCGACCTCGGCGGCAAGGACGCGGTGTCCAAGCCGGTCGGTATCGAACTGCGTGGCGTGCCCGCCCAGTTGGTGGCCCGCGGCTACCACCTGATGGCGATGCGGACCAATGCGGCGAAGTTCCGGGTGAGCGCGAACTGGCTGCTCAACGCGACCGCCGGGGACGACTTCGTCCGCACCGGCTTCCTGGCCCGCCAGCCCGCCCGGCTGCAGGACTTCGAGTACACCGACGCCTATCTGACGAAGGATCAGGTACGGGCCCACGCTCAGTCCCTGCTCGCCAAGGGCTGAGCCGAGAGCTGAGCCAGGGCTGAGCCCAGGGCCGCCCCGGAGGCCGTCCCGAGCCGCACCGCCGCCCCTCGCCCACCCGGGCCAGGGGCGGCGGCACGTCCGCCTCACTCCGCCGTCAGGTACATCCCGCTCGCGTCCTGCCCGGCCGTGTTGTCGCACGCGTAGTTGCCCGTCGGCCGGGCCCACAGCCGGCTCAGACAGGCGCCGAGCGCCTGCTGCCCGTAGTAGTTGGGGTGCATCGACTCCTGCAGCACGCCCTGGGTGGTGTTGAGGCCACCGTCCAGGAAGCGCGCCCATTCGCTGGTGGTCGCGGACGGGCCGGAGCCCGCGGTCGGCTGCTGCGCGGAGGTGGAGCACACCTCACGGCCCTGCAGCATGTTGGAGAGGTCCAGGAACTGCGCCCCCTTGGACGCCGCGACTCCCGCCAGCGCCTTGGAGATCTGCGGCACCATCGAGTCGCGCGCCCAGTCGGCGTCCCCGTCCCAGAACGGGCAGCCGCCGGTGTCCGAGCGGCTCCAGCCGCTCTCCGGGTAGCGCATCTCGGCGCTGCGCGGGATCGGCGAGGGGTACGACTGCAGCACCAGCCGGTAGTCGGTCCGCGCATAGCCCGCGTTGGTCATGACGGCCCGGATCTCGTCGATCGCCTTGCCGACCCCGGCCATCGCGGCGGGCATCTTCGAGTCGATCGCCGACTGCTGCGAGTCGTGGCAGTAGGAGTACCAGACCAGGTAGTCCTGGACGCAGTTCGAGATGACACTGGAGAAGCCGAGGTCGTTGCCGCCGATCGACAGCGTGATCAGCTTGACGTTGTTCTGGGCCGCCACGGTGGCGAGCTGGTCGGCCTGCGGAGCCTCGCCCTTCAGGGACTGCCCGCCGTTGGAGGCGCGGAAGATGTTGCCGGTGACGGCGCCCGAGCAGGCCAGGTTGATCTGCTTCTGCGCGATGCCCTGGGCGCCGAGCACCTCGGAGACGTCGGAGCGGTCGCACCCGCTCGCCGCCGTCGGGCCGTAGACCAGCGAGGGGTCGTACGAACTGCCGTTCCAGGCCCGGTCGGTGCCGGTCCGACTCGCGCTGGAGTCGGCGGAGTTGCCCTTCCACCGGCCGGCCTCGCCGGAGATGTAGCTGTCGCCGAGCGTGACGCTGGCGGTCGGCCCGCTGGGAACGGCGGCCGGGGCCGCCGAGGCGGGGGTGGCGAGGGCCAGTCCGGCCAGGGTCAGCGGCAGGGCGGCGGCTGCGGTGAGCAGCCGTCGGCCGAGTCGAGGGGTGCTGCTGGTGACGCTCGAACCGTTTTCGGGCACGGCGGAACTCCTGCGGCTCGGTCTTCCCGCGGTTTGGGGGCGGGAGGACGCGTAGGTGAGGGAAGGCCGCCGGCCGGTGGCGCAAGGAAGATGACATGGCCGCGCTGGTTACCGCTAGGTACGTGCAGCAGGTTTCCCGCTTTGTTACCGACGGGTTCAGACCAGCCGGGAGTCGGCCCCGCCCGTTCCCAGCACCGCGGCAAGATCGTCGGCCAGTTCCGTCGCGCCCGCACGGTCGAGGCGGGCGACGGTGAACCGCAGCCCGGGCGGCGACTGGATCCGGAACCGCGCCCCGGGCGCCGCCACCCAGCCGCGCTGCACCAGCGCCGCCAGCACCGAGGTCTCGTCGGGCACCGGCACCCAGACGTTCAGCCCGCTCGCCCCGTGCGCCTCGATGCCGCGCGCCGCCAGTTCCGTCAGCAGCGCCTCCCGGCGCGCCCGGTAGGCGGCGGCCACGCTCGCGGCCGGCGCCGCGTCGGCGCGCCAGAGTTCGGCGACGGT
>NZ_MECK01000023.1 GCF_014596465.1 Streptomyces sp. CBMA123 | reverse complement strand
CCTCGTGCAGCGCCGCCGCGGGCGCCGGGGCGGTGTCGGTGTCGGCGCGTCGGCGGGGCAGCCAGCGCCGTGCCCCGGAGGCCTGTTCGGTGGTGCTCATCGCCGCGCCTTCCCGCTGTCGTCCGTGTGTGCGGCGGGTGGTGCCGCCGGGCCCGGGGCGCCGGTGGTGCGCGGGCCCGCCGTGTGCGGGTCCGCCTGTGCGGTGGTGCTCATCGCCGCCCCCTCCCGCCGTCGCCGCGCTCCGCTCCCGCCGCCGTCCGCTCCCGCCGACGCCCGGCTCACCGCCCCGTCCCCCCGCTCCCGCTCCCGTCCCCGTCCCCGTCCCCGTCGTCGACGAGCGCGGTCTGCACCTGCACCGTCCGGCGCCGGGTGATGTGCAGGGCCCGCCCCGGGGGGAACACCCGCGGCTTGGTGTTGCCGAACAGGAAGCCCTCGCTGGGCGGGCAGGACAGCAGCACCGCCGGGGTGTTGACCTCCTCCAGCTTGCGCAGCAGCTGGTCGGAGGCGGCCCGCCCGATGCCGTTGGCGCTGCGCGCCACGATCAGGTGCAGGCCCAGTTCGGCGCCCTGCGCCAGGTAGTCCAGCAGCGGCGCGAACGGATGGGCGCCCATGCTGACGGACGAGCCGGCGACCAGCTCGTAGTCGTCGACCAGGATGAACAGTTCGGGGCCCTCCCACCAGTCCCGCAGCCGCAGCCGCTCCGGCGGGATGTCCGGTCCGGGCAGCCGGTTGGCCATCGCCCGCGCCGCCCCGTCGACGATCTGGCGCAGCACGTCCACGGCGACCGCGTGCCCCAGCCGGTACTCCTGCGGCACCGCGCCCTGCAGCACCCGCCGGTAGTCGACCAGCATGATCCGTGCCTCGTCGGGCCGGTAGGCGGAGGTGATGCCGGCCGCGACCAGCTTCAGCAGGTTGGTCTTGCCCGCCTCGCTGTCACCGACCACCACCAGGTGCGGCGACTCCTCGAAGTCGTGCCACAGCGGGGCCATCGAGACGTCCTGCAGGCCCAGCGGCACCCGCAGCCGGCCCTCGGGGGCGGGCAGCGCCGCCGCGGGCAGGTGCAGCGGCAGCATCCGCACCTCGGGGGCGCGCGGGCCCTGCCAGTGCTCGGCGACGGCGTCCACCAGGTCGGCGACGCCCTCGCCCAGGTCCTCGGTGCCGCCGCTGCCGTCCAGCCGGGGCAGCGCGGTGAGGAAGTGCAGTTCCTCACCGGTCAGCCCGCGGCCGGGGATCTTGGGCACGGTCGCCGCGATGCGCATCCCGATCGCGGAGTCCACCGGGTCGCCCAACCGCAGCTCGAAGCGGGTGCCCAGCAGGTCGCGCAGCGCACCGGTCACCTCGCCCCAGCGCGTGGTGCCCACGACCAGGTGGATGCCGTAGTTGAGGCCCCGCTGGGCGATCAGGGTCAGCGCCGGCGCCAGGTCGGCGAACTCCTGGCGCACCGTGTTCCAGCCGTCGACGACCAGGAACACGTCACCGTGGGCCTCCCCGGGCAGCGAGCCCTCGGCCAGCGCTCGCCGGAACGCCGCCACCGAGTCGATGCCCAGCTCGGCGAAGCTCTGCTCGCGCCGGGCCAGGATGGCGTTGACCTCCGCGACCGTGCGCACCACCCGCTCCGGGTCGTGCCGCCCGGTCACCCCGCCCACGTGCGGCAGGCCGCGCAGCGAGGAGAGCGTGCCACCGCCGAAGTCCAGGCAGTAGAACTGGACTTCGCGCGGGGTGTGGGTGAGCGCCAGGGCCGCCACCAGGGTCCGCAGCAGGGTGCTCTTCCCGCTCTGCGGCCCGCCCGCGACACCGACGTGACCGCCCGCCCCCGACAGGTCGGCGCTCAGCAGGTCGCGCACCTGCTGGAAGGGACGGTCCACCACGCCCACCGGCACCCGCAGGGTGCCCCGGCCCGGATCGTCCTCGGTGGTCAGCCCGTACCCGGCCACCGGCGCCAGCGGCGCCAGCAACTGGTCCAGGGTCGGCGGCACGCCTAGCGGCGGCAGCCACACCTGGTGGGCGGGCGGCCCGGCGTCGACGAGCTTCTCGGCCGCGATCGCCAGCAGGCTGCGGCTCTGCGCCACCTCCTCGGCCTCCGGCTCCTCCACCGGCGCGACGATCTGACGCGGCGCCACGTACCCCGTGCCGTACACCGCGACCTGCCCCGCCGCCGCCTGCCGGCGCACCGCGGCCGGGCGCGGCGCCCGGTAGGACCCGGAGACGTACGCCGCCTTGAACCGGGTCAGCGTGGCGATGTCGCTGCGCAGGAACCCGTTGCCCGGCTGCGAGGGCAGGTGGTACGCGTCCGGCACCCCCAGCACGCCCCGGCTCTCCATCGCCGAGAACGTCCGCAGACCGATCCGGTACGACAGGTGCGACTCCAGGGCGTGCATCCGGCCCTCGTCCAGCCGCTGCGAGGCCAGCAGCAGGTGCACCCCCAGCGACCGCCCCAGCCGGCCGATCATGATGAACAGGTCCATGAAGTCCCGGTGCGCGGCCAGCAGTTCGGAGAACTCGTCGACCACCACGAACAGCGTCGGCAGCGGCTCCAGCGCCGCCCCGCCGGCCCGGGCCGTCTCGTAGTCCAGCAGCGAGCTGTAGTTGCCCGCCGAGCGCAGCAGCTCCTGACGGCGCACCAGCTCCCCGTGCAGCGCGTCGCGCATCCGGTCCACCAGCGCCGCCTCGTCGGCCAGGTTGGTGATCACCGCCGAGGTGTGCGGCAGCCGGTCCAGCCCCAGGAACGTCGCCCCGCCCTTGAAGTCCACCAGCACGAAGTTCAGCACCTCGGAGGAGTGCGTCAGCGCCAGCGCCATCACCAGCGTCCGCAGCAGCTCCGACTTGCCCGACCCGGTCGCCCCGATCAGCATCCCGTGCGGCCCCATGCCGCCCTGCGCCGACTCCTTGATGTCCAGCTCCACCGGCGTGCCGTCCCCGGCGATCCCCAGCGGCACCCGCAGCCGCTCGGCGATGCCGCGCCGCGCCCAGCTGTCCGCCACGTCGTGCCGGTGCAGATCACGGATGCCCAGCAGCGACACCAGGTCGAAGTCCCCGGCCAGCGGCTCCCCGGCCTCCGACTGGTCCCCGATCCGGTACGGCGCCATCAGCCCGGCCAGCCGCCGCGCCGCCGGCAGCGACAGCGCGTCCGCCCGCCCCAGCTCGGTCACCTCGTCCCGGTGGTTGCGGTCCGCGCCGACCATCGCCAGCCCGCCCTCCTCGATCCGCAGCCGCAGCCGGTGCCGCAGCGGCTTCCACTCCAGCGCCTCGCCCAGGTCCAGCAGCACCGCGTTGCGCCACCCCGCCAGCGCCGCCCGGCTGCCCGCACCCACCGGCACACCGTCCAGCACGACCACCGTGAACGGCTCGTCCCGGCCCGGCTGCGCGTCCGGCTCCCACGGCCCGCGCCCCGCGAACTCCGCCCCCAGCACCTGCTCCAGCTCCGCCACCGACCCCGCCACCAGCCGCACCGGCCCCAGCGCGTCGGTGTCCAGCGGGTGCAGCGCGTGCGGCAGCCACTTCGCCCACTCCCACCGCCCCCGCCGCTCCGCGTCGCACACCACCGCGATGCGCAGCTCGTCCGGCGCGTGGAACAGTGCCAGCTGCGCCAGCATCGCCCGCGCCAGCGCCCGCGCCGCCTCCCGGTCCTCGGAGCGCACCAGCACCTGGGCGTAGCCGCGCACGTACACCGCGATCGGCTGGTCCGCGACCGTCCCGTAGGCGTGGATGAACCGGCGCAACGCGTGCGCGCACAACGGCTCCAGGTCCTCCACCGGCTTGGTCGCCAACGGCGCCAGCCGCACCGCCAGCCGCTGGTGCCCCACCCCGATCCGCACGTCACCGAAGTCCGGATGCGTACCGCGCCGCTCCCACAGCCGCGAGGTGCGCACCAGCGAGGCCAGCGACCCCGGCGCCGGATGCCGCCAGGCCAGCGCCTCCTGCTGACGCACGATGTGCCCGCGCACCTGACGGCGCATCTGCGCCAGGTAGCGCAGGTAGTCCCGCCGCTCGGCCCGCAACTCCCGCTTGCGGTCGCTGGACCCGCGGATCAGCGAGGTCACCAGCATGCCCACCGCGGACAGGCCCATCATGCCCATCGCGACGTACGTCATGACCCCGCCGCCCTCACCCGGGCGCAGGAACACGAACACCATCGACAGCGAGCTCAACGCCATCGGCGCCATCGTGATCATGCTCGACATGCCGCTCTGCGACTCCGGCAGGACCGGCGGCTCCTGCAACTGGATCTCGCCGTCGGGCATCGCCGGCCCGGGGCGCCGCGGCGGACGGTCGACCAGCACCACACTCAACGAAAGCGCTCCTCGCACCCGGGGGACGGCCGCGAAGTGCCCCGCCGTCCGGGTCGCCGTCCTTCAGGTCCACGGACGGCGCCCCGCCCCGGGTTCAGCCGCCGCCCCGCCGCGGGTCGGACCCCGCACCCGCCGCAGGTTGAACCCCGCACCCGCCGCGGCCCGTGCCCCAAGGAGGAGACCGCCCCGCCGGCGGCACGGCCACCGCCGAACGGACACGAGGAGAACCTTGAACGGGACCGCCAACGGGACCACAGCCACCGGACTGTGCCGACTGAGGTTCCACGCACCCGACGCGGTGTTCGAACTCGTCATCCCCGCCGACGTACCGCTCGCCGACCTGCTGCCCGCCGTCCTCGACCACGCCGGCGACGGCCTCGACGAACAGGGCACCGGACACGACGGCTGGATCCTCCAACGCCTCGGCCAGGCCCCCCTCGACGAGGAACTCGGCGCCGACGCCCTCGGCCTGCGCGACGGCGAGGACCTCCACCTGCGCCCCCGCCGCGACCCCCTGCCCGAAGTCCACTACGACGACCTCCCCGACGGCCTCGCCACCGGCATGCGCGAACGCCCCGACACCTGGCGCCCCGCCCTCACCCACCACACCGCCCTCGCCCTGGCCGTCACCGCCCTGGCCGGGGGCCTGGCCCTCCTGCTGCTGCCCGGCCCGCCCCAGCTGCGCGCCGGCGCCGCCGCCGTCACCGCACTGTTCCTGCTCCTGGGCGCCCTCAGCGCCTCCCGCGCCGTCGGCGACGCCGGCGCCGGCACCGCCCTGGGCGCCACCGCCGTGCCCTACCTCGCCCTGGCCGGCGCCCTCCTCACCTCCGCCACCGGCCCCTCCGCCACCGGAGCCCGCCTGCTCGCCGGCGGCTGCGCCGGCGCCGGAGCCGCCATCCTGGCCATGGCCGCCGTCGGCTGCTCCGCCCCGCTCTTCCTCGGCCTGGTCCTGCTCGCCCTGCACGTCACCGCCGCCGGCGCCCTGCTGCTCGCCGGACTCACCGCCCCCGCCACCGCCGCCACCCTGGCCGTCCTCCCCGTCGCCACCGCCGCCTTCCTGCCCGGCCTGTGCTTCCGCCTGTCCGGACTGCGCCTGCCCGCCCTGCCCCGCAACTCCGAAGAACTCCAGGAAGGCATCGAAGCCGTCCCCGCCGCCACCGTCCGCTCCCGCAGCACCGTCGCCGACGGCTTCCTGACGGCCTTCCACCTCGCCCTCGCCCCCGTCCTCGCCCTGTGCCTGACCACCCTCACCGGCCAGGACGGCTGGGCCCCCACCGCCCTGACCGGCGCCCTGTCCCTGCTGCTCCTGCTGCACGCCCGCGGCATCGGCTCCATCCCCCAACGCCTGGCCGTTCTCGTCCCCGGCGCCCTGGGCCCCGCCCTGCTCACCGCCCACCTCGCCGCCGGCCAGTCCGCCGCCGCCCGCATCGGCCTGCTCACCGCGCTGCTCGCCACCGCCGCACTGCTGGCCGCCGCCTCCTGGACCGTCCCCGGCCGGCGCCTGCTGCCCTACTGGGGCCGCGCCGCCGACCTGCTGCACACCCTCGCGGCCGTCAGCATCCTGCCGCTCGCCCTCGCCGCGGCCGGGGCCTTCCACGGACTGCGCGCCCTCGGCGGCTGACCCCCCACCAGCCGCCGCACCCGCCGCACGCACCCGCCGCACGCCCCGCCGCCGCACGCACCACGCCCGCCGTACGCACCACCCCCGCCACCGAGGAGAACCACCACCATGCAGTCGAAGCGCGACCAGGTGCAGGCCCACCTGTTCGTGATGGGCCGCCTCGCCACCGGCATGCTCCGCGGCGAACCCGACGCCCCCGACGCCCCCACCGGGCGCACCTCCCGCGGCATCGCCACCGGCCTGGTCATCGCCGCCCTCGCCTGCCTGATCGCCGCCGTCTACGGCGTCCTCGTCCCCGGCGGCGCCACCGGCTGGAAGAAACCCGGCACCCTCGTCCTGGTCAAGGAGAACGGCGCCCGCTACCTCTACCTCGACGGCGCACTCCACCCCCTGCTCAACGAGACCACCGCCCGCCTGCTCGCCGGCGACCAGCTGACCGTCGACCAGGTCAGCGTCCACTCCCTGGCCGACACCCCGCGCGGCACCCCCCTGGGCATCCTCGGCGCCCCCGACGGCCTGCCCGACGCCGACCGCCTCGCCACCGCCCCCTGGCTCGCCTGCGCCACCCAGCGCCCCGACCCCTCCGGCACCCGCCGCCCCCGCCTGGCCCTCGCCGTCGACCCCACCACCCACGGCACCGCCCTCACCGACGGCCAGGCCCTCCTGGTCGCCGCCCCCGACGGCGCCCAACACCTCCTGTGGCACGGCCGCCGCCTGCGCCTGGACACCCGCACCGGCGCCCGCCAGGCCCTCGGCCAGGGCGCCGTCACCGCCCAGCCCGTCACCCAGGCCTTCCTCGACGCCCTGCCCGCCGGCCCCGACCTCGCCGCCCCCGACCTCGACCAGCGCGGCACCCCCGGCCCCGACCTCGCCACCCACCCCACCCGCGTCGGACAGCTCTTCACCGGCCCCGGCGGCAACCCCTACCTGCTCACCGGCGCCGGACTCACCCCGCTCACCCCGATGACCCTGCAACTGCTGCTCGCCGACCCCCGCACCCAGCAGAGCGCCTACCAGGGCACCGCCGCCACCCCCACCGCGATCGGCGCCGCCGACCTCGCCGCCCACACCGCACCCCCCGCCCCCGCCGGCCCGGCCGCCGCCCTGCCCACCACCGCGCCCGAACTGCTCACCGCCCCCCAGGGCCGCGACGTCTGCGCCGAACTGCGCCCCGGCGACCCCGCGCCCACCACCACCCTGGCCCTCGTCGACGACACCGCCGTCCAGGGCCCTGCCCCCGCCGCCCAGCCCGGCATCGAGGCCGCCTGCACCCCCGCCGACACCATCGCGGTACGCCCCGGCGGCGGCGCCCTGGTGCGCGCCCTGTCCACCGCCGGCACCGGCGCCACCCTCTACCTGGTGACCGACAACGGGGCGAAGTACCCGCTCGCCTCACCCGCCGTCGCCAAACAGCTCGGCTACGGCGCCGTCGCCCCCGCGGGCGTGCCCGCCACGCTGCTGGCCCTGCTGCCCACCGGCCCCAGCCTCGACCCGGCCGCCCTCACCGGCGCCACCCCCGCCGGCGCGCCGCCGGGACCGCCGTGCCCGCGCTGAACCCGTACGTCCCGGGTTGAACCCGTACTTCCCGCACGACCGTTGACCTGAAATGAACCCGGTACGGCGAACGCCCCGGGCCCGATGGACAGGAGCCCCCGAATGACCACCCCCAGCCTGCAGACGGACGACGCCTCCGTCCAGCGCATCCTCGCCAGCCTGGAGCACCACCTCGGCATCATGAAGCGCGCCGCCACACAGGTCACCGACGTCAACGACGAGGTCCAGAAGTACTTCCAGGCCGCCTGCAGCACCCAGTACCAGCAGAAGATCAACGACTGGCTGGGCCGGTACCAGCAGCTCCAGGGGGCCTACGACACCTTCCACGGCGCGTTCAGTGCCGGCCACGGCAAGATCAACACCGCCCACGAGGAGGCCCTGGGCCTCACCGGCCAGTGGGGCGGGGGCTCCGGGATCTCCGACAACATCCGCTACACCCTCAACCCCTGAACCCCCGCAGACATCCGTAGACATCCGGACCACCCCACCGAGGAGGACCACCGATGGGCAGCATCAAGCTCCACCACGCCAACATCGACGAGGCGGCCGACGCCCTGCAACAGGCCGGCCAGGCCCTGCACACCGCCATGACCGACTTCGAGACGGCCGTCCAGACCGCCCAGAACGAACTCCAGGGCGACCTCGCCACCGCCGCCAAGACCTTCCAGACCACCCTCACCACCCAGAACAAGGAGATGAACACCGACATCGTCCAGGGCGCCGGCATCCTGCGTGAGATGCACGGCCTGCTGCGCGCCGCCGACGCGGGCGGCGCGGCGGGCATCGGCTGATGACCACGCCGTCCACGGAGGTCGCCACTCTCAGCGTCAACCACGACGACCTGAAGGACTTCGCGTACAAGGTCCTGGCGGCCTGCCTGACCCGACTGGAGAGCGACCCCGGTTTCAAGGCCATGATGGCCTTCGCGGGCAAGAGCGGGGTCGGCAAGGACGCCCTCTTCACCGAACTGCTGACCGGGCAGTTCGAGAGCGGGATCCACCTGCACGACCTGTTCGCCTCCAACCTGGCCGGCAGCGTGCTGCAGGACTTCACGAAGTTCCACCAGCAGCTGGCCAAGGCCCAGGACGACATCTGGTCGTTCCTGAAGCAGATGGAGGCGGCGCACGAGGACGCCCTGACGGCCGCCCAGATGATGCAGATCCTCCAGGACGTCATCGGCGCCGGTGGCGGTGGCGGTGGCGGTGGCGGTGGCGGTGGCGGTGGCGGCGGTGGGGGTGGGGGTGGCGGCGGCGGGGCCGGTCCGTAGCGCCCGCCCGCCGCCGGCCCGTCGACCCCCGCACCCCCGACCCCACTGGAGAACCCCGTGACCACCCCGCCCCCCTCCCAGGCGACCATCCCCTGGGAGGACATCCTCGCCGCCTTCAACTCCAAGAAGACGCCGGTGGACATCGTCAAGCGGGCGGACGTCGCGGGCCCCAAGGCCGCCCCGTGGCTGACCGGGAAGCTCACCAACGAGACGGGGTACTTCGACGACAGCCTGAAGAGCAAGAACCCGAACAACCAGAAGACGGGCGCCGACGGGAGCCCGGCCGACGTCTGGTGGGTGATGAACTTCATCGACGGGTACGCCGCGCACCACTTCCTGATCTCGATCCACATCGACTACTCGAAGTGGGGCAACGACCCCACCGGCCCGCTGTCCAGGTTCAACTGGCAGGGCGAGGACATCCTGCTGCCGATCCTGCCCGACGCGGACGCGCTGACGGGGGACAACGTCAGCACCAAGGGCAACGACGTCATCCACCCGCAGAGCCTGCTGGCCGCCTCCACCGCGATCGACGACACCAAGAAGTGGCTGACCGCCCAGAGCAAGGACGCCCATGAATGGGCCACCAAGATCAATGCGCCGGACAGCAGCTGGGAGGGCGACGCGGCCGGTGAGTTCAAGATGCTCCTGCAGCGCTTCGCCTACGAACTCGACGACCTGAACAACCAGTTGACCGCGACGGACTACGCGTCGATGCTGAAGGCGGCGGCCCACCAGATCGGGGTCACCATCGACGCGCTGCACACCGCGCGCACGAACTGGTACGCGGTCGGCTTCCCGTACCAGTGCATCCTGGAGGTCCTGACGGAGGTCATGGCCAAGAGCCCGCCGACCTGGACCGGGAGCAAGGACGGCTGGAGCTACACCACCGAGCTCGGCGACCCGCGCACCGACGCCTTCTACACCGCGCTCGACGCCCGGGCCAAGGCCCGGTGGCTGCAGAAGGTGTCCACCATGCTCGACGGGCCCGGCAACGCCACGATGACCGACCTCGGGACCTCCTACCAGCCGCTGATCGGAAAGCTGTACTTCGGGCTGGTGCCGGTCGGCCTCACGCTCCCGCCCAAGGACGCGCCGGACCCCAAGGACGTCCCGAACCCCAAGGACGTGCCCAACCCCAAGGACGTGCCCAACCCGCAGGACGGCGGCACCGGGTCCGGGGCCGGCGGCGCGGGCGGCGGCAAGCACCAGAACCTCGACCTCGGCGGCCCCCCGCCGCCGCCGGTCATCGGCGGCAGCGGCACTGGCGGCACTGGCGGCACCGGGGGCGGGATCGGCGGTGGCGGGGGCATCGGCGGCGCCGGCACACCGATCCGCGACAAGGACGGCAAGGTCCTCCTCGACAAGGACGGCAAGCCGATCCTGCTGCCGCCCGGCGGCTACATCGGCGACGGCGGCAAGGTCTACGACGCCGACGGCAAGGAGGTGCTCGGCAAGGACGGCAAGCCGATCGTCGTCCCCCCGGGCGCGAACGTGCCGGCCGGCACCGGCGGAGGCGTCTACGGCGCCAACGCCAAGGTGCCCAAGGGCTCGACCGTGCGCGAGGACGGCACGGTGGTCGACGCCGCGGGCAAGCCCGTGCTGGACGCCAACGGCAACCCGTACGTCCTGGAGAAGGGCGGCTCGATCGCCCAGGACGGCACCCTGCTGGGCGCCGACGGCAAGCCGATCCCCGACTACCTCCAGCGCTCCCGCGACCTGCAGAGCGCCTGGAACTCGATGGGCAGCGGCGGCAGCGGCGGCAGCGGGGGGACCGGCGGCACCGGGGGCCTCGGCGGACTCGGCGGCTTCCCGCACGGGTCCTCCGGCGACACCGTGCCCTGGACGGTCGACCTCGGCTCCGGCACCGGCACCGGCAGCTCCTTCACCCCCCTGCCCGGGCTCTTCGGCGGCCTCGGCTCCGGCGGCGGCGCCGCGGCGTCCACCGGCTCCGGCGGCGCCTCCGGCCCCCGCATCCTCGGCTCCGGCGCCGGCCTGGGCCCCCGCGTCGAGGACAACTTCGCCCAGGGGCCCGGCGGAAAGTCCGGCCCCGCGGCGAGCGCGGCCGCCGCCGAGAGCGCCGCCGCGGAGAAGGCCGCGGCCCAGAAGGCCGCCGCGCTGGCCGCCGAGGAGCAGGCCGCCATGCGCGGCCAGTCGGTGTCCACCAGCGGCGGCATGCCGATGGTGCCGCCGATGGGCGGCGGAATGGGCGCCGGCGGCCAGGGCGAGAAGGCCCGCCAGCGCACCACCTGGCTGGCCGAGGACGAAGAGGTGTGGGGCACCGACACCGGAGCGATCAGCGGCGTGATCGGCCGCTGACCCCACGAAGGAAGCAGACCGGAACAGGAGAGGCATGTCGTACGCGTTCGAGGACCAACTGAACCAGGCCCTGGCCGACCTGGCGGACCAGCAGGCCAAACTGGCCGAGGCCGCCCGCAAGATGCAGGCGATGACCGCCGAGGCCACCAGCAAGGACCGGATGGTCACCGCGAAGGTCGGCCCGCAGGGCGAACTGCTCGCGCTGAACTTCCACACCACCGCCTACCAGTCCATGGCCCCCGCCGAGTTGAGCGCCCTGCTGAAGGACGTCCTCAACGAGGCCAAGGCCCGGATGGGCGAGCGGATCACCGCCGAGATGCGCGGCTTCGAGGGCGTCGGCCAGAGCCTGCGGATGAACTTCACCGGCGAGCGCGGCGACGAGGACCCGTTCGCGGCCGGCGCCGGCCTGGACCTGGAGACGCTGCTCGCCCCGCTCACCGCGATGCGCCCCGGCGCCGGCCGGGCCGCCAAGTCCGTCAGGCAGGAGGAGTTCAATGGGTGACACGCTGCGCCTGGACGGCGACGCCAGGAAGGCGTTCAGCAACTTCGAGGAGGTGTCCGCCCTGGTCGGGAAGATCTCCGGGGAGATGGAGGACATCCACACCAAGAACGTCAAGGCCGGCGGCGGCGACGACATCGGCAAGCAGTACCACGCCAAGATCGACAAGCCGGCCGAGGACCTGTACGGGCTGACGACGAGCATCAAGGCCAAGATCGACGCGATGGCCAAGCACGGCCAGGACACGGTCACCCTCTTCCAGGCCGCCGACCAGCACGGCGTGGACCTGGCGACGTAGCACCCGCCCGCCCGGGTCCGCCCGCCCCTCGTCGCACCGCCAGCCCTTCCCTGCCGTCAGCTCCGTCCCCGGAGGCCCCGCGCCGTGTCCCACTCCTCGATCCACGTCTCCCCGGGCCTGGCGCAGTTCTTCCACATCATCAGCGGCATGCCCTGGCCGGAGTCCGACGAGGGGCTGCTGCGCGACGTCCGGGACGACTACCTCGCCCTGGCCGACGACCTGCCGAAGCTGGCCGGCTACATCCAGGACGCGGTGAAGAACTGCGACCAGCGGATCGAGGGCAAGACCGCCGACGCCTTCCGCAAGGAGTGGAGCAAGTTCGTCGGCACGGACAGCCGGCCCGGACCCCTCGACCAGACCCATGACCTCTGCACCCAACTGGCCGACCTGGCCAACAAGGTGGCCCTCAGCGTCGAGTACACCAAGTGGATGGCCATCGGCCAGCTCATCCAGCTGCTGCTGGAGATCGCCATCGCCATCGCCTGGTCGGTCTTCACCGGCGGGGCCTCCCTCATCGAGCTGGAGTGGCAGAAGATCCTCACCCGGCAGTTCCTGCTCCAACTGGTGAAGAAACTCGTCCAGTTGATCGTGATGCACACCTTCGGCGGCATCATCGGCGGCCTGCTGCTGGACGCGATCATCCAGGGCATCCAGTTCAACCGCGGCGACCGCCACGAGTGGGACACCGACCTCACCAAGCAGGCCGCGATCTTCGGCGCGATCAGCGGCGCGATCGGCGGCCCGCTCAGCATCCTGGGCGAGGGCCTGGGCAAGCTGCTCGGCGCCGGGCTGAGCAAGCTGTTCATGAAGACCGTGCTCGACGACGTCATCAAGGGACTGACCGGGGGACTGGGCAAGGAGATCGGGGAGGGCGCCGCGGGCGACCTCGTCAAGGGCGGGCTCAAGGACCTCACCAAGGGCGCCGCGGGCGACGTCGCCAAGGGCGCGCTCGAGGACCTCGGCAAGGGCGCCGCGGGCGGCGGCCTCAAGGGCCTGGAGAAGGAGGCCGGCCAGGACGTCGGCCGGCTGCTCGGCAACGAGGCCGCCGAACGCTTCGCCGGCGGCATCTCCAAGCTCCTGAAGGACAACGCCGGCTACCTGGCCAAGGGCTTCAAGTCCGGACGCCGCACGGGCGCCGCGATGGGCGAGAAGTTCGTGCGCCAGCTCGGCGACCTCTTCGTGGCCGAGCTCGGCACCGAGATCGGCGAGAAGTTCGCCCGGGAGATGGGCGAGCAGATCGGCCGCCAGTTCGCCGAGCACTCGCTCAAGACGGTGGCCAAGCAGGCCAGTCGGGAAGCGCTCACCGAGGCCCTGGAGAACCTCGCCAAGAAGGACAGCAAGCTGGTCGCGCTCACCCCCGAACTCAAGATGCTGGTCGACAAGATGCCCGAACTCGCGGGCGGCATCAACACGATGAACAAGTGGTTCCACGTCGGGCAGATGCTGGGCGGCCAGTTGGAGTCGGGCGTCAACCAGTACCTCACCGAGGGCATCTACAACACCATCTACAACGGTGAGTGGCAGGCCAACGGGATGAGCTTCGTCGGCGGCTTCATGATGTCCGGGATGCACCACATGCTCATGGGCCTCGCCTCGCCGCTGACCGCCCGGTACGCGGACTTCGTCCGCAGCCTGGACAGCTCCCGGATCGAGGAGAACGGCGAGTACTACAGCACCTTCCACCCGCTGAACTTCCTCGCGGTGATCAGCACCATGGGCGGCCACCCGGCGCCGTTCCCGGTGCGCCGGCCCGGGCACATCAGCGAGATCCTCGGGGAGACGCTGTCCCCCGAAGGCGTCCTCGCCGACCCCGGAGGCAAGACCGGCTTCAACTCATCCGTCGACGGGGCATTGGACCCGAAGACCTCCTACCGGCAGGTCAGGACCCAGTCCGACGGCGAGGAGACCGCCGGTTCCAACGGGTCGAAGTCCGGGACCCCCACGAAGGGAGGGCCCGGGAACACCAGGCCCGGCGGCGCCACCACGGGCGGCCCCAAGAGCCCGAACGGCGACGGGAAGCCGGTGGAGGGCGGGGAGCGCGGCGCCACCGCGACGTCCTCCGCGGACGCCGGCGGCCAGGACGGCACCGGGAAGCCGAAACCGCCGCCCAAGCACCCCGACCACCGCACCACCGTCGTCGAGGAGAGCGCCGAACCGCCCCTGCACGTGCCCTCGAACGCGACCAGCGGCGGCACGGGCGGGCACGGGCAGTCGCAGTCGCCCGCGAACGCCGACGTCCGGAACGAGGCGACCCCGCCACCGCGGGTCCGTACCAGCTCCGGTGGCTCCGGCGACGGCACCGCACCGGCCAACCCCGGCCACCCGGACCCGAACCGTCCCGACCCGCAGCGCCCGGATCCGCAGAACCCGGACCCGAACCGTCCCGACCCGCAGCGCCCGGATCCGCAGAACCCGGACCCGAACCGTCCCGACCCGCAGCGCCCGGATCCGCAGAACCCCGACCCGAACCGTCCCGACCCGCAGCGCCCCGACCCGCAGAACCCCGACCCGAACCGCCCCGACCCGCAGAACCCGCTGCCGCCCGCCACCCCGCCGCGTGACCCGAAGCCGGACGTGCCCGGCGGCCAGCACACCCCCGACACGGCCCCGATCCACTCCACCACCGCCTCCGGCCGCCCCTACCACCACGTCGAGGCCCCCGAGCACGCCGAGGCGCCCGCCGCCGACGAGCGGAGCGCGGCCTGGCAGGACCGGCAGCGCTCCCTCGCCGAGGACCACGACACCCGGCTCGCCGAGGCCGAGGCACGCGAAGAGACCCGCCGCGCCGTCGAGGACCGCCTCACACAGGGCGCCGCCCGCCTGCCCCGGGAGCTGCGCCCCCTCGTGACACCGGACACGCCGGTGTGGCGCCGGGCAGCGGAGTCCTTGCGGGAGGACATCGAGGCGCGCCCGCACGAGCGGGAGTCGATCCTCGACTCCGCCACGGACCGCCTGGAGCTGGCCGGTGCCCGCGAGCTCGCGCTCACCTTCGCCGTCCGCCGCTTCGACCGGCTGCTGGCCGACCGCGGCCTCGGGCCCGAGCACTCCGGCGACCACACCCGGGCGGAGATCCGCCGCGAGGCTGCCGAACGGTTCCGGACCGACGCCGAACAGGACGTCGCCCAACTGTTCACCGCCCGAACCGACTTCACCCCCGAGCGCAACGCCCTGGCCGCCCGGGCGCTGGAGCGCCGCCTGCGGGAGGCCGCCCGGGACCTGGACCTGCGCCAGGCGCGGGCCGAGGCGATCGGGCAGATCGACCGGGCGGTGGACGACGCCCACTCCCAGTGGTCGACGCAGCAACTCTCCGAGAAGGACCGCGCGCTGCTGGAGGCGGCCGGCGTGCCGCAGGACGTCCGCCTGTCACCCGAGGCCCGCGACCTGATGGCCGACGCCCTGCGGGAACGCATCGAGGACCTGCACGGCGACGACGAGTCCTTCCAGCTGATCGAGGAGGAGGGCGAGGCGGGCGGCGAGGAGCTCGCCCCCGTCGACCCGACGCGCCTGGGCCGGACCCGCTTGGACGAGGACTTCCGGGAGGCCCTGGACCGCTACCGCGACGGGCTGTCCCACGACTTCGCCGTCCAGGCGGTCCGCGAGGCCGTGCTGAAACGCTCCGTCGACGCGGTCGACGACGCGGCCGCGGCCTGGAAGGACACCGCCCCCGACCAGTTCGGCCCCGAGGCGCTGCGCGAACTCGGCCTCGCCGACGGCCCCTCCCCGCGCGCGGTCGCCGCTGCCCGCGCCGACCTCGCCCGCCGCACCGACCGCCTGGTCGCCGAGCACACCGCCGCCGACCGCGACCCCGCCCGGCTCAAGGCGGAACTGGACCGGCTCACCTCCCCGGCCGAGGCCAACCGCCTGCTGGCCCTGCACGGCGCCCGCGAGGAGGCGCTGCGCGCCGCCGAGGACACCGCCCGCACCGAGGTCCCGCACGACCTGGGTGGCCCGGAGACCACCGAGCGCGGCGACGACACGGCCGCCGCGGTCGAGACCGCCCTGGGCCGCGCGACCCGCGGCACCCGCACCGAGGGCTCCGACCCCCCCGCCTCCAGCGCCGCCCGACGGGTGCGCGAGGGTTACACCGAGCGGATCCGTGCCGCCTTCGAGGAGTCCTTCCGCTCCCTGCTGCGGGACCCGGACACCGACCACCGCGCCCGCCTGACCGAGCAGCTGGAGATCTGGCGGCGCAAGCGCGACCGGCTGACCAGGGGCCTGGAACAGCACGTGGCCTTCGAACGCGACGTCCTGCCCGCCCGCGAGCACGCCGCCGCCGGCTACGACCGCCTCGCCGAGGACCGCCAGGTGCCGGAGGAGGAGATCCGCCGGCTGAAGACCGAGTACGGCGGCGACTTCTTCGACGCCTACCGGGAGCACTGGGCGCCGAAGGATCTGGACGGAGAACGCTGGCGCGACCACGAGGCGGCCAACGAGAACGTCTTCGCCCGCCGCCCCGACACCAGGCCCGAGGCCGACACCAGGCCCGAGGCCGACACCAAGCCGGAGGCCGGCAAGACCCCCGCCGGCCCGCTCACCCCCGCCGGCACCCCCCACCCCGCACACGAGGACGGCGACGGACACTCCCGGGACGGCCACGAGGAGCAGCCGGAGCACGAGGAGCAGCCGGAGCACGAGGAGCAGCCGGACCACGAGGAGCCGGAGCACACCCACCCGGTGGCGCAGCGCACGCCCGCCCAGGCGCCGGCCACCCCGGCCACCCCGCTCACCCCGGCCACCCCGCTCACCCCGGCCCCCGTCGAGCCGGCCGCGTCCGCAGGCCCGCTGCTGCCCGCCTCCGCCTGGGCCGACATCCGCACCCTCGCGCCGCCCGCCCGGATGGACACCGTGCGCTTCGACCCCCGGGTGCGCGGCCAGGGCGGCCGGGGCGACATCGCCGGCCCCGGGGTGCGCGAGCAATACGAGAACCGGCAGTCTTCGAGCCTGGGCGGCCTGCACGGCGCCGACACCGCGATCAGCTACGACGTGCGGCGCTTCGAGGCCCAACCGGGCCACTGGGTCACCGAGTTCACCCTGAACCTGCACCTTCAGGGACCGGACGGCCGCCCGCTGGAGCAGGCCGCCGCCGCCCGGATGCTCGACCGGACCCGGGCGGTGGTCGCCGACCGCTTCAACGAGCGCTTCCGCCTGCCCGGCGGCGACCAGGTCCACCTGCGGGTCGAGAGCGCCCAGGACGCCGCCGGCGCCCACCAGAGCATCACCGTCCTGCCCGGCTCCGGGCGCAGCGACCAGCTCCACTGGTACGACCAGAGCCCGCCCGGCGTGCTGCTGCACGAGGCGCTGCACTTCCTCGGCCTCCCGGACGAGTACGTCGAGCCGGCCGCCAAGCCGGGCGACGCCTTCGTCCTTCGCCGCCGCGACCGCTGGGCGGGCGAGAACGGGGTGATGGGCACCTCGGCCCACCGGGACGACTTCACCGTGCTGCCCCGCCACCTCCAGCGCATCGAGGACGTCCTGCACTCGGGTCCGGTCCTGCGCGACCTGACCCACGGCCAGTACCGCTCCCACCAGGAGACGACGGCGGACGCCCCGGCCCTCGGAGAGCACCCCTCCCACGACGACCCGCCGGTCCGGGAGAGTGGCGCCGGCGGCCTCCTGGCGCCATCTGCCGCACCGCCGCTCGCCGCCGATCCGGTCGCGGTGGACCTGGCCCGGCGTCACCTGGACGCCGCGGCCCAGAACCCGGCGCTGCACCAGTTCATGGGCTGGATCAAGGGCGGCGGGTACACGAGCAAGCGCGACGAAGAGGGCATGCTCGCGATCAGGGCCGGGGATCGGTACGAGTCCCTGCTCGGCGACGTGCAGAGGTTCCTCGACCACGCGCAGGCGCTGCACCCGGCCGGGGCGCAGCCGGCGGGGGAGTCCCTGCGGCTGTACCGGGCGGTGCGGCTGGACTCCGAGGCCCGGGGCCGGGAGGGGTTCACCGAGCTGCTGCCCGCGTCCACCTCGTTCAGCCGGGAGTTCGTCCAGGACTGGATGTCGAACGGGGGCGGCGGCGACAACTACGCGCTGTTCGAGATCCGGGTGCCGCTGTCCCACCCGATGCTGGCGCTGTCCTTCCCGCCGGGCCACACCAGGGCGCAGGGCGACCCGGAGCCGGTGAACGAGGCGCAGTCGGAGGTGACGCTCGGCCCGAGCCGCCTGACGGTGACCGGACGGGAGGAGGACGGGGGCTTCCACGTCATCCGGGTGGACGCCGAGCCCATGACGGTCGCCGGCATCCGCACCGAGGTCGACAACTGGACCAGTCCCATGTCGATGCCGGTCGCGTTCGAGAAGTTCACCCGGTTCTACAGTGAGGGCTCGCTGCGGGCCGCCTACTCCCGCGTCCTGGAGCCCCACCACCGCATCACGGAGACGTGGTCCGCCGACGGTAGCCGGAAGACCGTCAGGATCGAGCACCCCCGCGATCCGCTCGGCCAGTTCGCCGAAGTGACGATCCACCACGAAGGCGATTCCGTTTCGCTCCGCTGGCGCTTCCGCGACGAAACGGTCTACGGAGAGGAACCGCACGAGGGGGATCCGCTGGTCTACGGCGCCCAGAACATCGGCACCGTGAGCGTGAGCCTGCGCTCCCAGAAGCTGAACGAGAACACCAGCTTCGAGTCCATCGACCTCCCCTACGACTGGTACGACCTCGACCAGGCGCAAGCGGAGGAGGAGGCGGGTCAGCCCCTGGTGGACTCGAACGCCGACGACCTGCGGCAGTCGGCCGCCGCGCCGCCGCTCCCGGAGCACGAGACGCAGGCGCCGGGAGCCGGGCCCCTGGTGCCGGCGCCGCTCCCGGACCCGCCGGCCGTCGACCGCGGCGGCGACCTGCGCACGGCACTGGTCCACCACGAAACCTCGGGCGCCTACCGGCTGGACGACCCGGGCGCCGACCCCCAGGCCCGGCAGCGGATGGCCACGGCACTGGACCGCTTCCCGGTCGACGAACGCTTCCTCACCGTGGCGATGCACACCGGCTCCGACGGCGTGCCGCTCTGGAAGGGCACCCGTCTCACCGAGGGCGAAGCCGCCGGCCTGCTCGTCTCGTTGCGCGAACAAGGGGTGTGGGACGGGGTCAAGCCCGTTCAGCTGGTGGCCTGTTCGGCGGCCCGCGGGGGTGACCAATCGTTCGCCGCGGGCGTGCTGCGGCAGTTGCGCCTGCGCCTGCCCGGCCGGGACCTGGAGGTCTACGCCCCCAAGGGCCTGGCCTGGTTCGCGCCCCCGGTCGCGGGGCCGTTCCGCAGCGATCCGCACGGTGCCGGCGCACTGGTGGTCGGCAGGCAGCTCGCCTTCGACGGTTCCGGCCGACCCGTCCTGGTGGACGGAGGCAACTGGGCGGGGCTGACGGCCCCGCGGGACCCTGGCGCCCCGATCACGGTCCGGGACCTCGGTGCCCACCTGCCGGTGGACAAGACCCTCCCGCCGCGTTCGACGTCGGCGCCCGAGGGCTACACCGCGGTCCCGGGCGGAGCCCCGTCGCGCGAGCGGGAACTGGCGCCCCAGAGCGACGCGATGGCGTTCTCCGGGCGCCGCAGGCGCGACGACGGGACCGACGACGAGGGCTCGAACCCGGACCCGGGTGCGGGCCCGAGCTCGGGAAAGCGCGTCCGGCCGAACGACCCCGCCTCGTCGGACGAGGAGATGGCGTCGGACGACGGCAGCAGCGAGTCCGAGCCCGGGTCCGGGTCCGGGTCCGAACTCGGTTCCGAGGCGGAGGAGCGCGAAGACTACGACGACTTCCTGGAGACCGTGGCAACCCGCTCCGACCGGCTCGCGGACATGTCGGGGAATGCCGAACGGGGCAACGCCCCGCAGGCGGTCCACGACCGGATCCGTGCCGAGCAGGACGTGCTGACCGCGATCCTGAACGTCGGCCCGCTCCGCTCGGTGCGGGCCGCCGACGCGCTGCTGGGGCTGCTGAACCACACGACGGAGAACCGCAGGGCGTACCTGGCGGAGCGTCGCGGCGAACTGGCCGGCCGTACCTCCGAGCGGCCCTCCGAAGGCCAGTTCCAGGCGCTCCACGCCGCGGTGATGAGCCGCTACCAGCCCGACGCCCCGGACCGCGTCGACGGCTGCGAGTTCCGGGCCCACGCGCTGTCCGAGCTCATCGACCTGGCCGCCCCGCGCACCGGCCGCCGGCACCTCGCCAAGATCTGGGCCTCCCCCGGGAGCGCCGACGGGCGCCTCCACCAGCAGCACCGGTGGAACCACCACGTCGCCGTGGTGGTCGACACGGCGGCCGGGGAGCGGGTGATCGACCCGCTGCTCTTCCCCCACGGGACGGTCACCCCGGAGCAGTGGCGGGACGCCCTCGCCGTGCCCGGGCAGCCGGCGCCGCTGACGCACCGGGCGCCGTGGGAGTTCTTCGGCGGCCCGGACCGCGACGGCCGGCTGAGCGCGGGCTCCGCCGTGCTGATCGACGATGCGACCAGGGAGCAGATCGACGCGCGCAAGCACGCGGAGCCGGCCCCGATCGGGGGCGCGTTCACCTTCGGGGAACCCGATGCCACCAGCACCGGCCTCACCCCGCCGGCCGAGGCCCGGCCCGAGCCGGTGGCCTCCGCCGACAGGGCCGCCGACGGCAGCGCGGACGGCAACGGCAGCCTCCGCCAGCCCGCCGCCGCGCCCCCGGCCCCGGTCGACCCGGTCGCTGTGGACCTGGCCCGGCAGCACCTCGACGCCGCGGCCCAGAACCCGGATCTCCACCAGTTCATGGGCTGGATCAAGGGCGGCGGGTTCACGAGCAAGCGCGACGACGAGGGCATGATCGCGATCCGGACCGGGGAGCGGTACGACTCCCTGCTCGGCAAGGTGCAGAGCTTCCTCGACCACGCGCAGGCGCTGCGCCCGGCCGGGGCGCATCCGACGGGGGAGTCCCTGCGGCTGTACCGGGCGGTGCGGATGGACCCCGAATCCCGGGGCCGGGACAGCTTCACCGAACTGCTGCCCGCCTCCACCTCCTTCAGCCGGGAGTTCGTCCAGGACTGGATGTCGAACGGGGGCGGCGGCGACAACTACGCGCTGTTCGAGATCAACGTGCCGCTGTCCCACCCCATGCTGGCGCTGTCCTTCCCGCCGGGCCACACCAGGGCCCAGGGCGACCCGGAGCCGGTGAACGAGGCGCAGTCGGAGGTGACGCTCGGCCCGAGCCGCCTGACGGTGACCGGCCGGGACGACGAGGGAGGCTTCCACGTCATCCGGGTGGACGCCGAACCCATGACGGTCGCCGACATCCGCGCCGACGTCGCGAACTGGACCAGCGGCATGTCGATGCCGGTCGCGTTCCAGAAGTTCACCCAGTTCTTCAGCGACCGCTCGCTGCGGGCCTCCTACGCCGGCGACCTCGGGCCCTTCCACCGCATCAGCGAGACGTCGTCGCCGGACGGCCTCACGAAGACCGTCAGGATCGAGCACTCCCACGAACAGCTGGCCGGACAGTTCCTGGAAGCGACGATCCGTCATGAAGGCGAGTCCGTCTCCATCCTCTGGCGCTCCAGCGAAGACACGGAGCCGCGGGAGCCGATGGTCTACGACGCCGACAGCATCGGCACCGTGAGCGGGGGCCTTCGCTCGCAGAAGCTGGCCGAGAACCCCAGCTTCGAGATGCTGGACCTCCCCTGGGACTGGTTCGACTACCGGGTGCTCAAGCCGGAGGACACAGGCCTGCCGCTGTCGGCCTTCGGCGGCACCGCCGCCGGCTGGCGGATCGGCCCGAGCGAGGTGCCGCAGGCGGAGCGCGACGCGCTGCGGAACTTCCCCGAACAGCCCGGGGTGTTCGTCGTGCCCGTGCACACGGACGAGGGCACCGGTCTTCCGCTCGGCCCCGACGGGCCGCTGTCCGCCCACCAGACGGCGGGCGTCCTGTACGGCCTCCACCGCTCCGGGGTCTGGAACGGCACCGACACGGTGCAGTTCGTGGCGTGCAACCTGGGCGGCGGTCCGGCGCACGAGTTCGGCGCCGAAGTGACGCGCTGGCTCAAGGAACTGGACCTGGGGACCACTGCGCTGACCGCGACCGGTCCGGTGTACTTCGCCCCGCGCGAGAGCGGCCCGGGGCACCTGGTGGTCGCCTCCGACGTCGGCTTCACCGAGGACGGCCACCCGGTCATGGTGGGCGGCGGCCACTGGCGGGAGTTCCGGGCGCTCCGGGACGACTCCGGCGACATCCAGGTCCAGGCCGAGGACCACCGGGCCCACCGGGCACCGGACGGCTCCTTCCACGACCACCCCGACGGCTACCGGCTGGTGGAGTCGATCGACCCGGCGCGCCACAACGACCAAGCGGTGCGCTTCCTCCAGCCGACCCCCGAACAGAGGGCCGCCGGCGCCGACCTGTCCCTACGCCACCTGACCACGGCCCGACCCGACAGCGCCCTGCGCACGTTCATGGGACAGATCCGCACCGGAGCCTTCACCAACCTGCGCAACCCGGCGGGCCGGCTGATCCACCGGGAGGGCACGGCGACCTACGCCACGATGATGGGCAACCTGGAGCGGTTCTTCGCCCATGCGCAGGACCTCCAGCCCCCGGCGGGGCAGCCGCACGCCGAGGGAACCCTGCTCCTGTACCGGGCGGTGCGGATGTCGGAGCAGACCCGGGAGCAGCAGAGCTTCACGGAGATCGTGCCGTCGTCCACCTCCTACGACCGGCAGTTCGTCCAGGAGTGGATGTCGAACCCCGACGGCTACGCGCTGTTCGAGATCCAGGTCCCGCTGACCCACCCCATGCTGGCCCTGTCGTACCCGCGGGACCACATGCCCCCGGGCGCCCCCACGGAGGTCAACCCGGGCCAGTACGAGGTGACGCTCGGCCCGACCCGGCTCACGGTGACCGGGCGGGAGGAGGAGGGCCCCTACCACGTCATCCGGGCGGACGCCGAGCCCATGACGCTCCACGACGTCACGGAGACGATCGCGGGCTGGACGAACGACATGCCGATGGAGCACGCGTTCGACCTGTTCGCCGGGTTCTACGGCGAGGCCGCGCTGCGCGCCGCCTTCCCCGACGACCTGCGGCCCGACCACCGCATCACCGAGCGGCAGTCCGCGGACGGGCGGGAGAAGACGGTCGAGATCACCCCGTCCCACCCGAAGCTGACCGGCCAGAGCGTTACGGTCCACCTCAGGCTGGAGCAGGACGGGGCACTCACGGTCGAACTCCACAACAGCGTCGACATCGCCGAGGGCGACGCTCCGGCGGTGTTCCGGTACACCGCCGAGAACATCCACGAGGTGAGCGCCTACCTGGAGGAGGGCACCCTGGCGAAGACCGCCCCCTTCGACACGATCAACCTCCCGGCGGACTGGTACTGGACCGACCCGGTACCGAAGGCGGGCGAAGTCGGCGCGCCCCTGGCCGCGTTCGGGGGCCCCGCACACGGCTGGTGGCTCGGCAACCCCGAGCCGTCGCCGGCGGAGCGGTACGCCCTGGCGCGCTTCCCCGCGCAGGAGGGCGTGTTCACGCTGCCGGTGCACACCGACCCCGACACCGGAAAGCCGGTGCTGGACGGCGAGGAACTGACCGAGGACCGGGTCGCCGGGATCCTGGCCGGGCTGCACGCGGGCGATGTCTGGAACGGCACCGACCGGCTGCAGTTCGTCTCCTGCAACCTCGGGAAGGCGCCCGGCCTCGACTTCGTCACCGAGGTGATGCGCCAGCTCGGCCTCGCCGACCTGGGCAGCAGCGCGCTGGTCGCGACGGGCTCGGTGTACTTCACCCCGCGGGTGGACGGCACGGACGGCCCCGGCCACCTGGTGGTCGCCTCCGAGGTCGGCTACACGGCCGACGGCGTGCCGGCCATCGTCCCCGGCGGGCACTTCCGGGAGGTCACCCGGCCCACGGCGGACGGCCCGACGCCCCCGGTCGTGGACCGCGGGGCCCACCTGCCCGCCCCCGCCCGCCCGGAGCGGGACCGGGAGCGCCCCGAGGGCTACGAGCGCGCCGAGCCGGGCACCCTCGACCCGAACCGAGAGCCGGAGGGCGCGCTGGCCTTCGGGAAGAACACCAAGAAGAAGGCCGCCGCCGATCGCCCCGACACCAACTCGGCGGAGGGGGTCGAGAGCGCGCTGTCGGGCAGGACGGTGCCGGCCGACGCGCCGGAGGCGGCGAAGCCGGAGGAGGGGACGGTCGCGAAGGGCAAGGAGAGGGCCGACGACCCGGGTCCCGACTCCGACGTGGTGGCCAAGCCGCAGGAGAAGCCGGTGGCGAAGGGCAAGGAGAGGGTGGACGACCCGGAACCCGCCCCGGTGAAACCGCAACCGGATCCCGACTCCGTGCAGGCGGCGACGACGGTCCTGGACGACTCCCTCTTGGAGCAACTCTTCACCGGCACCGACAAGACCGTGACCTACGCCGTCATCGGCCTGGCGTTGAAGGGCGACAAGAGCTGGCAGACGACCGAGGCCGTCACCAACGGCAAGGACGAATCCATCAACGACAGCCGCTCGCTCAAGGCCGCCGCCCGGTGGGCGGGCGAGAACGGCTTGTGGACACAGCGCTACGACGCCGAGGTGAAGGGGCTGGCGAAGGCATTCCAGCAGATGAAGGACTGGGGCTTCGAGCAGGTCCCCCACCCCTCCGCAAAGCCGCCGGGCAAGCCGCCGGAGAAGGCGGCGTCCCCACAGTCGGGGGCCGAACTGCCCGCCCAGCCCGAGGGCGCGCTCATCGTGCTCTCCTCCCGGGGTACGTGCGCAAGCTGCAAGTCCGTCGTCAAGGACTTCCAGGACGCGTTCCCGGGGGTCAGCGCCTACGTGGGGTACACGATCGCCGCCCAGCAGAAGTCGACGGTGTCGGAGCAGCCCCGTACCTACCTCAAGGACGGCAAGGACGTGGAGGGCCTCATCGAGTACGGCTGGAAGGAGACGGCCAGGCTCAACTCCACCAGCCCGTACGTGCCCAAGGGGAAGGACATCGCCTTCAAGTACTTCCCCTCGAAGAACGGCGAGGCCGCCTGGAACCAGCGGCTCGTGGACCGGGCGGCCGAGCAGGAGGAGGCAGCACGGCGGGCGGCCGAGGAAGAGGCGCAGGCGGCCAGGGCCAATGCGGTGAACGTGATCGACAAGGGGGTCAAGCCGGCGTCGGCCAGGGCGGTCACGGCGTTCGCCAAGACCTACAAGGGGAAGCCCGAGGACTTCGTCAAGGAGCTGAACACCCACATGCGGCAGGGCATCGTGGCGTGGAAGCCCTCCCCTGAAGTGCAGGCCGCCCTCCTGCTCTGGTACGAGAAGGACCAGAGGCCCGACCTCAAGGGCAGCGCCGCCTGAGCCGGCAGGCGCCCCGCCCGGTGAACGCCGCCCGTCCCGGCGCCGTTGACCCGGGTGAGGGCGCCCCGGCCGGGGCGCCGGCACGCGAGCGGGAGCAGGACGTGGATCAGCAGCAAGGGCGGGCGGCGGAGCCGGAGTTCCGGCTGGCGGCGGTGTTCGACCTGGTCGACCCGGTGATCGGGCCCGGTTTCTCGGCGGACCACCCGCTGGTGCGGGACGGCGGGCAGCGGGCCGACCTGCTGGAGTACCTGCGGTCCGGCGCCGAGGTGCTGGTGACGCCGATGCTGATGGACGACGTCTTCGACGCCTCCCGCCGGGGCGCCGTCCCGATGAACTACCGCACCGACGGCGAGTGGATCTGGACCGACACCGTCGCCTACTACCTGGAGGAGTACGACCTCGCCCCCGAGCCCGGGCTGCTCGCCCACCTGCGCGAGCGCACCGGGCCGTGCCCGCAGCCGTCCCCGCAGACCCTCCAGCGGGCGGTCGACTTCGTCCTCCACCCGCCGCGCCCGGCCGAGCCGGCGTGGCGCCTGGAAACCGGCTGAACCCGGCGTCACGTGCCGTCCGTCGATTGGGGGAGGGGCGGTTCCCGCCGCGGCCGGTGCGGCCGGGGCGGCCGGCCCCGTCGGGCGTCGTCGTCGTGGGCCAGGGAGTGCGGGTGGGCAGGGAACGCAGTGCGCGGGGGAACGGGTCGTCGGGCGGGGGCATCCAACTGCCCGCCGTGGCCTGGGAGGTCCCCGAGCCGGCAGCGGAGTCCGGGGCACCGGGCGAGGGTACGGCCGCCGGCGCGGCGCAGGCGCCCGCGGCGGTGGGCGCCGCCGGGGCGGT
>NZ_MECK01000022.1 GCF_014596465.1 Streptomyces sp. CBMA123 | reverse complement strand
GGGGGGGGGGGGGGGGGGGGGGGGGGGGGGGGGGGGGGGGGGGGGGGGGGGGGGGGGGGGGGGGGGGGGGGGGGGGGGGGGGGGGGGGGGGGGGGGGGGGGGGGGGGGGGGGGGGGGGGGGGGGGGGTGTGAGGGGTGTTGTGGGCGCGCGGGCTTTCGCCCTGCGCGTCCGTGCTGGGGTAGGGAGGGCGCGGGGGCGCGGATGTTACGGGTGGGGGAGATCGGCCTGCCAGCGGGTTTCGCCGTCCTGGGTGTGGGGGGTGGGGTGGAGGCCGAGGGTGCGGGCGATGTGGGCGGAGGCGTGGTGGTCGGGGTGGATGTGGGCGAGGGCGGTGGTGAGGCCGGTGGCGGTGAGGTGGGTGAGGAGGGCGCGGGCGGCTTCGGTGGCCAGGCCGCGGCCCTGCCAGGGGGTGCCGACCACCCAGGCGAGTTCGGCTTCGGCGGCCGCGGGGTGGACGGTGGCCTGGACGTAGCCGGTCAGGGTGCCGTCGGCGCGCAGGCGCAGGACCCAGTTGGCCCAGATCTCGGTGGGGTCGGGGGAGCCGGCGGCGAGCCGGGCGCAGCGGGCGCGCTGTTCCTCGGGGGTGGCGGGGCGGCCGCCGGTGAAGGTGTGCAGGGCGGGGTCGGCGAGGGCGGCGGCGAGTTCGTCGGCGTGGTCGGGGGTGAGGGGGAGGAGGTCGAGGCGTGCGGTGTGCAGGGGTGTGATCAGCATGGCGTTATTGAAGCGGTGCGGCGCGGCGGTGCTTCGCGGCGGGTGCGGGGGCGGGTCGAATGGGTGGTTCGAGTCCGACGACGGAGGAGGTTGTGGTGCGGTACCTGGTCAGGGAGAAGCTGTTCGCGGTCGGTGACGACTACTGGATCGAGGACGACCGGGGGCACAAGGCCTACCTGGTGGACGGCAAGGTGCTGCGGCTGCGGCACACCTTCGAACTGAAGGACGCCCACGGGCGGGTGGTCGCCGTGGTGAGGGAGAAGATGCTCACCGTCCGCGACGCGATGAAGATCGAGGACGCCGACGGCGAGGTGGTCGCGACCGTACGGGAGAAGCTGTTCACCCCGTTCCGGGACAAGTACCTGGTGGAGCTGGCCTCCGGCGGCGAGCTGCGGATCCACGGCGATCTGATCGACAAGGACTACCGGATCGAGAACCACCACGGGGACCGGCTCGCCCGGATCTCGCGCAAGTGGTTCCGGGTGCGCGACACGTACGGGGTGGAGATCGCGGACGGGGCGGACACCGGGCTGCTGCTCGCGATCGCGGCGTGTGTCGACCACTTGGTGGAGGAGGAGCACTGAGTCATCGGTGCAGGACGTGGCTCCGGCCCCAGGCTCCCAGCGGGGCCAGTGCCGCGTTCAGGTGCCGTCCCGCGTCGGTCAGCGCGTACTCGACGCGGGGCGGGACCTCGTCGTGGGCCTCCCGGTGCACGATGCCGTCCGCCTCCAGCTCGCGCAGGTGGGCGGTCAGCACCTTCTCGGTGATCCCCGGGACCAGCCGGCGCAGTTCGCCGAAGCGGCAGTGCGGGCGCTCGCCGAGGGCCCACAGGATCAGCACCTTCCACTTGCCGCCGATCACGTCCATCGCGGCGTCGATCCCGCAGACGTGCGCCCCCGGCCTCGGCACGGTTGCCATGGCCCACCCCTTCCGACCTCGTCGCTCACCCCAGGGTAACCACCCACTCCGAAGTGCGTACTTGATCACGGGTGGGGCCTGGCCGAGGCTGATCGGCATGGGAGAGAAGGCAGTTGAGGGGTGCGGGAAGAGTGCTGTGGTGCTGCTCGGGCTGGGGGCGATGGGCAGCGCGCTGGGGCGGGCCTGGCTCGCCGCCGGGCATGCGTTGACGGTGTGGAACCGGTCCGGTGGGCGTGCCGGACCGCTTGCGGAGGAGGGGGCGGTGGTTGCGGGTACCGCCGCCGGGGCGGTCGCGGCCGGGCGGTTGGTGGTGGTCTGCCTGCTGGACGACGAGTCCGTCGAACAGGCTTTGGCCGGGGTGGAGTTGGCGGGGAAGGACGTGGTCAATCTGGTCACCGGCACCCCGGGGCAGGCCCGCGCCCGGGCCGTCTGGGCCGAGGCGCGTGGGGCCCGCTACCTGGACGGCGGGATCATGGCCGTTCCACCGATGATCGGCGTCCCCGGGGCCGGGGCGTACGTGTTCTACAGCGGTTCGGGGGAGTTGTTCGAGGAGCACCGGGAGGTGCTGACCGTCCCGGCCGGGGCCCGGTACGTCGGGGCGGACGCCGGGTACGCGGCGCTGCACGACGTGGCGCTGCTCAGCGCGATGTACGGGATGTTCGCCGGGGTCGCCCACGCCTTCGCGCTGGTGCGTGGGGAGGCGGTGGAGCCGGGCGATCTGGCGCCGCTGCTGGGGAGTTGGCTCACCGCGATGGCCGGGTCGGTGGAGCGGACGGCGGCGCGGCTGGAGAGCGGGGACTACGCCACGGGTGTGGTCTCCGGCCTGGGGATGCAGGTGGCGGGCAAGGAGACGCTGCTGCGCACCGCCGAGGAGCAGCGGGTGAGCGTCGAGCTGCTGTCCCCGTACTTTCGGTTGATGGAGCACCGGCTGGCCCTCGGCGGCGGTGCCGAGGACCTCACCGGGGTGGTCGACCTGCTGCGGCGGTGAGGGCCGGCCGGTAACGTACCGGCATGGCTGACCTTGAAGAACGCGCCAATGTCGTCGCGTCCGGCCCGCGGTGGACCGGGGCGGGGGTGGGCGTCCGCCGGCGCCGCGCCGCCGACCTCGCCGACTGCGTACGGGCCCTGGGCGACGTCCACGCCACCGACGGCTACCCCGCCGAATGGCCCGAGCGGCCCGCCGCCTGGCTCACCCCGGACGGCCTGCTGGCCGCCTGGGTCGCCGAGGCGGACGGCCGGATCGCCGGCCACATCGGGCTGGTCCGCAGCGGCCCCGGGGACCTGGCCCCCGGACTGTGGAGCCTGCGCACCGGCGGCAGACCGGAACTCACCGCCGTGATCGGCCGGTTGTACGTCGCCCCGGCGGCCCGCGGCCGGGACGCCGGCGCCCGGCTGCTGGCCCACGCCGTGGTGCACGCCCGGACGCTCGGGCTGCACCCGGTGCTCGACGTGCTCGCCACCGACACCGCCGCCCTGGCCCTCTACCGCCGCCTCGGCTGGACCCTGCTCGGCAGCGGCGAACAGCGGTGGGCCTCCGGCCGTACCGTCCTCGTCCACTGCTTCGCCGCGCCGAGGGGGGACGGTCGGCTCCCTTACGCCTGACCGGCCGAGCGGTCGGGGGTCGGGCGGCGGCGCAGGGCCGGGGTGGTGAGGGACGGGGGCTGCCAGGCGCCGTCGGCCTGGTAGAGGTCGGTACCGGGCGGGACGATGGCGTCGATCCGGTCCAGGGTGGCGTCGTCCAGGACGAGGTCGGCGGCCTTGAGGGCGGATTCGAGCTGGTCCATGGTGCGCGGGCCGATGATCACCGAGGTGACGGCGGGGTGGGCCAGCGGGAAGGCGGTGGCCAGTTCGGGCAGGGTGCGGCCGAGGCCGTCGGCGAGTTCGGTGAAGGCCTCGACCGCGTCCAGCTTGGTGGCCGTGGTGGGCAGCGCCGGGTCGAAGCGGCCCGGGTTGATGGCGGGGCGCCCGGTGCTGAGGTCGACCGGGCGGCCCTTGCGGTAGCAGCCGGTGAGGAAGCCGCCGGCCAGCGGGCCCCAGGTCAGCGCGCCCATGCCGAGCCGCTGCACCACCGGCAGGACGTCCCGCTCGATGCCGCGGGCGAGCAGCGAGTAGGGCGGCTGCTCGGTGCGGAAGCGGGGCAGGGCGCGGCGCTCGGCGACGTGGTGGGCGTCCACGATCTGCTCGGCGGGGAAGGTCGAGCAGCCGAAGGCGAGGATCTTGCCGGCCCGGACGAGGTCGCCCAGGGCGGCGAGGGTCTCCTCGATGTCGGTGGTGTGGTCCGGCCGGTGGATCTGGTAGAGGTCGATCCGGTCGGTGCGCAGCCGGCGCAGGCTCTCCTCGACCTCGCGGACGATCCAGCGCCGGGAGTTGCCGCCGCGGCCCCGGCCCTCGCCCATCGGGAAGTGCGCCTTGGTGGCGAGCACGATGTCGTCCCGGTCGCCGCGGGCGGCCAGGGTCTTGCCGACGATCTCCTCGGACTCGCCGGCCGAGTAGATGTCGGCGGTGTCGACGAAGGTGATGCCCCGGTCGAGTGCGGTGTTGATGATCCGGGCGCAGTCGTCGTGGTCGGGGTTGCCGATGGCGCCGAACATCATCGTGCCGAGGCAGTAGGCGCTGACCTCGATGCCGGTGCCGCCGAGGGCGCGGTAGCGCATGGGGGGTCCTTAGGTCGGTCGATCGGTCGATCGGTCGATCGGTGGGGCGGTGCTGCGGTGCTGCGGTGCTGAGGTGGGGCGGTGCTGCGGTGGTGGGTCAGAGGCTAGGAGTTGGAGTGCGCTCGAAGGCAAGGGGTCGGCGGGATCCCCCCGGGCGGGGGAGCGGGATGGGCATCCAGGGGGAGGCCGGGGCGGGGCCGGGCGGGCGAGCCTGGGGCCATGGTGGCGCGCGGGTGGGTCAGGAGCGGCGCTGGCGGCGGCCGGGGCGCTGCTGCTGGCCGGCGCCGCCCGGGCCCGGCGGCCGGTCGCGGACGGGCCCTCGGCGGCCCGCCCGGCTCCTTCGTCGGCCCCGGCGGCTGTCCAACTCGCCGCCTGGGCGGGGAGTCTGGCCTTCCTGCCGTACGTGGTGATGAAGCTGGTCTGGGCGTTCGGCGGCAGCTTCGCCGGGATCGGCGGCGACCGGATGTACGCGAGCTACGGGCACAACGGCTCCTCCGGGCTGTGGCTCGCCCTGGAGCGCTGGGGGCTGGACGGGACGGTGCTGCCGGCGGCGGTCGGGGTGTTCCTGCTGTGGGGGCTGGTGCGGCCGTGGGGGCAGGTGTTCCCGCGCTGGACCCTGCCGTTGCGCGGCCGCGCCGGCCGCGCCGGCTGCCGCTCGCCCCGGCGCTGCTGGGTGCGGTGACGCTGGTGCCGTACGGGCTGGTCGGGATCGGCTACCTGTCGCTGTGCTCGGTCGGGGTGGTCGGTATCCGGCAGGGCGAGCCGGCCACGCCCGGGCGGGCTCTGCAGGTGGCCTGGGTCGGGGCAGGCGCCTTCGCCGGGTACGGGGTGGCGCTGGCGGTGGCCGCCCGCTCGTACTGGCGGCGGACCGGGGGCGGGGCGGGAGGTGTTTGCTGAGATGGCAACAAAGCTTGCCGATACCGGATGGTCGGCCGCAGCCTGGCGGTGGAGGTGAGCGACGATGAGCGAGAAGAGTACGGCGGAGCGCTACGACGTGGTCGTGGTCGGTGCCGGTGCGGCGGGACTGAACGCGGCCCTGGTGCTGGGCCGGGCCCGGCGGCGGGTCGCGGTGGTCGACGCGGGTGAACCGCGCAACGCCCCCGCCGCCCACCTGCAGGGCTTCCTGAGCCGGGACGGCATGCCCCCGGCCGCGCTGCTCGCGGTCGGCCGGGCGGAGGTCACCCGGTACGGGGTGGACCTGATCGACGGACGGGTCGAGGACGCCGGACCGACCGAACTCGGCTTCGTCGTCCACCTGGCGGGCGGGCCGGTGCTGCACGCACGCCGGCTGGTCGTCGCCACCGGGCTGCGGGACGGGCTGCCGGAACTGCCCGGCCTCGCCGAACGCTGGGGCCGGGATGTGCTGCACTGCCCGTACTGCCACGGCTGGGAGGTCCGCGACCGCCCGCTCGGGGTGCTCGGCACCGCCCCGGGGGCGGTCGGCCAGGCGCTGCTGCTGCGGCAGTGGTCGGCCGACGTGGTGCTGCTCGCCCACACCCTGGCGCCGACCGACACCGAGCGCGAGCGCCTCGCGGCGCGCGGCGTACGGGTGGTCGAGGGCCGGATCGTCCGGCTGGTCGCCGACGACGGACGGCTGCGCGGCGTCGAACTCGACAACGGGCAGGTGGTGACCCGCGATGCGGTGTTCGTCGTCCCGCAGCCGATGCCCCGGGACGCGCTGCTCTTCGGCCTGGACTGCGCCCGGGACGACAACGGCTGGGTCACCACCGACCGGACCGGCCGCACCAGCGTGCCCGGCGTCTGGGCGGTCGGCAACGTCGCCGACCCGCGCGCCCAGGTGGTCAGCGCCGCGGGGATGGGCGCGGCCGCAGCCTTCGCCCTGAACCACGACCTGCTGGACGAGGAGATCGGCCGGGCGGTCGGGCTCAGCCGCGCGTCCGGTCCGGCGCTGCCCGTCTGAGCGGGCAGGCTGCCATCGATCCACCCAGCGCCGATCCATCGACGATCCAGCGCCGACCAGCGCCGATCCAGCCACCGAGAGGGGACACCATGTCCGCACACCAGCACCGCCAGCAGCAGCCCGGGCACGGGCACGGGCATGCGCACGGCCACGGGCAGGTGCCCGCCGCCGACCTCGACTGGGACGCCCTCGCGGCGCACCTGGAACAGGAGGCCGAACTGCGCGCCGAGGCCGTCACCGGGGCCGGGCACTGGCTGTCCGGTCTCGCCGGGGACGGCGGGGTGCGCCGGGTGCTCGACGTCGGCGCCGGGCCCGGGGTGATCGCCGGGCTGCTCGCGGACGTCTTCCCGGCGGCCGAGGTGGTCGCCGTCGACCAGTCGGCCGCCCTGCTGGAGCGCGCCCGGACCCGCTCCGGCGGCCGGCTCGGTACCCAACAGGCTGACCTGCCCGCCGAGTTCGACAAGCTCGGCGAGGCCGACCTGATCTGGTCCGGCAACGCCATCCACCACCTCGGCGACCAGCAGGCCGCGCTCACCGCCCTGGCCGGACGGCTGCGCCCCGGCGGGCTGCTCGCCGTCGCCGAGAGCGGACTGCCGCCGCGGTTCCTGCCCCGCGACTTCGGTCTCGGCCGGCCCGGCTTCCAGGCCCGGCTGGACGCCGCGCACGAGGACGGCTTCGCCACCATGCGGGCCGAACTGCCGGGCGCCACCGAGGAGATCGAGGACTGGCCGGCCATGCTGCGGCGGGCCGGGCTCGCGCCCAGCGGCACCCGCACCTTCCTGGTCGACCGCCCGGCCCCGCTGGAGCGCCCGGTCCGCGCGTACCTGCGCACCCAGCTCGCCCGGCGCCACGACCAGCTCGCCGAGGTGCTCGACCCGGAGGACCGCGCCACCCTGGAGGCGTTGATCGACGAGGACGCCCCGACCGGGATCCTGCACCGGCCGGACGCCTTCTACCTGTCCGCGATGACCGTCCACACCGCCCGCAGGGCGTAGCCACCCCCGTCGCCCCCGGCCCCGTCCGCCCGCGCTTCCGAGGCCGTGGCGGGCGGGGCCGGGCTGGGGTGTCGGGCTGGGGTGTCGGCTGCGGGCCGGGGCTAGTCTCGGGGGATGGCAGTGAACGGGCAGGGCTTCGTCGTGGTGACCACCACCCACGAGAGTGAGGAGCAGGCCCGCGCGCTGGCCTCCGCCGTGGTGCGGGAGCGGCTGGCGGCCTGCGCCCAGGTGTACCCCGTGCGGTCGGTGTTCTGGTGGGAGGGCGAGGTGCGGGACGCCGAGGAGTGGCGGATCGACCTCAAGACCCGGGCCGAACTCGCCGACCGGCTGGCCGGGTTCGTCGCCGAGCGGCACCCGTACGAGACGCCCGAGGTGATCGCCGTGCCGGTGGTGTCCGGCAGCCCCGGCTACCTGCGCTGGGTGGCCGGGGAGACCGCCTCGTAGGGCCGGTCCTCGCGGGTCAGGGGGCGACCTGGAGGAAGGCCAGCACCGCCAGCACCCGGCGGTGGTCCTCCTCGGAGGGCGGCAGGTCGAGCTTGAGGAAGATGTTCGCGGTGTGCTTCTTCACCGCCCGCTCGGTGATCACCATCCGCTCGGCGATCGCCCCGTTCGAGCGGCCCTCCGCCATCAGCTCCAGCACCTCGCGCTCACGCGGCGTCAGGCGCCCGATCGGCTTGGTGCGTTCGGTGTTGCTGACCAGCATCGCGATCACCTGCGGGTCGAGGGCGGTGCCGCCCGCCGCCACCCGGTGGACCGTCGCCACGAACTCGTCGGGGTCGAAGACCCGGTCCTTCAGCAGGTAGCCGATCGCGCCGCTGCCGTCGGCGAGCAACTCCTTGGCGTAGAGCTGCTCCACGTACTGGGACAGCACGAGCACCGGCAGACCTGGGATCTGCCGGCGCGCTTCCAGAGCCGCCTGCAGGCCCTCGTCGGTGAACGTCGGGGGCAGTCGTACGTCGACGACTGCCACGTCCGGCCGTTCGGTGAGGAGGGCCTGCAGGAGGTCCGGTCCGGTGTCCACCGCGGCCACGACCTCGAAGTCGTAGGCCTGCAGCATCCGGATCAGACCGTCCCTCAGGAGGAAGAGGTCCTCCGCGAGTACAACTCGCACGGCAGCTCCATCGTCAGGGTCGTGGGGCCGCCGAGCGGGCTGCGGACGGCCAGGACTCCGTCGAAGGTAGCAAGTCGGCGCTCCAGGCCGCGCAGGCCGGTGCCGCGGGAGGGGTCGGCGCCGCCGGTGCCGTCGTCGGTGATCTGGGCCTTCAGGGTGCCGTTCTCGTACCAGAGTTGGACGTCGACGTGGGCGGCGCCGGAGTGCTTGGCGGCGTTGGTGAGGGCCTCGGAGACGGCGAAGTAGATGGCGGACTCGACCGGGGCCTCGGGGCGGCCGGGCAGTTCGGCGGAGACGGTCACGTTCAGCGGGCTGTCCATGCCCAGGGCCCGGACGGCGTCGGCCAGTCCGCGGTCGGCGAGCACCGGCGGGTGGATGCCGCGGACCAGGTCGCGCAGCTCGTTGAGGGCGGAGGCGGAGGCCTGGCGGGTCTCGGCGAGCAGCTGCTTGGCGGCCTCCGGGTCCCGCTCGACCAGCCGCTCGGCGACGCCCAGGTTCATGCCCATGGCCACCAGCCGGGCCTGGGCGCCGTCGTGGAGGTCCCGCTCGATCCGGCGCAGCTCGGCGGCCTGGGTGGTCAGCGCGTCGCGCCGGGTCTCGGTGAGGTGGGCGACCTTGCGCTCGGCGGCCAGCGCCTCGGCCCGGGCGGTCGGGCCGAGCAGCGCCTTGGCGAGCGCGGTGTGGCCGCGCAGGGCGGCGGGGGCGAGTGCCAGGCCGGCCAGCATCACCGGGACGCCGAACAGGGCGGCGGTGCCGGCCGTGGCCGAGTCGGTGACGTGGAACCACAGGTACCAGGTGTTGCCGCCGTTGTCGGCGAGCGACTGCCAGACCTGGGGCAGCACCAGGCCGAAGACGCCGTAGGCGACCACCGCGAGCGGGAGCAGCGCCATCGTGAGGCCGATCAGCGGATCGACCAGCAGCCAGAGCAGGTCGCGCCAGGTGGCCTGGTCCGACAGCATCGCCTGGCAGCGCTTCCAGGCGCCCTTGAAGCCCGCCTCGGCGTCCGGCAGCGGCTGGTACGGGTCGCGGATCTCCACCCCGGACCAGCGGGCGGCCAGCCGGCGCCGCAGGCCGGCCAGGCCGCGGACCGCCAGGATGGTGGGCGGCACCAGCAGGGCGCCGACGCCGAGGCCGAGCAGGGAGGCGGTGACGGTGGCGGCGGTCAGCAGCAGGAGCTGCGGCACCGCGAAGGCGGCCAGGGCCGGGCCGCGGAAGAGCGAGGCGACGGCGTTGCGCAGCGCGCCGAGCGGGTTCCGTCGGCCGGTGCGGCCGCTCGTGGTGTCGGTCTTCTGCACGTTGCTCACAACTCCCGTGGTGATGCTGCTGGTCATGACCGCTCGGCCCCTTCCGTGACGGCCTCGCGGCCGGTATCCCTACCCGTTGCGTTGCTTGCTGACGACAACAAGACTGCCGTCCGGCGCCGCTTCGATCACTGGGCCCTGGACCCCTGTTGGTGGTACCTGGGTACACCCCCCGATCGACGCCCAGAGGCCATGTCCCGGAGGTGCCCCCCGACCTAGTGTTGGGGGTGTCGGGAAGCGACCCGCCGCAGGGCGCCGGAGCTTCCACAAGCCACTTGTACCGAACGGGAGTTCACCATGAGCGTGCGACGTGCCGAGGGGAACCGGCCGCTGGTCCGGCGGGGTTGGGTGCGACTGATCCTGGTGCTCGCGGCGATCGGTCTGTTCCTGTACGGGCTCACGCCGGACCGGGCCCACGCGGCCACCACGACGGAGGGCAGCGGGAGTTCGGCGGCGGCGGGCGGCTCGACGGCACCACCCGACCCCGGGTCGGTGAAGCGGCTGTTGGACGAGATCGTGCCGAAACTGCTCGCCGAGCACAAGATCCCCGGCGCGGCGGTCAGCGTGGTGGCCGGCGGGCAGCAGGTCTTCGCCGGCGGGTACGGGGTCTCCGACGTGCCCGGTCACAAGGCCGTCGACCCGGCCCGGACGGCGTTCTTCATGGGCTCCGACGCCAAGGTGTTCACCGCCGTGGCCGTCCTCCAGCAGGTCCGGGCCGGGAAGTTGGACCTCCACGCGGACGTCAACACCTACCTGACCGGCTTCCGGATCAAGGACAGCTACCCGGGGCACCCGGTCACCGTGGAGAACCTGCTCACCCACACCGGGGGCTTCGACGACACCTTCATGGGCCTCGCCGAGACCGGACCGGAGCACATCGGCAGCCTGGGGGCCACCTTGGCCGCCCACCAGCCGAACCGGGTCCGGGCGCCCGGGGTGACCGCCGCGTACGACAACTACGGCGTCGCGCTGGCCGGTTACCTGGTCGAGGTGGTCTCCGGACAGCCGTTCGACCAGTACGTCGCCGAGCACGTCCTGCAGCCGCTCGGCATGGACCGCACCACCTTCACCCAGCCGCACCCGGCCGGCATCGACGCCGACCTCGCCCACGGCTACCGGCCCGACGGGGACGGGCAGACCGAGACCAAGGGGCTGTACGGGCCGCTCACCCCGACCGGCGCGGCCGCCGTCACCACCGTCACCGACATGGGGCGGCTGATGCTCGCCCAGCTGCAGGGGGGCTCGCTGGACGGCCGCTCGATCCTCGACCGGGAGGGCGACGGCCTGCTGCTCGCCCGCCACTTCGGGCCCGACCAGCGGATCCCCGGCATGGCGTACCTGCTCGAACAGCGCAACCGCAACGGGCAGCAGCTGCTGGTCAAGGACGGCGACGTGCCCGGCTTCCACAGCAACCTGGCGCTGCTGCCGGCGCGCGGGGTGGGGCTGTACGTGACCGTCAACGGGGACGGCGAGGACGCCACCGGCGGGTGGACGACCCAGCAGGTGCTCAACGCCTTCGTGGACCGCTTCTACCCGGCTTCCACTGCCGCCGCCGCGCCGGCGACGGTGGGCGGGGACCTCGGCAAGTACACCGGCGACTACCGGTCGACCCGGGTCAGCCAGTCCAACCTGACCAAGGCGGCGGCGCTGATGGGCTCCGTCCACATCGCGGCCCGGGACGGGAAGCTGGTCGTGACCGGGCCGGTCAGCCGCGACCCGAGCGTCACCGAGACGCAGTGGGAGCAGGTGCAGCCGGGGCTCTTCCAGCAGGTCGGCGGCGCGGCGCAGCTCGCCTTCGAGCTGAACGGCGACGGGGACGTCGTCTCGATGCTGACGGACGGCGACCCGACCATCGCCTACCAGCCGCTGGCCTGGTACCAGGCCCCCGAGCTGCACCAACGGATCGCGATCGGGAGCCTGGCGGTGCTGGGGCTCACCGTGATCGGCTGGCTGGTGGCCGCGGTGGTGCGGTCCGCGCGGGGCAAGGGGCGGGCCGGGCAGCCGGTGGCGCGGCTGCTGGGGTGGGTGACCGGGGCGGTGCTGGTCGCCGCCACGGTGTGCTTCGCGCTCCTCACCTCGGACTCCAACGCGCTCAACCAGACGCTGTTCCTGGGGGATTCGGCGCTGCTGACGGTGGTGCCGGCGATGTACGCGGGGGCGGCGGTGCTCACCCTGCTGATGGTGGTCTGCGCGGTGATCGCCTGGCGGCGCGGCTGGTGGGGGGTGTTCGGTCGGCTGCACTACACCGGGGTGACGGTGGCGGCGCTGCTGTTCCTGGTGCTGGCGGGGGGCTACGACCTGATCGGGACGGGGTACGTGGCCGGGTCGCTGGATCTGATCGGGTGAGGGCGGGTGCGGGGGAACGGGAGGGCCCGGGGCCGGGGAGGCTCCGGGCCCTCCGGCGTTTCCGGGGCGTGCGCTCTCGGGAGGGTGGGGGTGATTCGCTACTCGGGCCGGCTGGGGGCGGGCGGGCGGGGGGTGAAGTCGCGCTTTGTCGCTCGGAGTTCCCGGGGTTGGACGTTGACCAGCCAGACCAGCCAGCCGACGAATAGGACGGCGAGGAGGAGGGCGGACAATCCCGCGACGAGAAGGGCATTCACCGGGTTGCGGAAATGCGGTGGGGGCGAGGGGGAAGGCGGAGAGGCGGGTGAAGGGGCATGGCTGTCTCCGGTCGGTGATGTCGAGCGCCCTGACCATGCATCTGGTGTGTATTTACGGCTGATTGGCGACTGTTTAGGGGACAACAAGTCAGTGAGTGACACGGATGACCCTAGAGTCAGGGTGCCAGAGTTGCTACCGAGGGACTGGACGTTCACTCCATCGTGGGGTATCGCCCAATTCGCTAGCTAGGGCCGGGTGTGCACGGCACACTTCACCGGAAGCATCGACCGTAGCCGCGATCCGGAGAAGAGAGTCATGCCACCCCGCTTGTCGCCGACCGTGCGCCAGCAGCGCCTGGGGATCGAACTGCGCAAGATGCGCGAACGCATGGGCGTGACGCCCAAAAGCCTGGCCGCCACGATCGGCACCGACCTGCCCAAGATCTCCCAGATGGAGAACGGGAAGTCGGGCATCAGCGCCGAGCGGCTGCGGCTCTGGGCGCGCACCTGCGGCTGCCCGGAGGGCCCGTACCTGGACGCGTTGCTCGCCATGACGCAGGACCGCCGGAAGTACTGGTGGGACGGCTACCGGGGGCGGATGCCCAGCGGGATCGTCGACATCGCGGAGATGGAACACCACGCGGCGTCGCTGTCCATCCTGAACAGCACCTTCATCCCCGGGCTGCTGCAGACCCCGGACTACGCGGCCGCGGTGTTCGAGCGGCTCCCCGCGCAGCACCGGCAGGAGGCGGAGGTCCGGAAGGCATTCAGGATTCGGCGCCAGCAGATCTTCGTGGACCGTCCGAAGCCGTACAGCGCAATCCTGCACGAATCCGCGCTGCGGATGCAGTTCGGCGGCCCCGAAGTGCTGCGCGCCCAGTTGGTGGGCCTGCTGGAGAATTCCGAGCGCCCCGGTGTGGAGATCCGGGTGATCCCGTTCAGCGTCCCCACCTACACCGGGTCCGGGGAGAGCCTGTACCTCGCCCGCGGGCCCGTCCCGGAGCTCGACACCGTCCAGATCGACCTCTCCCACGGGCCGAAGTTCGTGCACTCCGAAGCGGAATTGGCCTCCTACCGGCGGATCAAGGAGAAGACCGCGGCGATCGCGCTCGGGACGGCGGAGTCCCAGGACTTCATCCGGGCCTTACTGAAAGATTTCGCATGAACGTTTGGCGCAAGGCGTCGGCCAGCGGTGAGAGCACCGACTGCGTCGAGGTCAGAGCGAGGGCCGGTCTGGTGGAGATCCGTGAGTCGGACCGGCCCGACGTGGTGGTGCGGACGACGCCGCGCAAGTGGGCGGCGTTCGTCCGCGGGGTGAAGGCCGGGGAGTTCGACCGGTACGCCGAGCTGCCCCGGCTGTGAACCCGGCCGTGAACCCGGGCGTGAATCGCCCGTGAACCCGCCCGTGACCCGGTCGTGGGCGTGGCCGTGAGGCGGAACGGACCGCCGGCCCGGCGGCGGTAGGCTTGGCAGCCCACAGTGGACCCCTGCGCCTGGCACAGCACTCCGGGTGGGGTGCGCGTGCGGGAGAAATCGGAGCATCCGAGGATGGCTCGGCACCTGATCACCAGCGCCCTTCCGTACATCAACGGGATCAAGCACCTGGGCAACATGGTCGGGTCGATGCTCCCGGCGGACGTCTACTCCCGCTACCTGCGCCAACGCGGCCACGAGGTGCTGTACATCTGCGCCACCGACGAGCACGGCACGCCCGCCGAACTGGCCGCCCAGGAGGCCGGGCTGCCGGTCGCCGAGTTCTGCGCCCGGGCGCACGACGCGCAGCAGGCGGTGTACGACGGCTTCGGGATGTCCTTCGACCACTTCGGCCGCAGCTCCTCCCCGCAGAACCGGGAGATCACCCAGGAGATCGCCCGCGAGCTGCAGCGCAACGGCTTCATCGAGGAGCGCGCGATCCGCCAGGTGTACTCCAACGCCGACGGCCGCTTCCTGCCGGACCGCTACATCGTCGGCACCTGCCCGCACTGCGGCTACGACAAGGCGCGCGGCGACCAGTGCGAGAACTGCACCCGGGTGCTGGACCCGACCGACCTGCTGGAGCCGCGCTCGGCGATCAGCGGCAGCTCCGACCTCGAGGTCCGGGAGACCCGGCACCTGTTCCTGCTCCAGTCGAAGCTGACCGCGGAGGTCGAGGCCTGGATCGCCGCGCACGGCGACGACTGGCCGGTGCTGGCCTCCTCGATCGCCCGCAAGTGGCTGACCGAGGGCCTGCAGGACCGCTCGATCACCCGCGACCTGGAGTGGGGCGTCCCGGTGCCGGCCGACGTGTGGCCCGAACTGGCCGCCGAGGGCAAGGTGTTCTACGTCTGGTTCGACGCCCCGATCGAGTACATCGGCGCCACCAAGGAGTGGGCGGACGCCGCCCCGGCCGGGCAGGACCGGGACTGGAAGTCCTGGTGGTACGAGGCCGACGAGACCGTCCGCTACACCGAGTTCATGGCCAAGGACAACGTCCCGTTCCACACCGTGATGTTCCCGGCGACGATCCTCGGCTCGCGCCGCCCGTGGAAGAAGGTCGACTACGTCAAGGCCTTCAACTGGCTGACGTACTACGGCGGGAAGTTCTCCACCAGCCAGAAGCGCGGCATCTTCACCGACATCGCGCTGGAGCTGCTGCCGGCCGACTACTGGCGCTACTTCCTGATGGCGCACGCCCCCGAGTCGGACGACTCCAGCTTCACCTGGGACCTCTTCGCCTCGGTGGTCAACAAGGACCTCGCCGACACCCTCGGCAACTTCGTCAACCGGGTGCTCTCGTTCAGCCGCAAGCGCTTCGGCGACGACGTCCCGGCCGGGGCGGAGCCGGGCGAGGCCGAGGCGCGGCTGGGCGGGCAGATCGCCGGCCTGCTGGCCGAGTACGAGGCCCAGCTGGAGGCGCTCAACTTCCGCAAGGCCGCCCAGGCGCTGCGCGCGCTGTGGAGCGCGGGCAACTCCTACCTGGACGAGACGGCGCCCTGGCGGCAGGTGAAGACCGACCCGGAGGCGGCGGCGCTGACCCTGCGGACGGCGATGAACCTGATCCACCTGTACGCGGTGGTGTCCGAGCCGTTCATCCCGGCCGCGGCGGCGGCGATGCGCGGCGCCTTCGCGCTGCCCGCGGACGAGCGCACCTGGATCACCGGGGACGAGGCGCGGGCGCTGGACCTCGTGCCGGCCGGAACGCCGTTCACCGTGCCGCCGGTGCTGTTCGCGAAGATCACCGACGAGGACCTGGCGGCCTGGACCGCCCGGTTCGGCGGTACGGAGGCGTAGGGCGGGAGGCGAGGGCGTGTCCTAGGGCGCACGAACCCCACGAGGGCCCCGACCGTTCACCGGTCGGGGCCCTCGTCGGTGGTGACGGGCCCGCTGGGGGACGGACCCGGTGTCAGCGGTCCCGGTGGGGCGGGGCCGCGCTGAGGACTACCAGCGGCTGGTCTCCGCGAAGAAGCCGGGGATCTCGGTGGCCTTGCCCGCGGCCACCGCCTCGTCGTGCACCAGCGCGCCGACCGCGAGGTCGAGCACGCCGAGGCCGAAGGGGGAGAAGACCACCGGGCGGTCGGTGCCGACGGCGACCTCGCCCTCGATCACCTGGGCGAGCGTGCCGGTGACGAACTCCCGGTTGCCGTACAGCTGTTCGGCCAGGTGCGGGGAGGTGTTCGCCTTCATGCAGTGCTCCACGTCGTCGAGCACGTTGTACGCGCCGCCGATGATCTCCGGGGCGAGGTCGCGCAGCGAGATGTTGAGCACCAGCTGGCCGGGGGCGAAGGTCTCCGGGTCGAGGATGTACGGCTCGCCCGCGGTGGTGGCCAGCACCACCACGTCGGCGCCCTTGAGCGCCTCCGCCAGGTCCTCCACCACCCGTGCCGGGTAACCGAGTTCGGCGTCGGCGTGGTCGACCAGCGCCCGGGCGTACTCGGCCTTGCGGTCGTGCACCACCAGCTCGTCGATCGCCCACTGCTGGGCGCCGAAGAACTCCAGGATGTTGCGGGCGATGATGCCGGCGCCGACCACCGCGAGCCGGCCCGCCGTACGGCCGCCGCTGAGCACCTCGGCGGCGAGCACGGCGGAGGCCGCGGTGCGGGCCGCGCTGATCTGCGAGGCCTCCAGGACGGCGAACGGGTAGCCGGTCTCGTAGTCGTTCAGCAGCAGGGCGGCCGAGGCGCGCGGGACGCCCCGCTCGATGTTGGCCGGGAAGCTGCTGATCCACTTGATGCCGGCCAGGCCGACACCGCCGCCGAGGTAGGCCGGGAGGGCGATGATCCGGGCGTCGGGCTTGGCCGGGAACCGCAGGAAGTAGCTGTCGGGGTTCACGGACTCGCCGGCGCCGTGGGTCAGGTAGGTCTCCCGGACCTCCTGGACGATCCGCGGGCGGGCTCCCGCGATGACCTCGCGGGCGGTGGTGCCGTCGATGACTCTGAACTCGAACACGGTGGTGGGCTCCAGTGCTGAACGGAGGAGGAGGGGCGCCTGGTCAGCCGACGTAGGCGGTGCCGGCGGGCTCGTGCTGCCCGTTGGCGGCGTGCGCCCCGGAGGAGTGGGCGCGGGCGGTGCGACCGCCGCCCAGCCAGCGCGGCAGGTACCAGTTGCCGTCACCGAGCAGGGCCATCACCGCGGGCAGCAGCACCGCGCGGACCAGGGTGGCGTCCAGCAGGACCGCGACCGCCAGGCCGATGCCGAGCTGCTTGAAGTCCTGCATGCCCAGGGTGCCGAAGACCGCGAACACCGCGACCATGATCAGACCGGCGCTGGTGACCACCCCGGCGGTGTTGCGGATGCCGAGGCCGACCGCCTCCCGGCTGGACTTGCCGGAGAGGTGGGCCTCGCGGATCCGGGAGACCACGAACACGTGGTAGTCCATCGAGAGGCCGAAGAGGACCACGAAGACGAACAGCGGCATCCAGGACTCGATCGCCCCCGGCGCCTTGGTGCCGACGATCGAGGCGCCCCAGCCGTGCTGGAACACCGCGGTCATCACGCCGTACGCGGCCGCCACCGAGAGCAGGTTGAGCAGGATCGAGGTGATCGAGATGGTCAGCGAGCGGAAGGAGAAGAGCATCAGCAGGAAGGTGACGCCCATGACGAAGCCGAACACCGGGAGGATGCTCTTGTCCAGCTGGTTGTTGTAGTCGACCGAGAAGGCGAGGTCGCCGGCGACCAGCGCGGTGGTGCCCGGCACCGCCTTCAGGGTCTGCGGGACGATCTGCCCGCGCAGCGCCGTCAGGGCCGCCTTGGAGGTGTCGTCGGTGCCGTTGCCCGCCAGCGGAACGCTGATCTGGGCGATGTTCTTGTCCTTCCAGTACCGCACGTCGATCTGGTTGCCGGTCTTGCCCGAGGCCAGCGCGGCCTGCTTGAAGTCCTCGACGGCCTTGGCGATCTGCGGCGAGTCGATGTTGTCGGCCTTGACCACCACGGTGGCGGGCGAGGGCGAGCCGGGGAACTCCCGGTCGATCCGCTGCGAGACCGAGACCAGCGGGTTGTCCGAGGGCAGCAGCTTGTCCATGCCGAGCTTCTCGGTCTTCATGCCGAGCGCCGGCAGGGCCAGCGCCACCAGCACGGCGGCGGCCAGCGTGGCGAAGATCCCGGGGCGGGCCAGCACGCCGCGCAGCAGCGCGTTGGCGGGCTTGACGTTGGCCGCGGAGGCCTGGCGGCGCTTGCTGATCCACGGGATCCGGCCGGACGCGACCTTGTCGCCGAGCATCGACATCAGGGCCGGCAGCACGGTCATCGAGCCGACCACCGAGACGGCGACGACCTCGATGGTGGCCATCGCGAAGCCCTCGAAGACGGTCAGTCCGGAGAGGAACATGCCCGCCATCGCGACCATCACGGTGAGGCCGGAGACCAGCACCGAGTGGCCCGAGGTGTGGGCGGCGATCCGCAGCGCGGTCGCCTTGTCCCGGCCGGCCGCCCGCTCCTCGCGCTCACGGCGCAGGTAGAACAGGCAGTAGTCGACGCCGACGGCGAGGCCCATCAGGAACATCACCGAGTTGGTCATGCCGTCCACCGGCACGGCCTGGCTGCTCAGCGCGAGCAGGCCCATGGCGCCGATGCAGGCGGTGACCGCCAGGGCGACCGGCAGCACGGCCGCCACGAAGGCGCCGAAGACCACCAGCAGGATGCCCAACGCGACTGGCAGCGCGGTCAGTTCGGCGCGGGTGAAGTCATCGCCGAGGCTGTCGTTGATGCCCTTGAGGGCGGTCGCGCCACCGAACTCGCCGAGGGTCACCTGCGGGTGGGCCTTGGCGGTGTCCTGCACCGCGGTGATCACCGGGTCGATCCGGTCGGCCGCGGTGTCCGGGTCGCCGGTGACGGCGAACATGATGAGCGCCGAGTGCTTGTCGGCCGAGAAGGCCTGGGTGGTGTACGGGTCGCGCAGGTTCTCCGCGAGACCGGTCTTGCCGACCGCGTCGGCGGTGGCCTGGACGGCGCTGCGGAACTCCGGGGAGTCCGAGGTCAGGCCGTCGCTGTGGACCAGGATCAGCTCGTTGACCGGATCGTTGATCCCGGCGTCCTTCAGGACCTGGGCGGCGCGACCCGACTCCCCGGTCCCGTAGTCGGCCTGGGTCAGGCTCTTCTGGCCGGCCATGCCACCGAGCACGGTGACCAGGACGACCAGGATGATCCAGCCGAAGACAGCGGTCTTGCGGTGCTGGGCACTCCACTCGCCCAGCCTGGCCGCGAAATTCCTTTGACTTGCCATTACCTCTCCTGCGATCGGCGGCATGATCAAGCCGCAGTGGCGACAGTCGGGTTGGGATGTGTCCTCACCGGCATGAGGGGGACCGGCGGAATACCCATGACCGTAGAGCGTCCCGAACGGCTGCGGGGCCTCCGGGACTTGCAGCATCCTGCGGTGGCAAGCTGCTGCCAGCGGAGCCGGGCCGGAGCCCCTTACCGGGCCCGATTCCCCGGTGCTACGGTCGGTCACGTTGAGGGACAACCATTCGAGCGGACCACATTCGGGTGACGCCGGGCCAATGATTCGGGAAATCCGGCCGGCCGCCCCACGCGACCGACCGGTCGTCGAGTACGTCGGGACCCGACCGGGCCGACCTCCGCACGATTCCAACGAATTTCGTGATTCCACGCCGGGAATTCGCTCCGGCGTCTGTTTTCCGAACGATCCACTGACCTCCGTGGAAGGGGGAATGAATGATGGACACCGCGATTCGGGCGACCGGACTGGGCAAGAGATACGGCGATCACCACGCGCTCAAGGGCGTGGACCTGGAGGTGGCGGCCGGCACCGTCCTCGGCCTGCTCGGCCCCAACGGCGCCGGCAAGACCACCACCGTCCGGCTCCTGGCGACCCTGCTGGAACCGGACCAGGGGCGGGCCGAGGTGGCCGGCTTCGACGTGGTCCGCCAGCAGCGCCAGGTGCGCCGGCGGATCGGCCTGGCCGGCCAGTACGCCGCCGTGGACGGGCTGCTCACCGGCCGCGAGAACCTCGAACTCCTGGGCCGGCTGCTGCACCTGGGCCGCAAGGGCGCCCGCGGGCGGGCGGCCGAACTGCTCGCCCGGTTCGAGCTGGAGGACGCCGCCGAGAAGCCGGCCCAGACCTACTCCGGCGGCATGCGCCGCCGGCTGGACCTGGCCGCCGCGCTGATCGGCCGGCCCGAGGTGCTGTTCCTGGACGAGCCGACCACCGGGCTGGACCCGGCGAGCCGGCTGGTGCTCTGGGAGATGGTCCGCGAGCAGGTCGCCCAGGGGGTGACCGTGCTGCTCACCACCCAGTACCTGGAGGAGGCCGACTTCCTGGCCGACCGCATCCTGGTGATCGACACCGGCCAGGTGATCGCCGAGGGCACCCCGGACGAGCTCAAGCGCAAGGTCGGCGAGGAGTGGCTGGAAGTGGGCGTCGCCACCGACGCGGCCCTTCCGCAGGCCCTGGCCGTCCTCGCCCCGGTGGCCGCCGCCCAGCCCGAGGTGGACCGCACCGGGCGCCGGATCACCGTCCAACTGGCCGACGGCATCGGCACGATCGCCGCCGCCGCGGTCGCCCTGGAGACGGCCGGCGTGCCGGTGACGGACTTCGCGCTGCGCCGCCCGTCGCTGGACGACGTGTTCTTCCACCTGACCGGGCGCGGCACCCAGTTGGGCCGGGCCCCCGAGGAGGCGGCCCGGCAGACCGAGCAGGCCGGCCAGAGCGCCCAGAGCGCCCAGAGCGCTCAGAGCGCTCAGAGCGCTCAGAGCGGCCAGAGCGACCCGGACGAGCAGCACGGGCCGGACGAGCGCGAACCGGTGGCGGCCGCCACCGGACGGACGGGAGACCAGCAGTGAGTGACATCGGCGCCCCGGCCGGCTTCGGCACGGCCCTCGGAGACACCGCCGCGCTGATCGGCCGCCACCTGCGGCACCTGCGGCGTACCCCGGAGAAGGTCATCGCGATCACCCTGACCCCGGTGACCATGGTGGTCGTGCTCGGCTACCTGTTCGCCAGCGTGGTGACGGTGACCGGCTCCGGCGAGTACCACGACTACGTGATGGCCGGGGTGTTCGCCCAGGTCGGCCTGACCTGCGTCGGCGTCGCCGCGCTGGGCGTGGCCACCGACCTGCGCACCGGGCTGATCGACCGCTTCCGCTCGCTGCCGATGGGCCGCTCCGCCGTGCTGGTCAGCCACACCGCGGCCGACCTGCTGACCGCCGCGGCCGCCACCTTCGCGGTCGCCCTGGCCGGCCTCGGGGTCGGCTGGCGGATCCACCAGGACGTCGGCTCGGCGGCGCTGGGCTTCGTGCTGGTGCTGGCCTTCGCCTACGCGATGCTCTGGCTGGGCGCGCTGGTCGGCATGCTGATGCGCAACGCCGAGGCGATCAACGGCATTTCGGCGCTGTTCCTGGTGGTGCTGTCATTCCTGTCCAACTCGTTCATGCCGCTGACCGGGCTGCCCGCCTGGCTGCGCGCGGTGGCCGAGTGGAACCCGGTCAGCCTCGTGGCCGCGGCCTGCCGGGAGCTGTGGGGCAACGCCCCGACAGTGGTCGGGGACAGCCTGCCGGACCGGCACCCGGTGCTGCTCGCGGTGATCGTGGTGGCGGCCCTGCTCGCAGTGCTGATCCCGGTGAACCTGCGGGTCTACCGCACCGCGGTGACGCGTTGACGGTCCACCGGGCAGGCCGGTCCGGGCGGGGCGGTACGCGTCCTGCCCGGACCGGCCGTTGGTGTGGGCGCGCGGGGTGCTCAGTCGACCTCGCGCGCCGACGCGCCGCCCTGCAGCAGACCGCGCTCGCCGGCGATCACCCCGGCCTGGAAGCGGCTCCGGCCGCCGAGCCAGGCCATCAGCTCCGCCGTGATCCGGCGCGAGGTGCGCACCGAGACGCCGAGCTTGCGGGCCACCACCTCGTCGGTGTGGCCCTGGGCGAGCAGGCTGAGCACCGCCATCGCCTGCGGGTTGAGGCCCTCGGCCCCCTTGGCCGGGGCCTTTCCGAACGGGGCGGCGTTCTCCCAGACGTACTCGAACAGCGCGCAGAGCGCGGAGACCAGTCCGGGACCGGACAGCACCAGGGCCCCCACGCTGGTGTCGTCCGGATCGGTGGGCACGACGGCGACCTTGCGGTCGAATATCACCAGGCGCATCGGGAGCGACGGGGCGACCCGCACCCGGGCGCCCCGCTCGGTGAGCCAGTCCAGGTGGGAGATGGTGCCGCCGTCGTTGGCGGCGCTCTCCAGGTAGATGCTGCGCATCTGCACGCCGCGGTCGAAGACCTCCTGGTCGGCGACCTGCCCGGCTCTGCGGGCGGCCGGCGACTGTCCGCCGCCGGTCGCGAAGCCCATGATCTCGCTGGTGCAGGAGTGCGAGAGCTCCTCCAGCCGCAGCCGGATCTGGTCGACGCCCTCCAACTGCTCGACGCCCAGGCCCCGTTCACCCTTGCGGTTCTCCGCGTACTGGGCGACGAGCTTGGCGGCCTCCAGCCTGCTCTGGGCGATCTGGCGCTGCCGCTCGGCGAGTTCGGCCTCCTGGCGGCCGATCAGCATGGCCAGGCTGACCTCGGGGTTGACCAGGAGGAGGTGCCCGGGCTCCAGTTCGGAGTGCCTGATCAGGGTGAGCCGGGCCAGCCCGTCCAGGGCGTCCCGGACCCGTTGTTCGGGCCAGTCGAGGTCCTGCGCCACCGCCGCGATGCCGAGTTCGGGACGGGTCAGCACCGTCCGGTACACGGCCTCGGCGTCGGGATCCAGTCCTAACACTGACAGCACCGCCTGCCCCCCCGATGTTTCGAGCCTGATGACGCCACGTCATTGCCGGATCTCGGGGGCATGCTACGACACCCTGCCCACAACCACCCGCCGTTTCGGGGCCATGCCCTTTCCTGCGGACTTCGCGCGGGTCCACCCACGAGAGGATTTGACATGTATATCACTGTCGGACGTCTGGTTCGGGGTAAGGTCGGACCGGAACAGGTCACGCCCGACAAACTCGTCGAACTGCTTCGGAAGGCCGCCCAGCCGGCCGACGGACTGGAGCACGTTTACGTCGAGATCGACCCCCTCGGTGCCGATCTTGTCTTCTTTCTCGGCCCGCCCAAATCCGGAGAGTTGGATTCCGCCGCGCAACGGATCACCCGCCGTTGCCTACGTGACGCGCCTGAACTGCGCGGATGGCGGCTGGCGGCCGAATTCAGCGACGACCGGCTGCCGTTGTTGGAGGAGTGACCCGCGGTGCCGGCGCTGTGCAGGGTGCTGCCAGGGCAGGACCCTGACATGGAGAACTGTGGCACGGAACGTGTGTGCGAGACAGACTTGGTCATGCCGAAGGGGGCCGGAACCCCCTTCCGGAGGATTCGAGAGCCGGTCCCGCGCGGTCATTCACCGCGGGAATTGAACCAGGCACAGCACTCATCCGTATCACCTGTCTCGCCGCCGCCGATTTAACGGCCCGCGGCTCCATTGTCACCGGGGGTTCATCATGAGCAGCATCACCGTTGTCGCCGCCCGTACCGCCGCCGTCCTCGGCCTGCTGGTCGCCGGCGTCGCCCTCACCGCGCCGGTCGCCGGCGCCGTCACCGCGGCGGCTGCCCCGGTCGCCAAGGGCGCCGGTTCCGTGCACGGTGACGACATCATCTGGGACGGCCCGGTCGGCAAGGGCGCCGGTTCCGTGCACGGCGACGACATCATCTGGGACTGACATCCCGTCACCCGGCGCGAAGGGGCCCGAAGCCCTTTCGCCGGATTCGGGATCCGGGTCCGCCCCGCATTCAGCGCGGAAGCCGGATCCGGCAGAGCGCTCATCCGTTCCAGCCGATTCGCCGCCGTCGATTCCACGGCCCGCGACTCCATTTGCCACCGGGGGTTCATCATGAGCAGCATCACCGTTGTCGCCGCCCGCGCCGCCGCCGTCCCGGCCGCCACGGGCACCGGTTCCGTGCGGGGCGACGACATCATCTGGGACTGACGTCCCGTCACTCACTCCACTGCGAAGGGGGACGGGCGATGCCCATCATCAGAACGCCGCAGGAGTTCAACGAGGATGAACTCTTCGTCGACCTGCGGGCGATGTTCGACTACCCGCTGTACCTCAAGTGCGAGGGCTTCAACTTCGCCGGCTCCGTCAAGCTCAAGGCGGCCCTCAGCATGGTCGACGCCGCCGAGCGCGACGGGCGGCTGAACGAGGGCTCCATCCTGGTGGAGTCCTCCTCGGGGAACCTCGGGATGGCGCTGAGCATGATCGCCTCCGTCCGGGGCTATCAGTTCATCTGCGTCGTCGACCCACGTACCAATCTGTCCACGCGTCAGCTCATCGAAACACTCGGCGGCAAGGTGCACATGATCACCGAGCCCTCGCCGGAGACCGGGTTCCTGGGTGCCCGGCTCGACTACGTCCGTGAGCTGTGCGCTTCCTCGCCGCGCTACGTCTGGCTGAACCAGCACGCCAACCCGGACAACTGGCGGGCCCACTACCGCACCACGGCTCCGGCGATCCTCCGGCAGTTCCCGGACCTGGAAATGCTGTTCATCGGCGCCGGCACCACCGGCACGCTGATGGGCTGCGCCCGTTACTTCAAGGAGCACCGGCCCGCCACCCGGATCGTCGCGGTGGACAGCGTCGGCTCCGTCACCTTCGGCGGCGAGCCCGGACCGCGGATGCTCCCCGGCCTCGGCGCCGGCGTCCGGCCCGCCCTGCTGGACGAGACGTTCGTCGACGACGTGGTGCACGTGCCCGAGATCGACACCGTCCGCACCTGTCACCGGCTCGCCCGCGGCGGCTTCCTGTTCGGCGGCTCCACCGGCACGGTGGTCAGCGGAGCGGCGGCCTGGCTGGCGGAGCACCGGGCCGGCCGGGACGACGTCGTCGCCGTCGCCGTCTCGCCCGACCTGGGTGACCGCTACCTCGACACCATCTACCAGAGCGCGTGGGTGCGCGACATCTACGGCGTCGACGCACTGGATGCGGTCGAACGCCTGGCGCCGCCCAACGCCATTGCCACGGGGGTAAGATGACGATGCGTCACATCGCGCGTCTTTTTGAAGCAGTGCATCCCGAAGAACTGCCGCTGTCCGATGCCCAGCGCGAGATGTGGTTCGCCCAGCAGCTCGACCCGGGCAACCCGGTGTTCACCATGGCGGACTGCCTGGAGCTGACCGGCCCGCTGGACCACGGCCGGCTGCGCGCCGCCTGGCAGCGCGTGCAGGACCGCACCGAGTGCCTGCGGGTGCGCTTCGCCGAGCGCGACGGCCAACCGGTGCAGATCGTCGAGCCACCCCGTGAGCGTCCCCTCCCCGTGCTCGACCTGACCGGCGAGTCCGACCCGCTGGCCGCCGCTGAAACGTTTCTGGAGACCGACCGGCAGCTGCCGTCCACCCTCGGCCCCGACTCCCTCGCTGCCACCCTGCTGCTGATCGGCCCCGAACTGGCCTGGCTGTACGTCAAGGCCAACCACATCCTGCTGGACGGCTTCAGCCGCACCCTGGTCTACCGCCGGCTCGCCGCCGAGTACGACCTGCCCGACGCCGAGCCCGCCACCGACCCGACCCTGGCCGAACTGCTCGCCGAGGAGCGCGACTACCTCGCCTCCCCCACCCACGACCGCGACCGCGCCTACTGGGCCGAGCGGCTGGCCGACGGCATCGAACCCACCGTGCTCTCCGGCCACCTCGGCTCGCCCGCCCGCGCCACCCTGCGCAGCACCGGCCTCATCCCGGCCGACACCGTCACCAGGCTGCAGGACGCCGCCTGGGCCGAGCGGGTCACCTGGCAGACCCTGCTCATCGGCGCCACCGCCGGCTGCCTGGCCCAGCTCTGCGGCACCGACCGGGTCGTCCTGACCCTGCCGGTCGCCGCCCGGACCACCCCGCTCGCCCAGTCCGTCCCCGGCATGCGCGCCAACTTCCTGCCGCTGCCGGTCTCCGCCCACCCCGCGCTCGGCCGCGACGGCCTGCTCACCCAGGTCGCCGCCGCTCTGCGCGGCACGCTGCGCCACCAGCGCCACCGGCACGACGCGATCCGCCGCGAGCTCGGACTCACCGGCGACGCCGGCCGCACCTTCGGCCCGACCGTCAACGTGCTGCAGACCGGCGGCGAGTTCGCCCTCGGCGACTGCCGCGCCGAGGTCCGCAACCTGTCCACCGGCCCCGTCCCGGACCTCCAGATCCTCTTCCTGGACAACGGCACGGAGGGCTGCGAACTGCGGGTCGACGGCGACGCCGACCGCTACCCGCAGGACCGGCTGGACCTCTTCCGCGACGCCCTGCTCGGCTACCTCGCCGAGTTCGCCACCGTCTCCACCGAACTGCCCGTCGGCCGGATCACCGCGCTGCCCGAGCCCGAGCGCGAGCGCGTCCTGGTCGAGTGGAACAGCTACGGGCAGCAGCCCGAGGTCTTCACCGACGTGCTGCCCCGGATCCGCGCCCTCGCCCTGGCCCGGCCGGCCGCCGTCGCCGTCCAGGACGACGCCGGCCGGCTCGACTACGCCGAACTGGTCGCCCGGGCCAGCGCCCTCTCCCGCCGGCTGCTCGCCGCCGGCGCCGGACCGGACCGGCTGGTGGCGATCGCCGCCGCCCCCGGCACCGGCTTCGTGACCGCCGTCCTCGGCGTGCTCG
>NZ_MECK01000021.1 GCF_014596465.1 Streptomyces sp. CBMA123 | reverse complement strand
GTGCGGGCACGGGCCCCGATGCGGTCACGGCCCCCGACGCGACGGCGGCCGCGCAGGCCTTCGACGGGGACGCGCCGCTGGCCGACGCGCCCGCGCTGGCGCGGGGCTGCGGCAAGGACTACGGCTGCGGGTACCGGTTCATCCCGGGCCTGTCGCGCGAACTCACCACGGCGGTGATCTCGGTCGGCAACGCGGCGATCAACTGCACCAACAAGCCGATGACGGTCGAGCGGACGGTCGCCCTGGAGTCGAGCACCACCGACAACATCGCGGGTGAGATCTCCGGCAGCGCCACGCTGGAGGGCACGATCGACAACACCACCAACGTCTCCGGCAGCGCGGGCGTCGACAACAAGACGGAGGTCACCCACACCGACCACACCGCACCCACCGACAAGGGCCCCAACACGGACATCGCCAACGGCGCCTCGATCGGCGTCGGCGGCAGCGTCGCCGGGGCAGCCGAGCTCAAACTCAGTGCGAAGGCCACCTTCGCCCTCGCCTTCAAGGCGAAGTACTCGCACGAGTGGAAGCGCACCAGCACCGAGACCACCCAGGTGAAGTTCACCGTGAAGTCCGGTGACGAGCTGCAGTTCGGCATGCTCAACGCGATGACGCGCACAGTCGGCGAGCTGTCGGTGAACGGCACTGGCAAGCTGATCAAGAACATCGTCGTGGACAGCCCGTCGACGGTCAACGTCAGTACGGTCGTCGCGCAGACCTTCAGCGCCAGGGAACGCTGCCTCTCGCTCCACCCCGGCTTCACTCCGGCGCCGAATCCGACCCCGGCCCCGAACCCGCCACCGGGGAACCGCGCGATGGACGCCGGCGGCCTCGTCGAGGCGGCGCCGCGCGGCGCCGGGTCCCGGCCCGTCGAGACGTACCGGCTGACGCCGGAGCGGACCTGGACGCGGCTGGGCTGAGGTCCGTCCGCACGACGAGGCCGCCTGCCCGATCCGTCGGGCAGGCGGCCTCGTCGTGGGCTGCTGTCAGGGGTTGAGAGCGACCGTCTGGGCGCGCACCCCGGCGGGCGGGGCGTCGACGGCGATCAGCCGTTTGTCCGGCCCGGCCCCGTTGTCCGGGGTGCCGGCGGTCGGCCGGGCGGTGCCGCAGCGCTGCAGCTCGACGTCGGTGAGCGGGCCGGTGCGCTGGAACCAGCGGTCCGGGAGGGAGACGGCGGGGACGTCGAAGACGGTGTCCAGCCGGTACTTGTTACGGGAGTTGGTGAAGGTACCGGCGACGCGTTCGCGGCCGGGCTGGACCTCGATCCAACTCACCTCGCCGGGTTGGATGGTGGGGTTGAGCGCCTTGGTGGTGGTCCGGCTCCAGGTGAGCGGGTTGCTGGTGGAGACGGCGCCCGTGTTGCCGCCCGCGGCACTGAACCCGGCGACGGCCTGCGCGGCCAGGTTGGGGCGGCTCTGCGAGATGTCGGAACGGCTGGGGACCAGCGGCGTGCCCTTGAGCGCGTAGTACTGGGAGAGGTTGTCGTACGGCGGCTCGACGGCCTCGATCCTGCGGTCGTCCACCACCGCGTTGCGGCTGCAGTTGATGTACACCTCGCCGACGATCCTGGTCTGGCCGTAGTACTGGTAGGAGGAGCGCTTGTCCACGGTGAACACGCAGTTGGTCGCGGAGCCCTCGCAGTCGTCCACGGCGATGCTCGGCTCCAGCGGACTGTTGCCCTGGTAGGCCTTGGGGCCGGGCAGCTGTTCCTTGCGGACCTTCTGGTCGACGGGCGCGGGCGCCTGCTGGGCGGTGACGTTGCTGATCAGCGGGCCGCAGGAGAGCGAGTCGCGCTGCTCGGCGGAGTCGAACGACACCATCGGGTTGTCCTCGGTGGCGTCGAACTCGAAGGTCCGCCCGCTGGTCCAGTTGGCGGTGCCGACGGTGTCGGTGCCTTTGGTGGTGACCTGCGGGTCGGGTGCCGGGCCGGCCGTGATGAGGGAGACGTTGTAGGTCTGGCCGTCCTTGAGTTGTTCGGGTTTGCAGCGACGGTCCACTCCCGGGCTGTCGTCCCAGCTCAGGGTGACGTGGGAGCCGGCCTTCACGCCCCAGAGCCGGGTGCGCAGGGTCAGCGCGGCGCCGTTCCAGTTGAGTGCGGCGGCCTGGTAGCCCTTCGGGTGCTGGGCCAGTGACTTGCCGAAGACCACCCCGGTGTTGTCCGGGGACCAGTCGGTGTGCCCGGCGGCGGTGCCGTTGTCGGGGGCGACGGGCTGGGCGAAGGTGCCGTTGGGCACCTGGACGTCCACCGTGTCTGCGGCCCGCGCGGGCGGGGCGGCGGCCAGGGCCAGACCGACGGTCACGACGGCGCAGCCCAGCCGGTGCGGGTGGCGGCGCCGCATCAGCAGAACCACCAGTCGCTCGGCGGGACGACCGCGTCACCGGGCTTGGCCTCGTCGGTCAGTGCGTTCGGCAGGGCGCACAGACCGGCGGCCGCGGTGTTCGGGTCCTGGACGCGGGGAACCTTGCCGAAGTCCTCGACGGCCGAGGTCTGCTTGTCGATGCCGTCCTTCTCTGTCTTCCCGTTCCCGGCAACACTCGCCAGGCACTCCTTGTTCGAGGGCGGGCACTTGGAGATCTGGTCCTTGTTGCCGGCCACGTCCTTGCATGCCGGGCTGTCCTTCGCGTCACCCGCGCAGGGGTCGTTCTGCTTGGGAGTCTGGGGCGAGCCCAGGGGCGGGGCGGTCTGCTTGGCCGCGACGTCGGTGATCAGTGGGCCGCAGCTCGCGTTGGTGGTGGTGGTCGAGGTGAAGGTGATCTTCGGGGCGTCCTCGGCAGCGGTGAAGGAGTAGGTCCGGCCGATGAACCAGTTGGCCTTGCCGGTCGAGTCATTGGTGCTGAAGTTGCCTGGCTGGTTGTTGTCGCCGGCAACCGTCACGGTGTACGTCCGCTTGGCGTCGCCCTGCTTCGCACAGCTGTCAGGATTGTCGTCCCAGCTGAGGGTCACCGTGGCGCCGGTCCGTACGCCGCGCAGTTGTGTACTGGTCGAAGTGGGCCCGGTGTCCCAGCTCAACGCAGCCGCCTGAAGACCCTTCGGGTGGGCGGCGCGGGTTACCGAGGCGATCGGAGCATTGGTCCATCCCTCGGGCCTCGACGCCCAGGTCTTGCCTTCGGGCACCGTCGGCGAGGAGAACGTCCCGTTCACCACCACCGCCGGCTCGGTGTCCTCGGCCCCCGCCGGCGCCGGGGTCGCCAAGGCGATGGCGCCACCGAGGGTGACGGCCAGAAGTCTGGATAGCTGTGTCCGCAGCACGCTCTCTCCCACTGAAGTCGCCGGATTTTCCGGGCACTTGTGCTCAACGATCTGATGATCATTCGGGCCCGGCCGTCCCATGCTTCGGGTGTCGATCACGGTCCGCAACCAGTAACAGGCCAATAGGGCGATGGCGAACGATCGAGCTGGGCCAACAAGGTGGAAAGCCGTTCGGAACCGCACGACCGTTCTGATCTTGGGGCAGATATCCGGGCGATCCGATCTTCATTTCCAGCTACGGCCGCGCGGCCAGGGTGCCGCGCGGCCTGTATCACGAGGGACGACATGTCACCCCAGTCCGGATCAGTGCGAGCGTCGAAATCCCGCGTCCTGCTGCTCGCACTCGCCTTGCCCCTGCTGGCCGCCGCGCCGGCCGCCGCGTCCTCCTCGGGCGCGCTGCGCCCGGTGCCGCTCTGCGGTGAGGACACCCCGAAGGCCCACCACCGGCCCCTGCCGGCTCCCGGCCTGGCCGTGGGCGAGCCCGTCCGCCGCAACCCGGCGCGACCCTGCCCCTGACACCACGCCACATCGCGCGACCCCGAGCACCGGCCCCGCATGGCCGCTGCCGGGCATCCCCATGCCCCGCCCCACCCGATCATGAGGAAGAGATGCACCCGTTGCACCGAAAGCTCCGTCACGTGCCCGCGACCGCCTTGCCCGCGCTGGTCGCGAGCCTGACCCTGCTGGGCTCCATCGCGCTGCCCACCTCCGCCGCCTCCGCGTATGACCTGCGGCTGCGCTCCTGGGGACTGAACACCAGCGGGCAGCTGGGCGACGGCACCAAGACCCAGCGGCTCACCCCGACCTCCGTCGTGGGCTTGTCGGGCGCCGAGCTCAACTCCGTCGCCGCCGGCGGTACGGGCGGCTCGGCCGGCTCCGGCTTCGGTCTGGCCCTGCTCGCCAACGGCACCGTCGAGTCCTGGGGCAAGAACGACAAGGGCCAGCTCGGCAACGGCGCCACCAGTGCCACCGACGAGTGGGCCGTGCCCAGCCTGGTCGCCGGCCTGGGCGGGGTGGACGCCGTCGCGGCGGGCGGCTCGCACGCCCTCGCCCTGCTCAAGGACGGCACCGTCAAGGCCTGGGGCCTCAACGACAAGGGCCAGCTGGGCGACGGCACCACCACCAATGCCAACCTGCCGGTCGTGGTGGCCGGGCTGGAGGACGTCAAGGCGATCGCAGCCGGTGACACCTTCAGCATGGCGCTGCTGAAGGACGGCACGGTGAAGACCTGGGGCAACAACGACAAGGGGCAGCTCGGCATCACCGCGAAGGCGGCCAAGTCGACCGACCCCGTTCCCGCGCCGGCCCCGGCGACCCGTGCCACCGCCGTCCAGGTCCCCGAACTGACCACCGTCAAAGGCATCACGGCCGGAGCCTCGCACGCCCTGGCCCTGCTCGCGGACGGCTCCGTCATGTCCTGGGGCCTCAACGAGAACGGTCAGCTGGGCGACGACACGGCCACCACCAAGACGCCCGCCGTCAACAACAACAAGCCCTACCCGGTGCCTGTGCTGGAGCTCAAGAACGTCACCGCCCTCGCCGCGGGGGCCTCGCACAGCGTCGCCCTCCTGCAGGACCGCACCCTGCGCGCGTGGGGCAACAACACCAACGGCCAGGTCGGGGACGGCACCCTCACCCAGCGCAACACCAGTGTGCCCGTCCCCGGGGTGACCGGGGTGACCGGCATCGCCTCCGGCGCCTCCCACAACCTGGCGGTGCTCGCCGACGGCACCGTCCAGGCCTGGGGCCTGAACGACAAGGGCCAGCTCGGCGACGGCACCACCACCCAACGCCCCACCCCGGTGCAGGTGCTGGCCAAGTCCGGCAGCGTCTCCATGGTCGCGGCTCCCTCCAGCGGCAGCTTCAGCCTGGCGCGCTGACCACCTCTCCCTCCCCTCCGGAAGGAACCACATGACGAATCCCCGTACCGAACCCCTCGGCCGACTGCGGCAGTTGCTCGCCGCCACTGTCGCTGCCACGGCCGCGCTCAGTCTGGCCGCCATTCCGGCCGGCACCGCGCACGCCCAGGAGAAGCGGCTGAAGTCCTGGGGCAACAACCGGTCCGGCCAGCTCGGCGACGGCACTTGGACCGACTTCCGCACCACCGCCACCACCGTGCTCGGGCTGACAAGCGCCGAGGTGGTCAAGATCGCCGCGGGCGGCTCCGGCCCCACCAACGGGCACGGACTGGCCCTGCTCACCGACCGTACCGTGCAGTCCTGGGGGGCCAACAGCTCCGGCCAGCTGGGCGACGGCTCGGTGTTCAGCCACAACGCGCCCGGCCAGGTCGTCAACCTCTCCAACGCCACCGACGTGGCCGCCGGCGGCGCCCACAGCCTGGCCCTGCTCGCCGACCAGACCGTGGTCTCCTGGGGCCGGAACAACTACGGGCAGCTCGGCAACGGTACCAACTCGGACAGCAGCGTGCCCGTCCGCGTAGAGGGACTGAACAAGGTGATCGCGATCGCCGCCGGGCTCAACCACAGCATCGCGCTGCGCGAGGACGGCACCGTCTGGGCCTGGGGCTACAACATCAACGGGCAACTCGGCGACGGGACTTCGGCCAGCCGCAACGTGCCGTCCCCGGTGAACAACCTGACCGGGGTCACCCGGATCGCGGCCGGCTGCAACCACAACCTCGCCCTGGTCGGCCCGCCGACCACCACCGGCAAGCCCACCAGCGGCAATGCGGTGAAGGCCTGGGGCTACAACGCCACCGGCCAGCTCGGCGACAACAGCACCATCAACCGCTACACCCCGGTCGATGCCCAGGGCATCTGGCTCGGCGGTGTCTCCCAGATCGCCGCCGGGTGCAACCACAGCCTGGCCGTCACCGACAGCGACAACAAGCTGAAGGCCTGGGGCCAGAACACCTCCGGCCAGATCGGCGACGGCACGAACGACTACCGGATCACCCCCGTCCCGGTGCCCGGGCTGAGCGGCGTCCAGCTGGTCGCGGGCGGCCGCGAGCACACCGTCGCCCTACTCGGCGACAGCACCGTCCGCTCCTGGGGCGCCAACGGCTCCGGCCAGCTCGGCAACGGCACCACCACCGACAGCAACACACCGGTGACCACGCTCACCGCCCTGACCGGCGTCGACAAGATCGCCGCCCCGGTCGGCGGGGACTTCAGCCTGGCCAACTGAGCCCCATACCGCTCACCACCCCGGGCGCCGGCCTGCGCCGTGCGTGCGGCGCAGGCCGGCGCCCGGTAGAGGCGGCAGGAGACCTCAGCACCAAACTGCTGCCCCCGGCTGCCGCTGTTGCCAGCCCGCGGCCGGGGGCGCACCGTCACACCGCTGCCGGCTGCGGTTGGGGCTGCGCCGCAGTGGTGGGCCGGTGGTGCCATCGGGGTCCGGTGCCCAGTGCGGCGGTGGCCAGGGCGTGGGTGGTGACCAGGCACAGGGCGGTGCGGTAGGCGGTCTGCTGGAGCGGGATGAGCCACAGGTGGCGCAGGCTTTCGCCGTCCCGGTGCAGGGCGTGGGCGGCGAGGGCGAGTTGGGCGAGGCAGAAGGTGCCCCAGGCCAGGGCCGGGGCGGGGTCGTTCCGGAGGCGAGCCCGTAGAGCGCGACGACGTCCATCAGGGGTGCGGCGAGTGGCAGGGCGAGTTGGAAGAGCACCAAGTAGGGGAGGGTGCGCCGGCCGAGACGGCCGGCGGTGCCGGTCTCCTTGACGGCGCGGCGGTGCTTCCAGATGGATTGCAGGGTGCCGTAGGCCCAGCGGTGGCGTTGGTGCCACAGGCCTCGGACGGTGGTGGGGACGTGGGTGGAGGCGTGGGCGTCGCTGCGGTAGACGACACGCCAGCCGGCCCGGCACAGGGCCATGGCGATGTCGGTGTCCTCGGCGAGGGTGTCGGCGTCGTCGCCGTACTCGTCGGACAGAATCGCCATCGGCAGGCGGTCGACGGTGTAGTAGGTCGTGCTGGCGTAGCGCGTCGCGGCCAGGATCGCGAACAACCGGTCGGCGAGCGCATCCCGCGCCCGCTGCAACGTGTTCCTCGGGTAGGTCATCGATTCGTGGCCGAGCGTTACCTCGACTTCTCGTGCGATCACCACGGCCTTGTCCACGAACCTACGGTTGGCTGCCGCGCTCCTGCTCGCCCACTCACGCTCGAACGTCATTCGACGCTTGTGACTCCTCCCCCGCGTGAGCGTGGGGGCTTCTCGCCAGGCCGGGTTGGCACCGTACCGGACCAGCCCGGCCCGTACAGCGTTGATCGCTCCCACCGTGCCGGCGTGCACGGTGTGGCCGCAGGACCGACAGTGGAACTTGCCGCGGCAGGCGGTCCTCCGATCCCCGCCGGCCTGGGGGACGGGGGAACGGGCGAGCGCCCGGCCGGGGATCCGGCCAGGCGCTCGCCGGTCATCCGAGGTGTCCGGCAGCCCGGGCGCGGGCCCAGGCGATGAATTCGTCGGCGACCGGGTAGTCCGTCTCCACCTGGCTGGCCAGCTCTTCGAGTTCGGCGGGTGACGCCTCGTCGACGTGCAGCAGCATCCGGGCCCAGCCGGGCGGGCGTCCGCGGTGGAACGCGAAGCCCGGTCGACAGATCTCCGCCCACAGCTGTTCGCGGTCGAGCAGCCGCCGCATGGCCGGGAGGGTCACCTCCCGCAGGACTTCGGCCACGGCCCGGCCCGCGGTGTCGGGGTCGACTCCTGCGCCGTACGCCCAGTCCGCGTCGAGCGGGCCGACCGCGTGGGGGGTGAAGGCGACGTTTTCCGGTGGCGTCACACTCCACTGGACGAGGGCGGCCGACGCGTCCGGGGCCTTCTTCCGGGCGGACTCCCAGCTCTTGCGGTAGCTCCACGCCCAGGACGTGGCCGGCACGACGAACGCCTTGACCGTGAAGACCTCCATCGCAGGGTCGAGGTGCCGGGGCCGGAACTCCAGCAGTGCGTGGTCGCCGTTCTCGTGGGCCAGACGGTACAGCAGGCCCTTCCGGGTCAGGCCTGCTTCCTTGGCCACCGGCGCCACGTACCGGCGGGTCCATGTCTCAAGGGACATCATCTGTCGTCTCTCCGTCGGGGAATCGTCCGCGGAACCGTCCGCGGAACCGTCATGCTGCCAGGGCGAACATCGCCCGCGTCACGGCCACGGTCGTCGCCGTGCCCGCGGCGGCTCCGGCTTCGGCCGGGGCTCCCGCGACGACCCCCGCGATGACGAGGATCCCGGCGGGGATCAGCAGCGCCGAGTTGTTCACCCCGGTGTCGGACAGCGGGACGGTTCCCAGGCCCGGCTGATGCGCGGTGCCGGGGTAGCGGCCGGGCGCCGGGCCGGGGGTGGCGGTGGGCACCCGTGCGGCCTGGGACTGCTGGCTCACGCCGGGGGCGGGCATGTTCTTCTTCATTTTCTGATTGTCCGGCTTCCCGTAGATCACCGCGCCTTCCGCCGGACCGACCGCGATGTTCCCGTCGGGCACGTCGTAGGGGCCGCCGATGGTCCACCCGAGGACCGCCTTCTTACCGTCCTCCTCCAGCTTCTTCACGTACCACTCGGCCTCCGGCACGGCCTTGGCCGCTTCACCGGCGGACTTGACCTCCCACACGTAGTAGACGTCGCTCTTGGGGTCGTGGCCGAGGATGTCGACGTTGCCCTTGTTGCAGGTTGTCAGCGAGGGGTTGTACAGGCACTTCTTGCTGGCGTTGGGGACGTCGACGTTCTGCAGGACCTCGAAGTTGGTGGCACCCATTCTCGTGGCCTGGTCCTTGATCTCGCCGGCGGCGACCCGCTGCGCGTTGTTGTGCGCGCTGGTTCGGTCCATCGGGTGCTGGACGCCGAGTTGCTTCATCGTCGCCTTGAGGTCCTTCTTGAACTGGCGCAGGCTCGCCCACAGTCCGTCGAGGAAGTTGCGCCCGGTCGGGTCGCTGAAGGTCAGGGGGTTGTTGTCGCTGTAGGTGTACGCCGCCAGCGACTGCGGGTCGGACGTGGTGATCTCCGGATCGACGCTGATGAAACGCCCGGTGGACGGGTCGTAGTCGCGGGCACCGAGGTGGGTGAGTCCAGTGGGCTCGTCGGTGCCGCCGAGGAAGCCCCGGTGGCCGGCCCAGTCGGTGGGCGCGGTGCCGCGGATGCCACCGAAGGGGGCGGTGCGGCGCTGGGCGACGGCGCCGGTGGTCGCGTCGATACCGATCTCGGCGGTGCCGTGGTGGTCGGCGACCTGGAAGGTCAGCTTGTTGTCGTCGGTGCGGACAGCGGTGGCACCGCCCAGCGCGTAGTAGCGGGTGGCGGTGGGCTTCGCGGCGCCCTTGACCAGGTTGAGTTCGGTGGCGCCGAGGTAGAGGGTCCAGTTCTCGGCGGCGGGGACGGCGGTGTCGCGGGTGTGGCCGATCAGGCGGTTGCCGCCTGCGTCGTAGAGGTAGTCGGTGCTCCGGGTGGCGGTCGTGGTGGGGGCGGTCGTGGGGGTGACGGTGTCGACGACCTGGCTCAGCCGGCCCTCCACGTCCCAGGTCAGTGTCTGGTCGCTGGTGCGGGTGTCGGACGGCTTGAGGTGCCGGCCCGTGGTGTTGCCTGCGTCGTCGTAGTCGTAGCTCTCCGGTATGGGGGTGCCGTTGGTGCCGGTGACGGTGCTGGTGGACGTCAGGGTGTGCGGGTGGGCCGCGGTGGCGGCGGGGTAGGCGTAGGTGGTGGTGGCGTTCTGTGCGGTGTTACCGGCTGGGTCGTGCCGGGTTTCGGTGGCCCGGGTGCCGTTGGTGTTGTACGTCCAGCTGGTCCAGTACGGGGCTGGGCCGCCGAGTTGGGCGCTGCCGGGCGCCGGGCAGGTGCCGGTGCCGGGGGTGTAGGCCTCGGTCAGGCGGGCCAGGTGGTCGTACCGGAAGCACTGCCGGTCCGTGCCGGACCGCGAGGTGTCGGTGACCGAGGTGACGTTGCCGGCCTGGTCGTAGGTGTAGCCGGTGGCACGGGTGGCTCCGGTGATGCCGTACTGGTCGGTGCGGCTGGAGGCGAGGCGCTGGGTGCCCCACTCGTAGGCGTTGGTGACGTACACGTCCTTGCCGGCGGTGCCGTTGCCGAGCGTTGACTGCAGCGGTTTGCCGGTGAGGCTGTACGTCTGGTTGGTGAGGTACTTGCTCAGGCCTTCGACGGCAGTCTGTCGGCGAAGCGCGTCGTACGTCATGGCGACGGACTCGGCGGGCAGGTTGCCGGCTGCCGGGTAGCTGATGCTCTGCGGCAGGCCGTCGAGGCGGTAGATGCTGCCGCTGACGTAGGTGCCAGCGAGGCCTTCCTGGCCGGGGACGGACGGGACGGTGACGGTCGTCCGGGTGGAGCGGCCGAGGGTGTCGAACAGCGAGTACGCGGTCCTGTACTGGTAGGTGGTGCCGCCGACGGTGCTGTAGCGGGTGCTGGAGGCCAGGACGCCCTTGTTGCCGGACGGGTCCCAGGCCTGCGACGTCAGCAGGGTGCCGGTGGCCGATCCCTCACGGGTCTCGGTCAGGCGGCCGAGGTTGTCGTAGACGCTGGCGATCACCCTGCCCCGGCCGTCGGTGGTGCTGGTCAGCTGGCCTCGGTTGTCGTACGCCCTGACGGTGGTTCCGCTGTCGGGGTCGACCGCCTTGGTCTGCCGGCCGAGCTGGTCGTAGAGCCAGGTCCAGGTCGTTCCGGACGGGTCGGTCAGTCTGGTGAGCTTGCCGGCGGGGTCGTAGCCGTAGCTGGTCGTGTCGTAGGCGCCGGTTGGGGTCCCCGACGTGTACTGGCGCAGTTCGGTGGTCCGGCCGGCCGCGTCGCTGATGGTGGTGGTCGGGGTACCGCCGGTGGGCGGAGTGACGGTGACCCGGTCGCCGCCGTACTCGGTGGTCGTGGTGGAGAGCGGGGTGCCGACGCCGTTGCCCGCGAGGGCCGTGCTGCTGACGATGCGTCCAAGGCCGTCGTAGGCGGTGGCGGTCTGGGTCTCGACCCCGGTGGTGTCGTCGACGCTGCGCAGGGTCGTGGACGGCGCGCCGGTGGCGTAGTACGGCGTGTAGGTGAGGACGGTCTGGCCGCGCTCATCGTAGAAGGTGTCGGTCAGCACGCGGCCGCCGTTGTCGCCCGGGGACTGGGTCTGTCGGGCTCGGCCGAGTCCGTCGTAGAGCGTGTAGCCGGTTTGCTGGGATCCGTCGCTGTTGAGTGTCTTGGCGGCGACGGCGACGATCCTGCCGTCCGCGACGGTGTACTCGAACTCCAGGTTGGGGAGCTGTCCCGTGGTCTTCGACCGGTTGGGCTGCCAGACCTTGAGGGTGCGGCCGAGGGCGTCGTACTGGATGTCGGTGCGGCGGTTGTTGGCGTCGACGCTGTCGGTCGTCAGGCCGCGCAACAGGTCGAGGTCGGTGGTCGTGGTCCGGGCGGTGGTGGCGTCCCCAGCCTTGGCAGGCGGGGTGGTCACCGCGGACCTGGTGGGCCGGCCGATGGCCGGGGTGTAGGCGGTGGTGGTGGTCCGGGACTCCGGCGAGGCGGTGGTGACCGGGCCGGTCGCGCCCGTGACATCGACGACCGTGGTGGAGGCCAGGGTGGTGGCCGTCAGGGTGCGTCCGTAGACGTCGTAGGCGAAGGCGTTGTCCAGGAAGACGGCGCTGTTGCCGGTCTGCGACTTGAGCGTCTGGGCGAGCGTGACGTCGCCCCTGGTGGGTGCGGCGCCGTACGCCTGGCCGTCGTAGCGCACGCGCTGGTCGGACAGGACGGCGGAGGTCCCGTCGGCCCGGGTCTGCCGGCTGACGTCGCTCCCGCAGCCGGCGGCCACGGTCTCGACGCGCATGATGCTGGACAGCAGCCAGGCAGCGGTGTTGTCGGCGTAGGTGGTGCGGGTGCACGTGTCGTCGCCCGCGACCGCCACGTCGCCCAGGTCCTCGACCACTGTGGAGCGGCCGTAGGTGTCGCGGGTGGTGTTGGTGCGGGTCTCCCGCCAGGCGGTGCCGACGCCCTTGTCGAGCGAGGTGAAGGAGCGGGTGACGGCGGTGCCGGTGATGTCGGCGGTGGTGGTGCCCCAGTCGCGGACCCGCATGGCGGTCTCCTGCTTCCAGGGGGTGTTGACGGTCTTGGTCAGAACCGCGCCGCCGGGCTTGTCGTACTGCTCGGTGCGGTACTCGTAGCCGGACCAGGCGTTGTCGTCGGCGAGTGTGGTGCCCTGGCCGTCGTCGACGGTGACGGTGCGCTTCCTGGACTTGTCGGCGGGGTCGGAGCGGTCGCCGTCCATGCCGCGCAGGTAGTAGTGGTCGGCCTGGGTGGTCATGCCGGTGACGCCGCCGGTCTCGACCCGGGTGCGGGCGTAGCCGCGCCACTGGGACCAGGTCTTGAGCTTGTCCTTGGTCAGGCCGTCCTCGTCGTCGAAGTGCCAGGCGGCGTCGCCGAGGTAGGTGTAGTGGGTGACCATGTCGGGTGCGCCGCCAGTGCGGTCGGTGACGATGACCGAGTCGACGACGTACTTGTTGAACCACTCCGTGGTGACCGGGCTCTCCAGCGAGGCCTGGTACATCTGCGGGAAGCAGCGGGTGGTGTTGGACTGCGGCGTCGGCAGGTTGTTCCAGTCACAGGCTGGCGCCGAGTAGTTGACGTCGAGCTGGCCGCCGAGTTCGTCGGTGACGGTGCCGAGGCGCTGCTTGATGAACGGCATCCGGCCGTCGCCGACCTTGTCGAGCCGGTTCGCCAGCTGCTTGTAGGCGAAGGTGGTCCTCGGCAGTGCGACGGACGGGGTGGTGGAGGAGCCGGTGTGCTTGATCGAGTCCAGCAGCAGCTGGTAGTCGAAGTCGGCGGTGCCCCACTTGTGGGTCAGGTCCCAGGTGTCGATCGCGGCGTAGCTGCCGTCGGCCTGGAGCGTCCTGGCCGTGACCTGGGTGAGCCGGGTGCGGGTGAAGAACGTGGGAGAGTACTGGCCGGTGCAGTCGGTGCCGTCCTTGCAGTTCTGGTCCCACGGGGTGTCGTACCAGTACTGCCGGTTGGCGTCGATCTTCGCTGGGTCGCAGACGCCGGCCGTGGTCTCCAGGCAGCGTTCGGCGGTGGCGAAGTCGACCCGGCCCATCGGCTTGACGGTGGCGGAGTAGAGGTCGCCCTGCTGCTGGCCGTACTCGATGTGGTCCAGGCGGCCGCCCCGGATGTACGGGGTGCGGTCGGTGGCCTTGAGGTTGCGGCCGTAGTTGTTGGTCTCGGGGGTGTACCAGTAGGTGATGTCGTTGCCGTGGGCGTCGACGACCAGGTCGAGGTTCCACCGCCAGCCCTGCTGGCACCAGGAGGAGGCGAAGTCGGCGCCGTTGCAAGGCTCACCGGCGTTGTTGCCGAACACCGGGACCGTGTAGACCGACTTGGTCTCCGGCTTGCCGGCCGACCAGTTCGGGAGGCGGTTGTAGCCGAAGTAGTAGCTCGTGCCGTCGGGCGTCGTGGCCCGGAAGTACTCGCCGTCGTTGTCACCGTTACCCCGAGACCCGTCTCGCAGGCGCACGACCTTGGTGGCGTCGTCGTCCTTGATGCGCCACTCGTCGCCGGAGACCGGGATCAGCTCGCCGGAGTGTCCCGCGAAGCTGATCGTCGCGTTGTCCGTGCCCCAGCACAGGTCGCCCGGGCTCGCGGAGCCCGTCTTCGGCGCACCGTCGTCGGCGCACGCCTTGTAGCTGCGTTCCACGAAGCCCGGCGACAGGTCGAAGCCGTCGCCGACCCAGGACGCCTGGTTGTTGCTGTTCGCTGTCCGGCCGTCGATGGCGCCGGAGTTGTAGGACAGGGCGACCTTCGGCGTCAGACCGCCCGGCATCGCGGTCAGCGGCATGTCGTACGACCAGGTGAACGACCCGCTGTTCAGTGCGGTCGACCAGCTCGACGCACTGGACAGCGGCGTCGCCTTGTAGTCACCGCTCGGTCCGGCGGTACCGGCGGTGGCGGCGACCACCGTCGCGCCGGGCGCGGCGGCCAGGCGCATCGACCCGGCCGGGGCCGTGGTCAGCGCGTCCGCGGCGACGGTCTGCTTCGCCGGGTCGTTGCCGCCCGGCAGCGGGGTCTGCACCCTGCACTCGGGAAGGTCGGGCGTGGTCAGCGCGCACGCGGGCAGGCGCACCAGCTTCAGCCGCGAGCCGAAGCCGGAGCCTGCCGCCTGGGCGAAGGACGAGTAGTCGACGGCCAGCCCGCTGTTCTCGTCGGCGCCGGAGACGGTCATCAGCACGCCGTTGATCCCGGCCTTGACGGCGGCGTCCTGGCCGAGCAGTTCGACCTTGACCGTGCCGGGGGCGCCCGAGGACGAGAGCGCGACCGGCAGCCGGCCGGCCCTGACCGCCGTGCCCTTCTCGCCGGGCACGTCGACGGTGGCGCTGCCCACGCCGGGCAGCGCGCCGTGCTGGCCGTCCGTCCGGCTGACGGTGGTGTCCGCCTTCCGGCCCTTGGTCTTGGCGTCGGAGCCCTTGACCGGCTTCTCGGGTGAGACCGCGGCGGGCTTGGCGTACGGTTCGGCGGCCGCCGCGACGGCGGCCAGCGGCACTGTCGGCAGCAGTGACCCGACCAGTGCGCCCGCGATGACCGCGGACACCCTGGTGCGGGCCGACCGCAGCGCCGACCTCTTCCTGCTCATGAGTGGAACAACTCCCTTGGGAGAAAATGGATATGACGGAATGCAAAGGAGATATGACGGACCACGGGCCGGGCGGCAGTCAGCCGCCCGGCCCGTGGGGGATCAGGGGGGTCAGACCCCGGTGGAGGTGTCCGGCACCGCGTTGTAGTCGGCGAGCTTGACGATCTGCGCGGGGCTCAGCACGCCCTGGTACAGCCAGACGTCGTCCAGCTCACCGGAGAAGTACTCACCCCAGGCGCCGCCCGCCCTGTTCCGGCCGAACTGCAGGCCACCGCTCGCCTCGTAGGGCTGCGGGGCGCCGGTCGAGGAGACGTGCGGGATGCAGCCGGCGGAGTTGTCCGGGCAGCCCTGGTTCTCCGGCTGGCCGTTGACGTAGAGGACCAGCCGGTCCACGAAGGCGTCATAGCTGACCGCCAGGTGGGTCCAGTCCGCCGCCGTGCCGTTGACCGCGGTGTGCGCGGTACGGGTGCGCACCGCGCCGTCGGGGTCGTCGGCCCGCACCTCGGCCTGCCACTCGCCGATCTGCTGGCCGTTGGTGTCAGGGCCGAGCGGGTGCCAGCGCACGGTGACCGCGCTGTTGCGGGTACCGGCCACCGACAGGACCGTCATGTCCCGGGTCGGGGTGCCCGCAGTCATCGCCCAGCCGGCCAGGGTGAAGCTCTGACCGGTGTGCAGCGGGCTCTTGGCGGCGGCCGCGTAGCCGGTCGTGCCGTCCAGCTGCAGGGTTCCGCTGGGGAGCAGGTTCCCGCCGGCGGGGTTGATCTTGGCCTCGCCGCCGAGCTCCGCGCCGACCTTGGCCGGGCCCTCGTCGGGGGTGACGGCCGGGGTGCCGGTGGCCGCGTCGAGCCTCCAGCGGCCGGCCAGCTGCGGGCGCTGCTGCACCATCGCGGTGGCCTCCGGGCCGGTGACGACGCGGTCGTAGATCCGGACGTCGTCGATGTCGCCGCCGAAGAACTCGCCGTTGGCGCCTTCCCGGTTGACGGCACCGACCTGGAGCGGGCCGGGGTTGGCCCACGGCGCGTTCTGGGTGTAGTCCGACTCGCCGACCAGGTATCCGTTGATGTAGAGGCGCAGCTTCTTCGCGGCGGTGTCGGATACGCCCAGCAGGTGGGTCCACTCGCCGGTGGTGCCGGCGAAGCAGGGGACGCCGTTGATCGGGGTGTTCGGGGTGCAGTCGGGCTGCCAGGTGCGCACCAGGGTGTCGGTGGAGGTGTCCTCCTTGTAGCGGCCGAAGATCCAGCGCTTCCAGTAGGGCGAGTAGTAGAGCGAGAACTCGTTGTTGTGCTGGCCGATCTGGGTGACCGCCATCTTCGGGGTGGTGTCGCCGGCGGTGGGTGCGGGCAGCTTGACCCAGGTGGAGACGGAGAAGTCCCGGCTGCCGTCCACCTGGGGGCGAGTGCCGCGCAGGTAGTCGTCCGTGCCGTCCAGGTGGATCGCCTTGTCGGCGATGCCGGGGCGGCCGAGCGCCACGCCGTTGTAGGCGGTGAGGTCGTCGGTCTCGGAGATGCCGACAGGCTTGGCGTCGGTGCCGTCCAGGTGCCAGACGGCCTTGGCGGGGCGGCCGGTGGTGAGCTGCTTGTCGGCGGCGACGTCGGCGGCCTCGGCCTTGCTCAGGTTGCGGTCCCAGAGCCGGACCTCGTCGACCGAGCCCTTCCACGGGTCGGTCATGTTGCCGAAGAACTTGGCGCGGCCGAGTTCCAGCGGGCCCCGGACGTCCCAGGTGCCGGCCATGGCCGTCGGTGTGCCGGGCACGCCGTTGACGTACACGGTGCCGGTCCTGGCCACCGGGTCGTAGACGCCGACCAGGTGGGTCCACTGGTCGGTCACCACCGGGGCGTTCGAGGTCGCCGCTTCGAGGATGTAGTTGCTGCTGTCCTGGTTGGACGTCCACATGCTCCACTTGCCGGCGAGCAGGCCGACGGCGAAGCGGGTCGCGAGGGTGCCGTTCGCACTGACCGCCGCCCGGTTGCGGGTGGTGTCGGCGAGGTTGACCCAGGCCGAGACGGTGAAGCCGCGGGTGGTGTCCAGCACCGCGCCCCGGGTCTCGGCGTAGGCGTTGGGGGTGCCGTCCAGGGCGAGGGCCTGGCCGAGGTGGCCGGGCGCACCGGGGGTGGCGCCGGAGCCGAGGGTCGTCTCGAAGCTGCCGCCGGTGCCGGTGACGGTGGTGCCGCCGGTGTCGTCCATCGCCCAGCCTGCGCGCTGGGGCTGGCCGGCGAGCACGTTGAAGTAGTACGTCTCGGGCTGCGAGGCGTTGCCGGCGCCGTCGACCGCGCGCGCCGAGATGAAGTGCGGTCCGGCGGTCTGCGGCTGGACGCGCACTGTCCTCCCGGCGCCGCCGCTGGTGGCGACCTCGTTCGCCGCGGACGGCGAAGTGTCCAGGCCCCACTGGTACTTGACCACATCGGTGGCCGCCGACTTGAGGGTGAACAGGCCGTTCTTGCCGACGCCGTCGGTCCACGGCAGGGCCGCGGTGGCGTCCTTGGAGCCCGGGTAGGCGTCCGAGGTGATCGCCGGGCCGTCCGGCGCGGAAGTGTCGACGATGAAGTAGCAACCGGTCGGGTCGCCGTCGGAGGACCACGGCCCCCACTGGGCGCCGTCCCAGGCGCGGGCCTCCCAGTCGAGCTGGATGTTCTGCGGCAGGTTGGCCGGCAGCGGCCAGGAGAACATCGAGCCGGAGCCCTTGAACGTGTTGCCCGCCGGGGCGGCGTCCTCCGAGCCGGTGGACCACCAGCGGCGGCGCAGGCCGGTGCCGTCGTCCCAGCCGACCGCGAACTGGACACCGATCGCCTCGCCGTCCGGGTCACTGGCCCGGGTGGTGACCTGCGGCATCTTGTTGATCCGGATGCCCGGGTACTGGCAGACCGAGCCCGGCGACATCGTCATGTCGGACATCGGGATCTGGTTGGGCCGCAGGTTGTAGTACACCTGGAGGTAGGCGTCGTCGGTGAAGCGCTTCCAGGCGAGGGTGTCACCCTCGTTCTGCGCCTTCAGGCCGAAGGAGATGGTCGGCCAGCCCCAGTTCGCGGCGTCCTGGACCAGGTTCTTCACCGCGCCCGTCTCGCCGTACTCCAGCCAGCCGCCGGGGCAACTGCCGCTCCAGCCCTTGGCGGTGTTGATGGTCTGCAGGTAACGGCTCCAGAACCCGGAGGCGTTCTGCGAGTTCCAGTTCAGGCCCGGGGAGATGTAGCCGGTGTTCCACAGTTCGACCGGCCGGGCGTCGCAGGAGTACGACCAGCTCTCGTAAGTGCCGAAGGTGGCGGAGAGGATCTGCTTGCCGACGAACGGGTTGGGCAGCTGGAAGAAGGCCCGCTTGACGTCGGTCGGCGCGCAGCGGGAGGTGTCACCGCAGTAGCCGACGCCCCAGTCGTGGACGTAGGTGCTGTTGTACGTGAAGTGCCAGTACGCCTGGTTCGGGTAGGTGCGCGAGACGCCCGCCCAGTCGGCGGCGTGCGGGGTGTTCCACGCCGGGTCGATCATCACCGGGTAGATCGTGCCGGGGTCGTTCAGCATGCCTTGGTCGGGCGTCAGGACCATGGTGTCCTTCGGTAGCTCGACCTTGAGGCGGGTCATCTTGGCGCCCTCACCGGGCAGGTCACCGTAGCCGGCAGTAGCGGAGTCACTCCTGCCTGCGGTGGCGCCGGCGGTGGCAGCCGGGCCAGCGGCCTCGGCGTGCGGGACGGCCTGCGGGACGGCATTGGGCGTCTTCGGGGCGCCGGTCGGAGCACCTGCCGGCGCGTCGGCCGGGGCGGCAGCCGGCTTGGAGGAGTCCCACATCACCGGGACGGGCGCCTCGAAGACGGTTCCGCCGCCGGACGGGTCCTTTGCCGTGAGGGTGCCGTCCGCTTCCTGGTTGACGGTCAGGCCGTCGCCGTGCAGACCGAGCCGGAGCTGTTCCAGGCCGGGGTTCTTGGCGGCCTCGGCGGTGTGCACCACGACGACCTGGGTGAACCCGGTCTTGGTGGCAGACAGCCGCAGGTCCACGTCCGGCAGGATCGACCGGTACTCGGCGGTCGCACCGTCGACCACCGGCTGGGGCAGCGGCTTCGGCCAGTTGAGCTTCAACGCCTTGCCGGCCCGGGTCATCGTGACCAGCGGTTCGCTGCCGCCGCCGGAGAACCGCAAGTCGGCGGTGGAGCCCTTGGGGGCGACGGCGCCGTCGGGCAGCCGCTGCAGCGTCGGGTCGAGGTCCACCCAGGCGCCGTTCTTGCGCACCCGCTTGGGTTGGACGTACGTGGTGGTCTTCAGTCGGCCGTCGGGCTGGGCCACGGTCTCACTGGACTCGCCGCGCTTGGTGAGCACCTCCACCGGCTTGCCGGTGCGGGCCGCCTCCTTGACGGCCTGGCTCTCGGCGGTGTCCTGGGTGCCTGTTACGCCGGGCGGCGGTGCTCCGCCGGGGGCAGCGGCGGCGGGCGCCACTGCGGTGGCGGCCAGCGCGACCGCAGCGAGTGCCGCGGCGAACACACCGCCCGACCGTCTTGCTGCTGTTCTCACTGTGCGTAAGCTCCAACTTCCGATAATTGGGCAAAAGTTCGAGCGGAGTTTTATGTAGACCTAAAAGAAATGTCAACAGATCATCAGAATCACATGAGAAATGGGCTGACATGTCGACCCGTCAATTCGGTTCAGCTCGGGCCAAACCGGATGAACCGCCCGGCGGCATGTGGGGCAGATCACGCCGCGGAGTGGTGGCCACGGGGCTTGCTTCGGGGCTTCGTCGGTGACGAACGGTCACGGAGGGCATCGCTGGATGGCCGCCAAACCGCCCGGTCGGCGACCCTCTGTCAGGTCGTCGTCGCTGGTCATCGATGTTCTTGGGGGCGGGAGCAGGCGCACACGCACGGTGACGGCGGCGGGACGAGGAGCGCCGCGATGCCCAGCCTGGACGCGGAAGGAGGATGTGCGGTTCCCGTGCGTGGTGGGCCGTGTGCATGCGGCGGGGTGCGGCATCCCGATATTGGGTGGGCAGATCAGCCGGCGGCGATCTCGGTCGGCGCCCCGAGCAGGTCCGTGCGATGGTCGACCGGCTGGTGCGGGTCCTCGGTCAGGAGAAGCCGGCCCCGGTGCGCCGGCCGAGGCGGCTCTCGCGGATCTGTGGGCGCGTTCGGCGCCCGGCATGTCACAGCGGTGGCGGGCCCGGTTCGTCGCCGACTACGCCGATTTCGCCCTCGCCAGTTGCCAGGAGGCGGATCTGCGCCGCGCGGGGAACGTGCTTTCACTGGACGCCTACCTGACGTTGCGCCGCCGGACCATCACCCTGCTGCCCATGGCGGACATCCTGGAGCGCACCGGTCACGCCCTGATGCCCGATTCGCCCTCGGTGCGGGCGCGCATGCTGGCGTTGCGGCTGGCCACGGCCGTCTTGGCGCCACACTGACGCTCCCTTCCTTGCGAGCGACTGATGGTCTGTTCTATAAGTAATAGAGCAGATACACCCCAGGGAGTCACGCGTGATCCTGAGCATCGACCTGAGCAGCGCCGTCCCGATCTACCAGCAGATCCGGGACCAGGTCGTGGCGGCCATCGCGGTGGGCGAGTTGGTGGAGGGAAGCGCCCTGCCGTCGACCCGACAGCTCGCCGGCGACCTCGGCATCAACTTCCACACCGTCAACAAGGCCTACGACCTGCTGCGCCAGGAGGGACTGCTGCGGCTGAACCGTAAGAGCGGCGCCGTGGTCCAGCGGGACCCTCACTCCGGACCGCCGCCTCCCGGCTTCGCCGACGAGTGGTCGGTCCGGCTGCGGACGCTGCTCGCCGAGGCGGCAGCGCAAGGGGTGGACCCGGAGGCCGTGCTGACGATGTGCGGACGGGTCGTCGGTTCCTTCGGGGCCCGGCTCGGCGGGCGGGGCGGCGAGCCGCACGATGGAGAGCTCGACGTGGAACACAGAGGCCTAGGAGAGCCGGCATGATGTCCGGAACAGCTGTCGTTCAGGTGGTCATACCCTTCGTCATACTGCTGATGGCGTGGCTGATGCCCGCCCTCACCGGGCCGACCCTGCCCTTCGGGGTGCGGACCCCGCCGGCACACGCCAACGCCCCCGTGATCGCCGAACAGCGGCGCGCGTACCGCTGGTGGGTGGGGGGCGTCGGCGGCGCGGTGCTCGCGGCCGAGCTCGTATGCTGCCTCGTGTTCCCGAGCACACCGCTGTTCGCAGGAGCGTCGACGGCTATCGCGGTGGTGTCCACGGCCGGGTACCTTCGCGCCCGTCGCGCGATCCTGACGGTCAAGCTCGGCGAGGACTGGTACCGCGGCCTGCGCCAGGTGGTCGCCGTGGACACCACGCTGCGGACCGAGCCGGTGCGCTATCCCTGGCGGTGGGCCGCGCCCGCGCTGCTCGTCCCCGTGTTCTCCGCAGTGCTCGCCGCGGTGGAGTACCCGTCGATGCCGGACCGGCTGCCGATGCACTACGCCACCCACGGGGAAGCCGACCGGCTGGCGGACAAGTCGATCGGCACCGCCTTCGCACCGGTCTTCATCCAACTCGCGCTCACCGGGCTGCTCCTGCTGGTGACCCGGCTGGCACTCCGCTCCCGGGCCGCGCTCGACCCCGCGCGGCCGGCGACCAGCGCTGCGCGGCACCGGCGATTCGTCGTCCGAACCGCGGGCTCGGTCATGCTGCTGGGGGCCTGCGTCAACCTGGGCATGCTGGCCGCTGCCTGGCAGACCTGGCACGGCAACCTCTCCTTCTCCCCTGTCCCCGTGCTGGCGCCGATCACGGCAGGCCTGCTCGTCGTCGTCGCGATCGCGCTGCGCACCGGGCAGGGCGGGAGCCGCCTGGCGACGAGTGAACCGGACGACGCGGCGGGCGGGCCGGCGGACCCGCGGGTGGTGGCCCCGGACGACGACCGCTACTGGCGCGCCGGCGGGCTGTTCTACCTCAACCGGCAGGACCCATCCCTCTTCGTCGCCAAGCGGTTCGGCATCGGCTGGACCCTCAACTTCGGCAATCCCCGGTGCCTGCTGCTACTCGTGGGTCCGGCCGTCTTCATCACGGTCCTGCAGCTGATCGGCCACTGAGCTCCCGGAGCTCGAAGCCACACCCCAACTCACAGGAGAAACACATGCGTTGGAGCACCTTAGCGACCGCCGCCACTCTGGCCGCGGTCACTGTGACGGGACTGGGCACGCCCGCCGCCAACGCGGCCGCACCGGCCGCACTCGTCCCCACCGCAGACCGCGCGGTGCAGTTCACAGTGGACGGCACCACCGCCTACGGCACCCTGCACGTCCCCGCCCACCGGGCCGGCCACCACCTCGCCGCCGCCCTACTGCTGCCCGGCAGCGGCCCGACGGACCGCAACGGCGACGAGCCGCCCCAGCTCACGCCCGGGACCCTGGCACTGATAGCCGACACCCTCGGCGCCGACGGCGTGATGACGCTGCGCTTCGACAAGTACTTCACCGGCCGCACCGGAGCCGGCGCCTACCAGGGCGACCCCGGCCGGCTGGACCTGGCCGCCTTCACCCGCCAGGCCGCGGCCGCCTACACCACCCTGCACAACCAACCGGAGGCCGACCCGCACGCCCTGCTGGTCGTCGGCCACAGCGAAGGCGGACTGCAGGCGCTGCTCCTCGCCCGCACGGTACGGCCCGCGCCAGCCGGCCTCGCACTGCTGGCCCCGCAGGACGAGCGCCTGCTGGACCTCCTGGCCGCCCAGCTTGACACCCAGCTCGACCAGGCCGTGACGGCCGGGCAGTTGACCGAGCCGGTGGCCCAGGCGAACAAGTCTGGCATGGCCGCCGCCATCGCCAACTTCCGGGCCGGGCGCCCCACTGACACGAGTGCCCTGCTGCCGCCGCTCGCCTCGCTGCTGAACGCCCTGTTCGGCCCGAACAACGCCCGCTTCGTCCGCAGCGACGACGACGTCTACCCGCCGGACGCCGCCCGGGCGATCCGGCCCGGCACCCGCGTCACCGTCACCTGCGGCACCGCGGACACCAACGTGCCCTGCGCCACCACGACGCCGCTGCTCGCCGCACTCGCCCGCGCGCACACCACCGGCCCGGGACTGCGCACCCTGGCCGGCCTGGACCACTTCCTGCACCCGGCCGGCACACCGGTGAACGACCGGATGCTCGCCCCGGCCGCCGCGACGGCGCTGCACGAGTTCGCCCGCCCCTGGAAGTCGGCCGAATAGCCGACCCGCTCTCCGGCCGGTGCACGACAGACCCCGCTGGGCGGCCCCGAGGGCTCCCGACCGGGAACTGCGAACCGAGGCGGCGCCGCAGGCCGCCGAGCTGCAGGCTCGTCCTGGCCGGCGGTGGCGCGGCCGACACGGCTACATCAAGACGCACTGGTACGGCGTCGAGGTCGGCCTGGACTCCTGGCTCACCAACAAGGTCGAGGGCGGCTTCTGGACCGGTGCCGGCATCTCCGGGCTGGTGGCCGCGCTGGGCGGCGGCCCGTACGCCGGAGCCGTCGCCGCCGCGCTCGGCGTCATCGCCGGCGGGATCCAGGTCTGCCAGCACCAGAACGGCTGGACCTACATCTACTGGGTCGGCGGCATCGGGGCGGGCGGCTTCGTCTGCAACCCCTTCGGGTAATCCGGTCCCCGTCGGACTCGGTGGATCTCAGCGGACGGATCGGCGAAAGGCGGACGCGATGAAAAAGGTGACGGCCGCGGTCGTCGTAGGCCTCCTGGCCCTCGCGGCCCTGATCGCCCTCATCGCGGAGTGGGACTCCTCCCGGAATGACGCAAACGTCCTCGGAGGGGCGGCGTTCACGGCCTCACTCGTGTTCTTCGCGCTCGGCTGGACGAAGACGAAGCGGAAGAAGACCCGCTGAACGATGGGGCGTCGACGGATCTGGTGGCGCCCGGCCCTACAGGCCGGGCGCCACCGTGTCGTGTACGAGATCGTGGCTGAGCGGTCGGCTCCCGGGCTACGCGGTCCACCAGGGAGGACGACGGAGCCCGGGGCCGAGGCGCGTCCGAACCGTGTTGAGGACGCGCCTACACCTCGATGTGCGCGCCCATGATGACCGTGTGCTCGCGGGGGAGACCGAAGTACTCGGCGGCGTCGGCCGTGATGTAGGAGGTGGCGATGAACAGTCGCTTGCGCCAGGGGGCCATGGTCGGGGCCTTTCCGCGCCGGAGCTCGATCTTGGACAGGAAGTAGGACGCCTGGTCGAGCTGCAACGGCCCCTCCGTCAGGGTGGGGTCGAGCATCGAGAGCGCGCCCGGCACGTCCGGTGTCTCCATGTAGCCGAACCGGGCGGTGACGTGGATGATCCCGTCCTCGGCGTATCCGAGGTCGTCGACGGTGAGCCGCCGGTCGTCGGGGAGGCGCGGCAGCGGCTCGGTCTCGATGGACAGGATGACGACGTGGTCGTGCCGGACGTGGTTGTGCTCGACGTTGGCCCGCATGGCCAGCGGCGCCGTCTGCTTGCCGCGGTTCAGGAAGACCGCGGTGCCGGGCACTCGCAGCGCCGGCACCGCCCCGGTGTGCAGGCGGTCGACGAACTCGCGCAAGGGGCCCTCGTGCCGTGCCCGCTCGGCAGTGACGACCTCGCGCCCGTGCTGCCAGGTCGTCATGACGGTGAACACGGTGACGCCGATCAGCAGCGGCAGCCACGCACCGTGGGCGAGCTTGGTCACGTTGGCCGCGACGAACAGCAGGTCCACGGTGAGCAGCACCGTCGCGCCGGAGACGAGCAGCCAGACCGGGGTGGCCCACCGTGCCCGCGCGACGTAGAAGAAGAGCAGCGTGGAGATGGTGATGGTTCCGGTGACCGCCATGCCGAACGCGAAGGCCAGCGCGGCGGAGCTGCGGAAGGCGAAGACCAGGGTGAGCACCGAGACCATCAGCAGCCAGTTGATCCAGGGGACGTAGATCTGGCCCATGGTGGACTCGGAGGTGTGTGCGATGCGCAGCCTCGGCAGGTAACCGAGCTGGGCGGCCTGGGAGGTGACGGAGTAGGCGCCGGTGATCACCGCCTGGGAGGCGATCACCGTCGCGACCGTGGCCAGTACGACCATCGGCAGTCGTCCCCAGTGGGGAACGAGCAGGAAGAACGGGCTGCTCACCCGGGCCGGATCGGCGAGGATCAGCGCGCCCTGACCGAGGTAGCTCAGGGTGCAGGCGGGGAAGACGAGGACCAACCAGGCCCGGGTGATCGACCGGCGGCCGAAATGCCCCATGTCGGCGTAGAGCGCCTCGGCGCCGGTGACCGCGAGCACGACGGCGGCCAGGGCGAAGAACGCGGTGCCGAAGTGGCCGAACAGGAAGCCCAGGGCGTAGGTCGGTGACAGTGCCCTGAGGATCTGTGGGTGGTCGGCGATGCCGGTCACGCCGCAGGCCCCGATGGCGACGAACCAGGCGATCATGATCGGTCCGAACAGTCGGCCCACCGCCGCGGACCCCCTGCGCTGCACCAGGAACAGCAGCACGATGATCACCGCGGTGAGTGGTACGACGGTGCTTTCCAGCGACGGCTCGACGACCTTCAGCCCTTCGATCGCCGACAGCACCGAGATCGCGGGGGTGATCATGCTGTCGCCGAAGAACAGCGACGCGCCGAAGATGCCGAGTGCGGCCAGTACGGCCGTGGTCCGTCGGCCCTCTGGTGAGCCGGACCGTCGCAGCAGGGTGATCAGTGCCATGATGCCGCCCTCGCCGTCGTTGTCGGCGCGCATCGCCAGGAACACGTAGGTGATCAGGACGATGATCACCACCGACCAGAACACCAGCGACACCACCCCGTACACGTTCTCCGTGGTGACCGGGACGGGGTGCGGGTCGCCCGGATTGAAGACGGTCTGGAGGGTGTAGATCGGGCTGGTTCCGATGTCGCCGAAGACCACCCCGAGCGCGGCGATCACCACCGCCGGACGCACGGAGTCGTGCACGCATTGACGAGGAACGTCCGGCTGCCGCGCAGGGGAGTCGCTGTCGGCCATGGTGGACCTCCTCCGTGCGGGGGCTGCTGGGCCGCAGACCAGGGGCATCCTGGCGGACGATACCGATCCCGCCGTGCGATCGTAGGGAGGCGTGCGCCGCCGCTCCCCGAACGGCCGGTTGTGTGAAGGGGGTCCCGGGGCGGCGCATGCGGATGCCCTTGGCAGTAGTGGCCAAGGGCATCGGTGTGTTCGTACGGGTCCTGCGGGAGTCGGCGCGGGCCGACCCGGCGCGGGCTGGCGGGGCCGGGCGCCGGGGCCGGGCGCCGGGGCGGCCGTCCCGTTCGTGCCGGGTCTGACCGGCGTGGTCGCGGACATCAGAACCTCTTCGGACGGATCGGGGGCGGAACGGGGCGGCCGACCGGGACGGCGGCGACCGGCAGGTCCACGGCGTTGTCGGCACGCATGTGCCGCTCGTCGCTGTGCGACGGCGCCCGCGCCGGGGCCTGCGCCGGGGCGGGGGGGCGGGGGGTTTCGGCCGGGGGGGGCGGGCGGGGGGGGGGGGGGGGGGGGGGGGGGGGGGGGGGGGGGGGGGGGGGGGGGGGGGGGGGTGTGGGGGGGGGGAGGGGGGGGCCGCCGGGGGGGGG
>NZ_MECK01000020.1 GCF_014596465.1 Streptomyces sp. CBMA123 | reverse complement strand
GCCGTTCCACGCCGGTCGCGGCGCCGATCTCGCCGCCGTCGGTGAACCGCTGCCCGAGGGCTTCCAGCGCGGCCCGCTCCGGCAGTGCCAGGAAGCCGGGCTCGGCCTGGGTGGCGGCGCTGTTGCGCTGGCTGGCCCGGGGCGCGGCGATGGCCTGCTCCAGGCTCAGCCCCCGGTCGAGGCGCCCGAGCAGCACCTGCAGGGTGGTGGTGATGATGGTCGCGCCGCCGGGGCTGCCGGTGGCCAGCAGCGGCTCGCCGTCGCGCAGCACGATGGTCGGGGACATCGAGGAGCGCGGCCGCTTGCCCGGGCCGGGCAGGTTGGGGTCGGGGACGCCGGCGGCGAGCGGGGTGAAGTCGAAGTCGGTCAGCTCGTTGTTGAGCAGGAAGCCCCGGCCGGGGACGGTGATGCCGCTGCCGCCGGTCTGCTCGATGGTGAGGGTGTACGAGACGATGTTGCCCCAGCGGTCCGCCACCGTCAGATGGGTGGTGTTGGGGCCCTCGTACGGCTCGGGGACGGCCTGGCCGGTGTCGGCGCAGTCGGCCGGGTGGCGCGGGTCGCCGGGAGCGAGCGGGCTGGTGAGCGCGTGGTCGGGGCTGATCAGGCAGGCCCGGGAGGCGGCGTAGCGCTCGGAGAGCAGCTGCTTGGTCGGGACGTCGACGAAGGCCGGGTCGCCGACCCAGCGGTTGCGGTCGGCGAAGGCGATCCGCGAGGCCTCCAGGAAGTGGTGGTAGTACTGGGTGCCGCTGTCGGCGGAGAGGTCGCCGTCCTCGAGGATGTGCAGCGCCTCGCCGACGGTGGTGCCGCCGGAGCTGGAGGGGGCCATCGAGTAGACGTCGTAGTCGCGGTAGGCGACGTGGGTGGGCGCCTGGTCGCGGACCCGGTAGGCGGCCAGGTCGGCGGTGTCGACCTTCCCTGGACGGGCGTTGCGGCCGGCGGCCGGGTCAACTGGCGGGTGCTGCAGGGTGTTGACGATGTCCGCGGCCAACTCGCCCTGGTAGAAGGCCTTCACGCCGTCCTTGGCGAGCAGCTTGTAGGTCGCGGCGAGGTCGGGGTTGCGCAGCACGGAGCCGACCTCGGGGAGCTTTCCGCCGGGCAGGTAGATCTTGGCGGTGGCCGGGAAGTCCTTGAACCGGCTGTAGTTGTCGGAGGTCTGACCGCGGAAGGTGCCGTCGACGACGAAGCCGTTCTCGGCGATCCGCTCGGCGGGTTCGAGGTTCTGCGCGAGCGAACGGGTGCCCCACTGGCGCAGCGCGGAGTCCCAGGTGGCGGGGGTGCCGGGGACGCCGACGGACAGTCCGCTGGTGACCGCGTCGGCGAAGGCGAGCGGCTTGCCGTCCTCCAGGAACAGCCCGCTGTCGGCGGTGTGACCGGCCGTCTCGCGGCCGTCGATGGTGTGCACCCGGCCGGTGGCGTGGTCGTAGTAGACGAAGTACCCGCCGCCGCCGATCCCGGAGGAGTAGGGCTCGGTCACCCCGAGCGCCGCGGCGGCGGCCACGGCCGCGTCCACCGCGTTGCCGCCCTTGCGCAGCACCTCGATCCCGGCGGCGGTGGCGTCGGCGTCCACGGATGCCACCGCGCCGCCCCACCCCACCGCCTCCGGCACCTTCGGCGGCGGCGCCGCGGCGCCGGCGGGTCCGGTGGTGGCCCAGACCAGTGCGGTGGCGAGCAGCAGTGATGGTGCGAGACGGGTCAGAGCCCTCATCCAGGTCCTCCTGATGTGACGTCAACTCATCAGTTGTTCCACAGGAGGGATGATCCGACAACCACACCATGCCACTACCCATGGGTAGTTGACGTGATTGATGCAGGAGGGGAGGGGAGGGGAGGGGAGGAGGGCCGCGAACAGAAAACAGCTGACAACTTTCAGCGAACAGAAAACATCATCTGTTTGCTGAAAGTTGTCAGCTGTCACCCATGCCGACCCGACCGCTACAGCGCGCTGCGCTCCACCCGCCGCCGCTTGATGGTGCGGAACCGCCGCGCCACCTGCCGCGCCAGGTCCGCCGCCCCGACCAGCCCGGCCTCGTTGCCGAGGGCGGCATGGACGATGGTGGCCTCGGGCCGGAAGCCGCGGCCGGTCAGGGTGCGGCGGAAGGTGTCCCGGGCCGGCCCGATCAGCAGGTCGCCGGCCTCCGAGACACCGCCGCCGATGACGAAGCGCCCCGGGTCCAGCGCCGCCGCCAGGTTGGCGATGCCGACGCCGAGCCAGGTGCCGACCTCGTAGAGCAGTTCGGTCGCGGTCGGGTCGCCGTCCTGGGCGGCCTCGGTGACCAGCGGCCCGGTGATGCCCTCGACCGTGCCGCCGGCCCGGGCGAGCAGGGGCTGCACCACCGGGGACTCCTCGGCGACCAGCTCCCGGGCGTCGCGCACCAGCGCGTTGCCGGAGGAGTACTGCTCCCAGCAGCCGCGGTTGCCGCACGGGCAGCGGTGGCCGCCGGGCACCACCTGCATGTGCCCGAACTCGCCCGCCAGGCCGTACTTGCCGCGGTCGACGTAGCCGTCCCGGACGACCGCGCCGCCGATGCCGGTGCCCAGGGTGAGCATCACCATGTGGTCCTCACCGCGCCCGGCACCGAAGCGCCACTCGGCCCAGGCCGCCGCGTTGGCGTCGTTCTCGACGATCACCGGGAAGCGCAGCCGCTCGCTGAGCGCCTGCTGGAGCGGCTCGTTGCGCCAGTTGAGGTGGGGGGCAAAGAGCACCCGGGAGCGCTCGGCGTCGACCCAGCCGGCCGCGCCGATGCCGACCGCGTGGACGTCGTGCCGGTCGGCGAGCTCGAGCACCAGCTCGACGATCACGTCCTCGACGACCCGGGCGCTCCTGCTCTTGTGCGGGGTGTCGGTGCGCAGCTTCTCCAGCACCTTGCCCTCGCCGTCGACGACCCCCGCGACCACCTTGGTGCCGCCGATGTCGACGCCGATGGTGGGCAGCCGCAGTATCCCCGCGGGCAGGGCGCGGCGCCGGCGCTCGGCCCGCGGGCCGAGGCCGAGCAGGGTGGGCAGGACGGCCGGCCGAGTGCTGCCTTGGGGGCTGGTCACGGCTGCGGACGCTCCTCACGGGAGAGGGTGGTGTTCGGACGGGCCAGCTCGTGCGAGAGCTCGGCGAGGTCGGAGCCGCCGGCCATCTCGGTGGTGAGCTGTTCGAGGCTGATCGCGTCACGCGGGTGGCTGCCGGCCATCCGCCCCCGCTTCAGCAGGGTGAAGTGGTCGCCGACCAGGTAGGCGTGGTGCGGGTTGTGGGTGATCAGCACGACCCCGAGCCCGGCGTCGCGGGCCGCCGTGACGTACTTGAGCACCACCCCGGACTGCTTGACGCCGAGCGCCGCGGTCGGCTCGTCCAGGATGAGCACCTTGGCGCCGAAGTGCACGGCCCGGGCGATGGCCACGCACTGGCGCTGCCCGCCGGAGAGGGTGCCGATCGGCCGGTCGACGTCGTACAGGTCGATGCCCATGTTGGCGAGCGCCTCGCGGGTGGTGGCGCGCATGCCGTCGGCGTCCAGCCGCAGGCCGCCCCAGCGGCGCATGCCCTGTTCGGAGCCGAGGAAGAAGTTGCGCCACACCGGCATCAGCGGGACGACGGCGAGGTCCTGGTAGACGGTGGCGATGCCTCGGTCCAGGGCCTGGCGCGGGGAGTCGAGCCGGACCTCTTCGCCGCCCACGGTGTAGGTGCCCTCGTCGTGCTGGTGCAGCCCGGCGATGATCTTGATCAGGGTGGACTTGCCGGCGCCGTTGTCGCCGAGCACGCAGCTGATCTCGCCGGTCCGCAGGGTCAGGGAGACGTCCTGCAGGGCCCGGACCGTCCCGTAGGTCTTGCCGACGCCTTCCAGGGAGAGGAGTTCTGAAGAGGTCATCGCGGCCCCCGTTCCGCCCGGCGCTTGACGTAGGCGTTGAGCAGCGCGGCCAGCAGCAGCATCGCGCCGAGGAAGAACTTGAACCAGTCCGGGTTCCACTGGGCGTAGATGATGCCCTTGCTGGCCATGCCGAAGATCAGCGCGCCGAGCGCGGAGCCGGCCACCGAACCGTAGCCGCCGGTGATCAGGCAGCCGCCGATCACGGCCGCGACGATGTAGATCAGCTCGTTGCCGACGCCCTCGCCGGACTGGACGGTGTCGAAGGAGAACAGCAGGTGCTGCCCGAGCACCCAGGCACCGAAGCCGACGCCCAGGTAGAGCACCGTCTTGGTGCGGGCGACCGGCACGCCGACGGCGCGGGCGGCGGCCGCGTCGCCGCCGACGGCGAAGATCCAGTTGCCGAAGCGGGTGCGCAGCAGCACCCAGCTGCCGATCACCAGCAGGCCGAGCCACCACCAGACGGTGGCCTTGATCGCCAGTCCGCCGATGGTCAGCTCGGAGGCGAACAGCCACCGGCAGGTCTCGTAGCCCTGCATGTCCGCGATGGACTTGGTGGAGACCGTCCCGGAGATCGCCTTGGTGACGCCCAGGTTGGCGCCGGTCAGCATCAGGAAGGTGCCCAGGGTGACGATGAAGCTGGGCAGCCTGGTGCGACCGAGCATCCAGCCGTTGAACCCGCCGATCGCCAGCGTGGTGGCCAGCGAGACCAGGACGCCGACCCAGGTGACCGCGGTGAACTGGTACGAGACCATCGAGGAGGTCAGCGCGGCGGTGGTGACCAGCACGCCGGCCGACAGGTCGAACTCGCCGCCGATCATCAGCAGCGAGACCGGCACGGCCATGATCCCGATGGTGGACGCCGCGTAGAGCACGGTGCCCAGCGAGGAGACCCTCAGGAAGGGTTCGGCGACGGCCGCGAACACCGCGAACACCGCGACGGCGGCGATCAGCGAGCCGAGCTCGGGCCGGGCGAGGATCCGCCGCAGGGTGGTCGGGCGGTCCTGGACGAGCAGGTCGGAGGTGGTGGGGCTGGTCACCTGGTCCCCCTCGCCACGTACTCGGCGAGCGCGTCGGCGTTGTCCTTGGTCAGGATCTGCGGGCCGGTCGCGACGGGCTTGCCGCCGCCGAGCATGTCCAGGTTGGACTTGTACAGCCACAGCAGGTCGACGCCCTCGTAGCCCTGGAGGTAGGGCTGCTGGTCGACGGCGAAGCCGACGCTGCCGGACTTGAGGCCGGCCACCACCTGCGGGCCGAGGTCGAAGGTGTCCAGCTCCACGCCGCGGTGGGCGTCCTGGACGGCCTGCAGTCCGGTGGCGGCCATCGGCCCGGAGAGGGTGAGCACGGTGTCGATGGAGGGGTCGGCCTGGAGCTTGGCGGAGATCGCCGCCCGGGCGTCGGGCATGTCGACGCCGTTGACGTAGAGCGTCTGGAAGCCGCCGCCGGCCTTGGACTGGGCGCCCGAGCAGCGCTCCTCCTGGCCGACGTTGCCCTGCTCGTGGATCACGCACAGCACGTTCTTGCGGCCGCGCGAGGCCAGCTCCGTACCGGCCGCCTGGCCGGCCGAGGACTCGTCCTGGCCGATGTGGGTGAGCGCGCCGAACTTGGCGGAGAACTCCTGACCGGAGTTGATCGTGATCACGGGGATGCCGGCCGCCTTGGCCTTGCCGAGGACGTCGGCCATCGCGTCGCCCTTGGCGAGGGTGACCAGCAGGCCGTCGACCTTCTGGTCGATGGCGGCCTGGACGAGCTGGACCTGGTTCTGGGTCTGCGCGTCGTTGGAGTACAGGAAGGTGATGTTGTCCTTGGCGGCGGCCTGCTCGGCGCCCTTGCGCACGCTGTCCCAGAAAGCGTCGCCGGCTCCGGCGTGGGTCACCATGGCGACCTTCCAGCGCGGGGTGGTGACGGCGCTGCCGCCGGTGGCCGCGGCCTTGGCGCGGGCCTCCTCGGCGCGTCTGCCTCCGGTACTGCTGCAACCGGCCGCGGTGACCGCGAGGGCCAGGACGGCGCACACGGGCCAGAAGCGGCGGGACGGGCGAAAGCGGGTTGTGCTCATCCCCCTAGTCTCTCTGGCCCGGCGGTGCGGGATCGCACCGCCTCGCCCGGTGGTGCGAACGGCCCGGGAGGTAAGGTGCCGCGGGGGACCTTCCTGGAAGTTCGCTGGGCATCTGGTCCGGAGCACCGCCGTCCGGGTGACAGACTAGGCGCCGACCCGAAGCTGGAACACCTCGGAAACGTGATGTTCCTCTCAGGTTCCGCACAGATTCGGACGGCAACCGATCATCGGTTCGCTGCCGTCTGATGCCATTGACGTGCGTTCGGGCGAGTGGGGCCCGAGCGGCGAGCGACCCGGATACGAGAACTTGATGGAACTGACAGGTACGCCATTCCTTATCCTCACCGTCATCCTGGTGCCGGTGTCCATCACGGTGGCGCTGCTGTTCTGGGGGAAGGTGCGCGGCCCCCAGCCGGTGCGTACCCTGTCCCGGATCGTCATGATCATGTTCTGCCAGGTCACCGCCGTGCTGATGGTCTTCGTGATGGTCAACAACGCGAACCTGATCTACGGCAACTGGGACGACCTGCTCGGCACCGGTGACCACGTCCGCGCGGTGCCCTCGGTGGCTCCGGAGAACCCGGCGGGCAACGGCAAGGACGGCCAGTCCGACGCCGCCAAGCAGCCGCCGAAGGCGCTGCAGAAGTTCGGCGGCGTGAACGACCCGGCGGTGCCCGGCGACGTCCAGAAGACCGAGCTCAAGGGCCAGGTGTCCGGCGTCGACGGCGAGGTGCTGGTCTGGCTGCCGCCGCAGTACAACGACCCGGCGTTCAAGGACAAGAAGTTCCCCGTGGTCGAGCTGATCCCCGGCTACCCGGGCTCCTCCTCCACCTGGTACGGCACCCTCAAGGTCTCCGAGCAGCTCAAGCCGCTGATGCAGCAGGGCAAGGTCGCGCCGTTCATCCTGGTCTCGCCGCGCACCCTGCTGCTGGGCAACCACCAGGACGCGGGCTGCACCGACATCTCCGGCAAGATCAACGCGGATGCCTGGATCACCCGCGACGTCCCGCAGATGGTGCTGGACAACTTCCGCGCCGATCCGTCCTCGGACCGCTGGGCGATCGCCGGCTACTCGGCCGGCGCCCACTGCGCGGCCAAGCTGTCGCTGGCCCACCCCAACCGCTACCGCGCCGCCATCGCCATGTCCGGCTACAACGACCCGGCGACCGAGGGCGACTCGCTGGTCGGCAAGGACCCGAAGCTGCGCGAGGCGAACAACCCGGTCAACATCCTCAAGTCCGCCCAGCAGCCGCCGAAGGTCGCCCTGCTGGTCAGCGGCGCCAAGGGGGACGGCTACGAGGACGGCCAGGCGATCGCCGCCGCGGCCAAGGAGCCGACCAAGGTCCAGGTCGAGGAGAGCACCGGCCCGCACACCACCGACATGTGGAAGCGGATGGTGCCCAGCGCCTTCGAGTGGCTGACCGGGATCATCCCGGTGCAGTGACCGGCCGTCACGGCCGAGGGCCCGCCGCGAGTCTTCGCGGCGGGCCCTCGGCCGTTCCCGACCGTTCCCGACCGTTCCCGACCGTTCCCGGCCGGCTCCGGCGTCGGTGTCAGGAAGGGCCGATTCCTGGGAGACCGCTGGAAGGCGACCGGAACCGAGCGGACCTGAACGGGCCTGAGCAGACCCGAGCGGAACTGCCAGGAAACGATCAGGCCAGTTCCAGCGCCAGATAGAAGTCCACCCGGTCCTCCAGCCGGGAGAGGTCCCGCCCGGTCAGCTCCTCGATCCGGCCGATCCGGTACCGCAGGGTGTTGACGTGGACGTGCAGCTGCCCGGCGCAGCGGGTCCAGGAGCCGTCCGAGCGCAGGAAGGCCTCCAGGGTGCGGACCAGGTCCGCCTGGTGCTCGATGTCGTACGCGATCACCTTGTCCAGCAGCCGGCTGCGGAAGGCCCGGCGGACCTCGTCCGGGACGGCGGCCAGCAGCAGCACGTGCGAGGCCAGCTCCTCGGGGCCGGCCACGCAGACCCGGCCGACGCGGGCGGCGGCGATCCGGCGGGCGTGCCGGGCCTCCTCCAGGGCGCCGCGCAGGCCGCCGGCCTCCGAGGCGGGGGCGGAGACGCCGAGGGTGATCCGGCCCTCCGAGCCGAGCCCGGCCTCCAGGGGGGCGAGCAGCTCGCGCAGGGTGTCGGCGGGCACCGGGCTGTCCAGCGCGGGCAGCACCACCACGGCGCCGTGGCCCGCCCCGGCGACCAGGGCGCGGTCGGTGGTGCCGCCGAGCGCCTCCTCCAGGACGGAGCGCACCATGCCGTCCGGCAGGCCGGTGCCCTCGGCGCTGAGCACCAGCCAGGAGGCTTCCTGCGCCGGGGACTTGGGCTCGGGGTTCTCGTAGCGGGCGGCCATCGCCGAGGAGGCGTACAGGGTGCGGCTGATCTCGGCCGGGTCGGCGTCGCGGCGCAGCAGGGCGAGCAGTTCGTCGGCCAGTCGGCGGCGCAGCCGGCGGCCCTCGTCCCGGCGCTGGCGCTCGGCGGCGACCAGCCGGGCCAGGTTCTCGGCGAGCTGCTGGCGCTTGGTGGTCCACTCGGTGACGTCGCCGGCCACCGCGAGCACCCAGTCGGCCAGCGCAGAGCCGACCTGCGGGGCCTCGTCCTCGGCGGAGGCCGCGGCGGGCAGCAGCGAGTAGGCGCCGCCGGCCAGTCGGGCCCGGTGCGGGGGGCGGCGGCGCTGGCGCTGGGCGGCGAGGTGGGCGCGGACCAGCTGGTCGCGGTCCTCGGCGGTGAGCCGGTCGGCCGGGCCGGCGATCACCCCGCCGGTCGGGGTGAGCACCCAGCAGTCCAGGTCGAGGTCGCCGCCGAGCAGGTCCAGCACGGCGTCCAGCCCGCCGCCGCCGGCCGCCGAGACCAGCAGCCGGTGCCGGTCGACCAGGGCGGCGAGGTCGGCGGCGCGGTCGGCGGAGACCTGCCGGCCGATGAACTCGGTGACGGTGCCGAAGGCGATGTCGTCGGGGACGGCCAGCAGCGGCATCCGGTGCCGGCGGCAGGCCTCGACCAGGTCCTCGGGCACCGGGCCGACCTCGGCCTCGCCGGCCGCCAGGGCGACGGCGCCGCCGGCCGCGATGGTCCGCACGAAGCGCTCGGAGTCGGCCGGAGCGCTCCGCCAGAGCATCCCGGTGAGCACCAGCTCGCCGCCGTGCAGGTAGCGGCCGGGGTCGTGCAGGTCCGTGGTCATCACACCGCTGACCTGCCGGTCCAGCTCCTCCTCGGCCGCGAGCAGGCGCAGTCGGGGGGCGCCGGGGGCGAGCAGGTCACGGACACGCATCCGCGGACTCCTAACGGGGGGCTGGAACAGGGGGTTCGAACGGGGGGCTGGAGCGGGGCCGGGGGGCGGATCGAGGGGGTGGGGGTGGCCGGGCGCGCCGCCCGGGGGTGACAGTGTGCCCGAACATCCGTGCTCGGTGTTACGTACCAACGGGCGGTCGGATCACGGGCCCGTGGACCGTGCGTCACGGCCGGATTACGGTCGTAGGTAGCACCCGGCGGAGACCTGGACTGCGGGATTCTCCTGCTTAGAGGAACGTACAGGATGCCGGGCGGGCGCACAGCCGGGGCTTCATGCCATCGGTGACTGCCAGTGGCCCCGGTCACAGGAGTTCACTGGGCGACACGCCGCCGGACACCCGGTCGGCGAAGACTTGAGGAGAAACCCGCATGGAGTTCCTTCGGCCCGCCACCTGGGACGAGGCTCTCGCGGCGAAGGCTGAGTACCCGACCGCGCTGCCCATCGCGGGCGGCACGGACGTCATGGTCGAGCTGAACTTCGACGTGCACCGGCCATCCGCGATTCTCGACCTGAACCGCGTCACCGAGCTCACCGAATGGACGAACGACGGCAGCGTCGTCCGGCTCGGCGCCTCCGTCCCGTACGCCCGGATCATCGCGGAGCTGTCCGGGCCGCTGCCCGGGCTCGCGCTGGCGGCCCACACCGTCGGCTCACCGCAGATCCGCAACCGCGGCGGCGTCGGCGGCAACCTGGGCGGCGCCTCCCCGGCCGGTGACGCGCACCCCGCGCTGCTGGCGGCCGGGCGGGACGTGTTCGTCGAGGCGGCCTCGGTGCGCGGCACCCGGCTGATCCCGATCGACGAGTTCTACGTCGGCGTGAAGCGCAACAGCCTGGAGGCGGACGAGCTGATCCGCGCGGTACACATCCCGGTCGCGGACGGCCCGCAGCAGTTCTCGAAGATCGGCACCCGCAACGCGATGGTGATCGCGGTGTGCGCGTTCGGCTTCGCGCTGCATCCCAGGAACGGAACCGTCGGCACCGGGATCGGTTCGGCTGCCCCCACGCCGCGCCGCGCCGTCGAGGCCGAGGAGTACCTCCAGGGGGTGCTCGCCGAGCGCGGGCTCTGGGAGTCCGGCGACCTGCTGGGCACCGAGGTGATCCAGCGCTTCGGCGAGCTGGTGAAGGCCGCGGCCTCCCCCATCGACGACGTCCGGGGCACCGCGGACTACCGGCGCCACTCGCTCGCCGTGATGGCCCGCCGCACCCTCACCTGGTGTTGGAACGACTACAGCAAGCAGATCAGGAGCGCGGCATGAGGGTCACGTTCACCGCCAACGGCAAGCCCGTCGAGGCCGACGACGTGTGGGAGGGCGAGAGCCTGCTCTACGTGCTGCGCGAGCGCGTCGGCCTGCCCGGTTCGAAGAACGCCTGCGAGCAGGGCGAGTGCGGCTCGTGCACCGTCTACCTGGACGGCGTGCCGGTCTGCTCCTGCCTGGTCGCGGCCGGACAGGTGCAGGACCGCGAGGTACGCACGGTCGAGGGCCTGGCCGAGGAGGACGGCGAACTGGGCCTGGTCCAGCAGGCGTTCATCGACGCCGGGGCCGTCCAGTGCGGCTTCTGCACCCCGGGGCTGCTGGTGCAGACCGACGCCCTGCTGGAGCAGGACTCCCAGCCGAGCGACAACGACATCCGCGAGGCGCTGTCGGGCAACCTGTGCCGCTGCACCGGCTACGAGAAGATCATGGACGCGGTGCGGCTCGCCTCCGCCCGCAAGTGCGCCGGGGAGGGTTCGAAGTGAGCGAGCGAAGCGAACGGAGCATCAAGGGGTGCGCGTCGGGCGAAGCGCCCGCCGAACGCAGCGAGGTGGCCGCATGAGCACCAGGACCATCCAGGGCCAGAAGAACCTGCAGAACATCAACCAGGCCTCCAAGGACGGCATCGGCGGCTCGCCGCTGCGCCCGGACGGAAACCTGAAGGTCAGGGGCGAGTTCGCCTACTCCTCCGACATGTGGCACGAGGACATGCTCTGGGGCATGGCGCTGCGCTCGCCGCACCCCCGGGCCGACATCCTGAGCGTGGACATCTCCGAGGCGCTCAAGGTGCCCGGCGTCTACGCGGTACTGACCCACGAGGACATCCCCGGCGCCAAGTACTACGGCCTGGAGATCCAGGACCAGCCCGCCCTGGCGATCGACAAGATCCGCTACCACGGCGAGGCGATCGCCCTGGTCGCCGCCGACCACCCGGAGACGGCCCGCCGCGCGGTGAAGAAGATCAAGGTCGAGTACGAGGTGCTCACCCCGATCGTCACCGAGGAGCAGTGCCTCGACCCGGAGACCCACGGCTACGTGCACGAGCCGCACGAGTACAAGTCCCACGCGTACGGCAACATCTGCCACGAGCAGAAGCTGGTCTCCGGCCTCGGCGTGAACGACGAGGTGCGGGCGCTGGCGGACGTCATCGTCAGCGGCGACTACGAGGTCGGCATGCAGGACCAGGCCTTCCTCGGCCCCGAGTCCGGCCTGGCCGTGCCCGCCGAGGACGGCGGCATCGACCTCTACATCGCCACCCAGTGGCTGCACGTGGACCGCGAGCAGATGGCCCCGGTGCTGGACCTGCCCGAGGAGAAGGTCCGGCTCACCCTGGCCGGCGTCGGCGGCGCCTTCGGCGGCCGCGAGGACATCTCGATGCAGATCCACGCCTGTCTGCTGGCCCAGCGCACCGGCAAGCCGGTCAAGATCGTGTACTCCCGGGACGAGTCCTTCTACGGCCACGTCCACCGCCACCCGGCGCGGATGCACTACGAGCACGGCGCCACCCGGGACGGCAAGCTGGTCTTCGCCGACTGCCGGATCGTGCTGGACGGCGGCGCCTACGCCTCCGCCTCCCCCGCCGTGGTCGGCAACGCGGCCTCGCTCGGGCACGGCCCGTACGTGATCCCGAACGTGAAGATGCACGCCATCGCGCTCTACAGCAACAACCCGTCCTGCGGGGCGATGCGCGGCTTCGGCGCCGTCCAGGCGGCGTTCGGCTACGAGACCCAGATGGACAAGCTGGCCGCCGCCCTCGGCATGGACCCGGTGGAGCTGCGGCAGCTGAACGCGATGTCGGAGGGCGACTTCATGCCCACCGGCCAGCAGATCGACTCCCCCGCGCCGGTGGCCGAACTGCTCCAGCGGGCCAAGGACATGCCGCTGCCCCCGCCGCTGGACACCGAGCACCTGGACGTGCGCGCGCTGCCCGGCGCGCTCTCCAACACCTCGCACGGCGAGGGCATCGTGCGCGGGGTCGGCTACTCGGTCGGCATCAAGAACGTCGGCTTCTCCGAGGGCTTCGACGACTACTCCACCGCCCGGGTGCGGCTGGAGGTGATCGGCGGCGAGCCCGTCGCCATGGTGCACACCGCGATGGCCGAGGTCGGCCAGGGCGGCGTCACCGTGCACGCCCAGATCGCCCGCACCGAGCTGGGTGTCGAGCAGGTCACCATCCACCCCGCCAACACCGAGGTGGGATCGGCCGGTTCGACCTCCGCCTCGCGCCAGACGTACATGACCGGCGGCGCGGTGAAGCTGGCCGCCGAGGCCGTCGCGCGGGAGCTGATCGAGAAGGGCAGGCGCCGCTACGGCTGGACCCACAAGGACATCACGCTGGCCGGCGGCAAGGTCGTCTCGGAGAGCGCCGGTGTGCTCGTCCCCATGGTGGACCTGCTCGGTGACGAGGCGATCGACCTCACCCGCGAGCACCACCACCGGCCCACCCAGGCCTTCGACAAGGAGACCGGCCAGGGCTTCGGCCACGTCCAGTACACCTTCTGCGCCAACCGCGCGGTGGTGGACGTGGACGTCGAGCTGGGCCTGGTCAAGGTGGTCGAGCTCACCGCCGTCCAGGACGTCGGCAAGGCGCTCAACCCGCTCTCCGTGGTCGGCCAGATCCAGGGCGGCTGCACCCAGGCGCTCGGGCTCGCGGTGATGGAGGAGATCATCGTCCGGGACGGCAAGGTGCGCAACGCCTCCTTCACCGACTACCTGATCCCCACCATCCTGGACACCCCGCCGATCCCGGTGGACGTCCTCGAACTGCCCGACCCGCACGCCCCGTACGGGCTGCGCGGCGTCGGCGAGGCGCCGACCGTGTCGGCGACCCCCTCGATCGTGGCCGCGATCCGCAACGCCACCGGTCTGGCGCTCAACCGGATCCCGGTCCGGCCGGAGCACCTGACCACCGAACAGCCCGGCTGATCCCGGGAGTCCACACCTCTCCGGGGCGGCGCCGAGTCTTCCCCGCCGCCCCGGAGACACCCGCTGCCCGCGCCCACGCCGGGGTTGCGCAGTGGTGCGCACCACCCACACCTGCACCACCCGCACCACGGGCGCTCCCCCTAACGAGCGCCCCCAGTGAGTCGATTCAGTCCCCCTGCGCCAACGTCGTTGACTGGCAGTCAGGTCGGCTCGCCCACCCCAACCCCCTTTGACACTTGGGAGTGGACATGACCAGGATCCCCACGGAGCCCGGCACCACCGAAGCAGACAGACCCACCGAGGACGAGACCCACCCCTCGCCCCCGGCGCCAGGGCCGAAGGGCGCGCTCGACGCGTACTTCAAGATCTCGGCCCGCGGCTCGACCCTCGCCAACGAACTGCGCGGTGGCCTCACCACCTTCATGGCGATGGCGTACATCATCCTGCTCAACCCGCTGATCCTCAGCGGCGCGGACGTCACCGGCGTCAAGCTCGACCACGCCGCGCTGACCACCGCCACCGCCCTCGCGGCAGCCGTCACCACCATCCTGATGGGCGTGGTCGGCAACGTGCCGCTGGCCCTGGCCGCCGGGCTCTCGGTCTCCGGCGCGGTCTCCGCGCTCGTCGTACCGCACACCACCTGGCCGCAGGCCATGGGACTGTGCGTGATCTACGGCCTGCTGATCGTGCTGCTAGTGGTCTCCGGACTGCGCGAGAAGATCATGAACGGCATCCCCCTGCCGCTCAAGCACGCGATCACCATCGGCATCGGCCTGTTCGTCACGATCATCGGCCTCTACAAGGCCGGCTTCATGCACACCGGCGGCCCCACCCCGCTGTCCCTCGGCCCCTTCGGCGAACTCTCCGGCTGGCCGGTCCTGATCTTCTGCCTCACCCTGCTCACGATCTTCGTGCTGATGGCGCGCGGCGTGCGCGGCGCGATCCTGATCGGCATCGCCGGCGGCACCGTGGTCGCCATCGTCGTCAACAAGCTGGCCCACGTACCGGCCAAGGCCTGGGCGAACTCCGTCCCGGTCTGGCCCGGCAGCCCCGTCGCCGCCCCCGACTTCAGCCTCTTCGGCCACGTCGACCTGTTCGGCGCCTTCGGCGGCAAGGGCCTGGGCGCGATCAGCGCCTCCGTCGCGGTGTTCACCCTGGTGCTGGCCGGCTTCTTCGACGCGATGGCCACCATCATCGGCGTCGGCACCGAGGCCGGGCTCGCCGACAAGCAGGGCCGGATGCCAGGCCTGTCCAAGGCCCTGTTCATCGACGGCGCCGGCGGCGCGGTCGGCGGCCTGGCGGGCGCCTCCGGGCAGACCGTGTTCGTCGAGTCCGCGACCGGCGTCGGCGACGGCGCCCGCACCGGCCTCGCCTCCGCGGTCACCGGCGGGCTCTTCGCGCTGATGCTGTTCTTCTCTCCACTGGCCGGCATCGTGCCGGTCGAGGTCGCCTCCGCCGCCCTGGTGGTGATCGGCTCGATGATGATGAGCCAGGCCCGGCACATCGACTGGTCCGACCGCGAGGTCGCCATCCCGGCCTTCCTGACCTGCGTGCTGATGCCGTTCACCTACAGCATCACCGCGGGCGTCGCCGCCGGCATCATCTCCTACTCGGTGATCAAGGCCGGCCAGGGCAAGTGGCGCGAGCCCGGGGTGCTGATGTGGATCCTCACCGCCGTGTTCGTCGTGTACTTCGCGCTCAGCCCGATCAAGTCCTGGCTCGGCGTGCACTGAGCGGTCGGGGTGCACTGGGCGCTCGCGGGCACCGAGCACTCACGGGCACCCAGTACTCGCGGGCACCGGGCGTCATGACCCCGGGCCTTTGATCACAACCGCCGCCGTACGGGATCGTTTCCCGTACGGCGGCGTCTCCCGCTACTGTCGAAACGTGTAAGGAGCCTCCGACATGCAGGACATCGCCGAGCAGTTGCGGGCCTGGCACGCGTCCGGGCGCTCCTTCGCCGTGGCCACCGTCGTCGGCGTCTCCGGCAGCGCCCCGCGCGACCCCGGCGCGGCCCTGGCCGTCGACGCGGCCGGGGAGGCCGTCGGCAGCGTCTCCGGCGGGTGCGTCGAAGGCGCCGTGTACGAGCTCTGCCGGGCCGCCCTGGAATCCGGCGAACCGGTGCTGGAACGCTTCGGCTACAGCGACGAGGACGCCTTCGCCGTCGGGCTGACCTGCGGCGGGATCCTCGACGTGTTCGTCCAGCCGGTCGTGCCCGGGGCCGACCCCGGGATGGACGCCGGCCTCGCCCGCATCGCCGACGGGACGCCCGTCGCCCTCGCCCGGGTGATCGAGGGCCCCGCCGGACTGCTCGGGGCCACCCTCGCCGTCACCGCCACCGAGCAGCACGGGGCGCTCTCGGTCGGGCCGTCCACCGTCGGCGCGCTCGAACGCGCCCTCGGCGCGGAGGCCCGGGCCATGCTCGACGCCGGCCGCACCGGGCGGATCGTACTCGGCCTGGACGGACGGCCCTGCGACGAACAGGAACAGGGCACCGTCACCTGCTTCGTCGAGTCCTACGTGCCCGCGCCCCGGATGCTGGTCTTCGGCGCGATCGACTTCGCCGCCGCCGTGGTGCGGATCGGCAAGTTCCTCGGCTACCACGTCACCGTCTGCGACGCCCGGCCCGTCTTCGCCACCACCCGGCGCTTCCCCGATGCCGACGAGGTCGTGGTCGACTGGCCGCACCGCTACCTGGACTCCCAGCTCGGCCGGATCGACGGCCGCACCGTGCTGTGCGTGCTCACCCACGACGCCAAGTTCGACGTCCCACTGCTCGAACGCGCCCTGCGGCTGCCGGTCGGCTACGTCGGCGCGATGGGCTCCCGGCGCACCCACCGCGACCGGCAGGCCAAACTGCGCGAGGCCGGGCTCACCGACACCGAACTCGCCCGGCTGCGCTCCCCCATCGGCCTCGACCTCGGCTCCCGCACCCCCGAGGAGACGGCCGTCTCCGTCGCCGCCGAGATCATCGCCCACCGGCGCGGCGGTAGTTGCCTGCCGCTGAGCGCCGGGGACGGGCCGATCCACCACGACACCGCGACGCCCCCGCAGGCACCGGAGGCGGCACCGCGGACCCACGCCGCCTGACCCACGCCGGCTGACCCACCCCGCCCGGTCCCGGGGCGGATCAGCCGGGGCGGAGCCCGCCCGGTGTCACGTTGCGTGGCCACCGGGGCGGCGGGAGGCTGGAGGTGCGGACTCGCCCCGAGCCCGGGGAAGGAGCAGGGATCATGCGTGCCCTGCTGGAGGTCGAACTCGACACCGCGGCCTCGAACAAACTGATCACCGACGGCACCATCGGCCCGGGGATCCAGCAGACGCTGGCCCAACTCAAGCCGGAGGCAGCCTACTTCCTCAGCCGCCACGGGCGGCGCGCGATGGTGCTCGTCGTCGACATCGCGGACGAGGCCTCGATCCCGTCCATCGTGGAACCCTTCTGGCTGCAGCTGGACGCCGACGTCGACCTGTACCCCTGCATGAACGCCGACGAGCTCCTGGAGGGCCTCAAGCGGATCGGCCAGTAGCCGCCCGGTCCGCGTTCACGCCTCAGTCGGCCAGCGCCAGCTTCAGGCCGAAGCCCACCACCACCGCACCGGTCACCCGGTCCATCAGGCGCCGGGCGGCCGGCCGGCGCAGCCACTCGCGCAGCACCCGGGCGAACCCCACCAGGACGGTCGACCACAGCACCCCCTCCACCACGTGCACACAGGTGAGCGCCACCCCGGCGGCGAAGTGCGGGGCCCCGGCCGGGATGAACTGCGGCAGCATGGCCACGTAGAACACCCCGACCTTGGGGTTCAGCAGGTTGGTGAGGGTGCCGCGCCGCCAGCCGTGCCCGAAGCCGCCCTCGGCCGGCTCCCCCTCGGCCGCCGCCGCTCCTCCTCGGTTGCGCAGCATCCCGACGCCCATCCACACCAGGTAGGCGGCGCCGGCCCAGCGCAGGACCTCGTACGCCACCTGCGAGGCGGTCAGCAGCGCCGTCACCCCCGCCGAGGTCAGCGTCCCCCAGATCAGCGTGCCGGTCTGGATCCCCAGCACCACCCCCCAGGCCTGCCGCCGCCGCCCCATCGCGGAGGTCCGCAGGATCAACGCGGTGTCGAGCCCGGGCGTGAGCGTGAGCAGCCCGACGACAAGGGCGAAGGACCACAGCGCGGTTGTCATCTCCATGGGCCGTGATGCTCTCACAGACCCGCCGGAGCGATCAGTCGGCCGTCCCCTGCGGGACGACCCACTCGGTCGGCTGTCCGGTGACGGCGGCGATCATGTCGTAGTCGCCGTTGTAATGAAGGACCGTGGCGCCATGGCGTTCGGCGGTGGCGGCGATCACGAGGTCCGCCACGGACAGCGCGCGCCAGTTGCCGGCGACTGTCAGGAGGGCTTGCACTTCGACGGCGCGGTCCCAGACTTCGTCGGGGGTGGACAACCAGCCGAAGCCGCGCAGGCCGTCTCGGATTCGGTCGGCGTCCGCCTTGGACCGGGCGCTGTACATGATCTCCAGCTCGACCGCACCGCAGATAGCGAGGCGCCCTTGACTGAACAATCTGTCGATGACATCCGCGATCACGGGCTTGGGGTACCGAGCGAAAGCGGACTTGTCGATGAGGAAGCGCTCAGTCACCCTTTTCCACCGGCCCGGTCAGGTCAGGTAGCCCGCCATCCGCAAGCCACGCAAGAAGCTCCTTGCCCTTACGACGCTTCACCGCGTCCTCAAGGGCGGCATTGACGGTGGCAACCTTGGTCGAGGTGCCGAAGATCTCGGCAGCTTCGGCCAACAGTTCGTCGTTGACGTCTATCACGGTGCGGGTCATGGCGACCTCCCGAAAGATGCACAGGCCTGCGATATCAAAATCGATGGTAGTTGATATCGCAGGCCCGTTGGAGCCGATCAGGTGACATCCACCCGATCAAGTGACGTTGAGGCGGGCGGCGAGGCGTAGCAGGCCGGGGCTGAGACGGGAGAGGAAGCGGGCGGCCTTGGCCTCGGGGGTGACCGGGACGACGGGCCTGCCGGTGCGGACGGCCGTGACGATGGCGGTGGCGACCTTCTCCGGCGGGAAGCCGCGGCGGGCGTAGAGCCGGGCGGCGCGGGCCTGCTTGGCGGACTGCTCGTCGGCGGTGGTCGCGGAGAAGGTGGAGGTGCGGGTGATGTTGGTGTTGACGATGCCCGGGCAGATCGTGGAGACGCCGATGCCGTGGCCGACGAACTCGGCGCGCAGGCAGTCGGAGAGCATGAAGACGGCGGCCTTGCTGGTCGCGTAGGCCGTGAGCGCCTTGGCGGGCAGGTAGGCGGCGGCCGAGGAGACGTTGACGATGTGGCCGCCCTGGCCGCGGTCGGCCATCAGGGTGCCGAAGGCGCGGCAACCGTGGATCACGCCCCAGAGGTTGACGTCCAGGACCCGCTGCCACTCCTTCTCAGTGGTCTGCAGGAACGTCCCGGAGTGGCCGATGCCGGCGTTGTTGACCATCACGTCGGGCACGCCGTGTTCGGCGGCGACGCTCTGCGCGAAGGCGTCCATCCCGGCGCCGTCGGAGACGTCCACCTGGTAGGCGTGCGCCCGCGGGCCGATCAGCGAGGCGAGTTCGGCGGTGCGCTCGGCGGCCGCGAGGTCGAGGTCGCAGACCACCACCCGGGCGCCGTCCTCGGCGAAGGCCAGCGCGGTGGCCCGGCCGATGCCGCTGCCGCCGCCGGTGACGACCACCAACCGGCCGTCGCCTTCGGCGGGTTGGGCCTGCCGGCCCGCATCGACGCGGGCGGTGAACTCGCGGACCATGGCGGCCACGGTGGCTCCCTTCTCCAGCAGCGCCGACCAGTGGCCGGCGTGCAGCGTGCGGCGGGTCAACCGGGGCACCCAGCGCTCCAGGCCCTCGGAGAGGTAGGTGCCGACGTAGCGGTCCCGGGTCAGGGTGATCAGCTGGACCGGGACCTCGGTCGGCCGCTCGCGCGGACTGCCCAGGGTGGGGCGGAAGTTGGCGCGGTACAGCTCGATGCCGCGGACCGCGTCCCGGCGCAGGGTGGGCTGGGGGTGGCCGGCCCGCGGGGTGACGTGCTCCAGGTCGCGCAGCACCCGCGGCCAGGCCCGGGCCAGGCCCAGGCGCCACACCGCCGGGGCAAGGAAGGGCAGGTGGAAGGCGGTGATGTACCAGGAGTGGGCGCCCTGGTGGAGCAGCTGCTTGAGGTGGCGCGGGGTGGGACGGCGCATCCGGTGGCGCAGCCAGTGGCCCATGTGGTCCAGGCTGGGGCCGGACAGCGTGGTGTAGGAGGCGATCCGCTGCTCGGCGCCGGGGACGGTGACGGCCTCCCACGACTGGATCGAGCCCCAGTCGTGGGCCAGCAGGTGCACCGGGCGGTCCGGGCTGACGGCGTCGGCCACCGCGAACAGGTCGTCGGCGAGGCGCTCCAGGCGGTAGTCCTCGCGGCGGGCCGGGGCGGCGGACTCGCCGGCGCCGCGCACGTCGTAGCGGACCACGTGGTGGTCGCGGGCGAGGTCGGCGGCGATGTCGTCCCAGACGGTGTGGGTGTCCGGGTAGCCGTGCACCAGGAGGACGGTGGGGGCCTGCGGGTCGCCCTGCTCGAAGACGGCGAGCGGCAGGCCGCCGGAGTGGACGGTCCGGCGGCGGACGGCCGTGGACGGGCGAGGGGTCGTCATCGGGTGGCCTCCAGAGCGGTCGGATCGGCGTCGGTCGGGTCGCCGTCGGTCGGGTCGGCGTCGGCCGGGTCGGCGTCGGCCGGGTCGGCGTCGGTCCGCTCGATGGTGGCCGAATCGTCGGCGGTGGTCCAGCGGCGGACGTGCGGGAGGTCGTCGTCGAGCCAGTAGGCGTCGTCCTCGGTGACCACCAGCAGTTCCTCGAACTTGATGCCGACACCGCGGAATCCGATGTGTGGTTCGACCGCCCACAGCCCCGGGGTGGGCGCGTGCCGGGACGACCGCCCGTCCGCCCACAGCGGCGAACGCCCGTGCAGGCGCTCGGAGATGAGCTCGCGGCCGAGGGTCTGCAGGGTGCGCACACCGAAGCCGAGGACGTTCACCCCGGCCGGACCGCGCACGGTGGTGCGGGTGACCTGGTGGCCGATCACCCGGCCCGGGTAGACCTGGTGCCGGTTGTCGTAGCCGTGCGCGGCGATCTGCGCGTCCACCGCCGCGTACACCTCGTTCAGTGGCTTGCGGGCGCGCACCTCGGCGAGGATCAGCTCACGGTAGACCTTCAGGTCGGCGGCCAGGCGGTCCCAGACCCGGTTCTCGCCGATCTTGCCGCCGTAGCCGATGTCGGCGGTGTAGCCGTCCACGATCGGCGCGCAGTCGAGCACGTAGGGCATGCCCTCCTCCAGCCGACGGCTGCCGGCGAAGAACTGCAGCGGGGTGTGGAAGTGCCGGAATGCGGTGCGGTCGCCGAACCAGGCGAAGGGGACGTGGAAGAAGTCCTGCACCCCGGCGGCCACCAGACGGCGGCGCAGCTCGGCGGTGGCCTGCCGCTCGGTGACGCCCGGTTCGATCCAGGCGGCGACCTGTTCGGCGCAGTGGTAGGCGAGTTGCTGGGTCTCGCGGAAGCGGGCGAGGTCGCGCTCGGTGTAGGCGAACGTCGGGGTCGCATTCCCCATCGGAGGGGCTCCTTCCAGGGCGTGTCTTGTGGGTTCTGTCGGAGAGGCCGCGGCGTGGGGGTGCGTGCATCGCACGGCGGAGGTGCGGGCACCTCCCGGCCCGAGGCCGGGGGCGGAGTCCAAGCGGTGGGGGCACCTCCCGGCCGCCAGGCCGGGGGCCATCGGCGACCGACGACAACCCGGCGAGGCGCGTGCCCCCGCGCCGCGGCCCCGGCAAGGAGCCGGCAACGACCTGCAGGACGGGCCCTAGACGTCGAGCACGAGGGTCTCCCCCTCGGCGGCGCGGGAGACGCAGGGCAGCAGGGCGCCGGCGGCGCGCTGCTCGGGAGTGAGGCGGCGGTCCCGGTGCTCGGGGGTGCCGGCCAGGAGGCGGACCTCGCAGGTGCCGCAGAAGCCCTGGTGGCAGGAGTACGGGAGGTCCGGGCGGGCCTCGCGCAGCACGTCCAGGGCGGAGCGGTCGGCGGGGACGTCCAGGGTCGGGCCGCCGGTGCCGAGTCGGACGGCGAAGGGTGCGCCGCCGGTGATCGGGGCGGCGCCGAAGCGCTCGAAGTGCAGTGCGCAGGCCGGGGATCCGTCCAGTGCCCGCTGCACGGCGGCGAGCATCGGGGCCGGGCCGCAGCAGTAGACGGCGGCGCCGCGCGGGGCGTGGGCGAGCAGTTCGGCGCCGGTGGGGACGCCGCCGTGCTCGTCGTCGGTGCGCAGCACGACCCGGTGCGGGTCGAGGGCGCGCAGCTCGTCCGTGTACGGGAGGGTGTCGGCGCTGCGACCGACGTGCACCAGGCGCCAGTCGAGGCCGTGCCGCTGCGCCTCGCGGGCCATCGGGAGCAGCGGGGTGATGCCGATGCCGCCGGCGAGGAGGAGGACGGCGGGCTCGGCGCAGAAGGCGAAGCCGTTGCGCGGGCGGCGGGCGGTGAGGCGGGCGCCCGGGTGCAGGGTGTCGTGGACCTCGACCGATCCGCCGCCGCCCTCGGGCAGTCGCCGGACGGCGATCCGGTAGCGGTGACGGTCGGCAGGATCACCACTGAGCGAGTAGTGGCGTTCGCGGCCGGAGGGCAGGGCGAGCCGCAGGTGGGCGCCGGGCTGCCAGGGCGGCAGCGGGCTGCCGGAGGGGTCGGCGAGGCTCAACTCGATCACGACGGCGGCGAGTTGGCGGCGGTCGGTGACGACCAGCTGCAACGGCGGGGTGGGGCGGCTGAGCGCGCGGCGGGGGTTGCGGCGCAGCAGGGGGCTGCCGAGGGCCGGGGAGTAGCGGTCGCCGAAGGCGGTGAGCCGGCGGATGAAGGCGTCGACGCGGGGGCGGCCGTAGAGGTCGGGGGGCGGGGTGAGCAGGTCCATCCGGGCGGGTCCTTGGCGGTGGAAGGGGGCGGCGGGTGGCGGGCGGTGGTCGGCGGCTGATGACTGACGGGACGGGACGGGACGGACGGAACGGGGGTGACGGGTGACGGGAGTTCAAGGTTCAGAGTTCAGCGAACAGATGACGTCGTCTGTTATCTGTTATCTGTTCGCTGAACTCTGTCAGCTGTCAGCTGTCCGCTGTCAGCCGCCGGCCGTCCGCCGTCAGCTCGCGACCGTCACCCGCGCCCGGCGGCGGCGCGGGCGGCCGGCGAGGTGGCGAGGTAGCCCAGCGCCTGGCTGGAGGAGCCCTCCTGGGTCGGGTGGTAGCCCGGTCGCAGGTAGCGCAGCCCGGAGCGGACGGAGCGGATCGGGTCCGGCAGCAGTCCGCGCTTGGCGATCCGGCCCGCCTCCCGCCAGGTGGGCTTGAGCCGCCCCTCCAGGGTCGGGTCGGCGGCGAGCAGGAAGCGGGCGCCGCGCACCCAGAGGTGCACCAGCAGCGGCCCGGACACCGCCATCCCGCGGACCCGGCGCAGGTAGCCCGGGTCCAGGTGGACCATCAGGTCGAAGGCGACGCTGCGGTGCTCGACCTCCTCGGCGCCGTGCCAGCGCAGCAGGTCCAGCATCGTCGGGTCGGCCTCGGCCCGGTCCAGGCCCGGGGAGTTGAGCGCCCAGTTGCCGAGGAAGGCGGTGAAGTGTTCGATCGCCGCGACGAAGGCGACCCGTTCGATGACGTTCTCCCGCTGCCGGGCCGGCGTCAGGCCCGGTTTGTCGCCGAGGATGCGCTGGAAGAGCCAGGAGATCTGCCGGACGTACGGGCGCGGGTCGAGCCCCTGGCCGAGCAGGTGGTCGAGCACCTCCTGGTGGGCCTCGGCATGGATGGCCTCCTGCCCGATGAAGCCGAGCACCTCCTCGCGCAGCTGCTCGTCCCGGATGAGCGGCAGTGCCTCCTTGAACACCTTGACGAACCAGCGCTCACCCTCGGGCAGCAGCAGGTGCAGCACGTTGATCACGTGGGTGGCCATCGGCTCGTCCGGGATCCAGTGCAGCGGCAGCCGGGCCCAGTCGAAGCGGACGTCCCGGGGCTCCAGGACGAGGCTCTCGTGCACCCGCGCGGCGGGCGCGGCGACGGCGGGGACGGGGGTGGAGCGGGGCATGGCAGGCCCTCCTGACCTGGGGGCGGCGGCTCGACTCTGCGAAACGTACTCGCCGGTAGCGGTACCGACAAGGGGTTCGGCGCCCCTTATCGACATCGAGTCTAATAAGTGATGTGCACCGCGGAACACCCCCGGAAACACTCCCGCGGAAAACGCGCGGGCCCCGCCGGACAGTACGTCCGACGGGGCCCGAGGGGCGGGCGGTGCTCAGACCGCCATCGCCAGCATCAGCGGCGCCGCCCGGGCCGCCAGCAGTTCGGCGGCGGCCTTCAGCTTGTGGATGTTGTCCACCGGCATCGAGGTGGCCAGGCAGCCGACCGTGCTGCCCGCCGTGATCGGGACGGCCGCGCAGACCGTGCCGAGCGCGTACTCCTGGATGTCCAGCACCGGCACCGTGGCCGGCTGGCGCTCCAGCCGGTGCATCAGCTGATCGGCGTCGGTGACCGTACGGGAGGTGAGCCGGGCGACCGGGTGCCGGGAGAGGTGGTCGCGCCGGCCGTCCGCGTCCAGCTGGCTGAGCAGGCACTTGCCGATCGCGCTGGCGTGCGCGGTGGCGCGGAAGTCCACCCACTCCTGCACGGCGGGCGCGTAGTCGGCGGCCGAGACCGCCTCGACCGACAACTCCCCGTCGTGGTAACGGGTGAAGTACACCGCCGCGCCCAACTCGTCCCGGAGTTCGGCGAGTTTGCGGTTCAGCCGGGCCTTGACGAGCTGTTCCCGGTTGTACTGCCCGAGCAGGGCGAAGGTGCCGCCGAGCACCCAACCGCCGTCCTGGCACTGGAGGTAGCCCTCGATCTCGAGGATCTCCGCGAGCCGACGGACGGTCGGCAGGCCCAGCGAGGTCTCCCGCGCGAGGCCGACCAGGGTGGCGCCGTCGGGGTGCCGGTCGACGGCCTCCAGCAGTCTGAGGGCGTGCTGCAGGGAGGTGAACGGGCCCGTCGGGCCCTGGTCCAGCGCGGCGTGACGACCCGGGGCTGGTGTCGACATGTCGTCCCCTTCCGATGTCCCCCCACGGAGCGACCGCGGGCGGTGTCCAGCCTATCCACCCCGGGGCTCGGTCGGCTGCTGTCCGTGAATATCCGTGAACATTCCGTGGAGCAACGGCAGGTCGGCTGGCGGGGTCGGCGCGGAGTCGGCCCCGCAACGCGCCTCTCCTGCACGCGCCTCCCCGCAACGGCGGACGGGCTCCTCCCCCACTGCCCAGGGGGAGGAGCCCGTCGTGGAACCGCCGGGGTGCGGGCCCCGGCGGCCCTGAGGGTGCGGAGAGTACGAGGGGGTGCGGGCGGAGGTCCGCGGGGCGTCAGCCCTCGTCGCCCGCACGGAGCTTGGTGACGGCGGCCTCCAGCCGGGCGCCGTACTCCTCGTCGGCGGCGTGGAAGTGGGCGAGGTTCTTCTCGACCACGTCGTCCCGGGTGACCTGCGACAGGAAGCCCGCGATGTTGTGGATCAGACGGGCGCGCTCGCCCTCCGACATCAGCCGGTAGAGCTCGCCGGCCTGGAAGAAGTCGTCGTCCTTGGTGTGGGCCGGCGTGGTGTAGGTGCCGGTGTAGCCGTCGAGCCTGACCGGCGCGGCGAGCGCGTTGTCGCTCTGGACCGGGCCGTCGTACGAGTTGGGCTCGTAGTTCTTGCCGCGGCCGGCGCTGTTGACGGCCATCAGCCCGTCCCGGCCGTAGTTGCCGGCCTCGGTGGCGCGCGGGGCGTTCACCGGCAGCAGGGTGTGGTTGACGCCGAGGCGGTAGCGCTGGGCGTCGGCGTAGGCGAACAGCCGGCCCTGGAGCATCTTGTCCGGGGAGGGACCGATGCCGGGCACGAAGTTGTTCGGCGAGAACGCGGACTGCTCGACCTCGGCGAAGACGTTCTCCGGGTTCCGGTTGAGCACCAGGCGGCCGACCTTGACCAGCGGGTAGTCGGCGTGCGGCCACACCTTGGTGAGGTCGAAGGGGTTGAAGCGGTAGTCCGCGGCCTCGGCGACCGGCATCAGCTGGACGTAGAGGGTCCAGGACGGGAACACCCCGCGCTCGATGGCCTGGTGGAGGTCGCGCTGGTGGGAGTCGGCGTCGGCGCCGACCACCTCGGCGGCCTGGCCGCCGTCCAGGCTGCGGATGCCCTGGTTGGTCTTGAAGTGGTACTTCACCCAGTAGGCCTCGCCCTCGGCGTTGACCCACTGGTAGGTGTGCGAGCCGTAGCCGTTCATGTGGCGGTAGGAGGCGGGGATGCCGCGGTCGCCGAACAGCCAGGTGATCTGGTGGGTCGAGGCCGGCGAGTGGGCCCAGAAGTCCCAGACGTTGTCCGCTTCCTGCACGCCGGTGTACGGGTCGCGCTTCTGCGAGTGGATGAAGTCGGGGAACTTGATCGGGTCCTTGATGAAGAACACCGGGGTGTTGTTGCCGACAAGGTCGTAGTTGCCCTCCTCGGTGTAGAACTTCAGCGCGAAGCCGCGCGGGTCGCGCACCGCGTCGTTGGCACCCAGGTTGCCGGCCACGGTGGAGAACCGAAGGAAGACCTCGGTGCGCTTGCCGACCTCGGACAGGAACGCCGCCCGGGTGTACTTCGACACCTCGTCGGTGACCTCGAAGTAGCCGTACGCGCCGGAGCCGCGGGCGTGCACGACGCGCTCCGGGATGCGCTCGCGGTTGAACCGGGCCAGCTTCTCCAGCAGCTGCTGGTCCTGGATCAGCAGCGGGCCGTACTCGCCGGCCGAGGCCGAGTTCTGGTTGTCGGCGACCGGGGCGCCGGACTCCGTGGTCAGGATCTTGGACATGGAGGGTCCTTCAGGTGTCGATAAGGCGGTGCGTGAGGGCAGCGCGTGGAGGCGGTGCGTGAGGAGGCGGGAGAGCGGGCGCGGGCCGGGGTCAGACGCCCAGCAGGCGCCACAGCGCCGAGCGGCGGCGGGCGGAGTGCTCGCCGTCCGGGCCGTCGGCCGGCTGGAGGGCGGCGACCGCGGC
>NZ_MECK01000019.1 GCF_014596465.1 Streptomyces sp. CBMA123 | reverse complement strand
TCCTCGCTAGTGTTTTTTCAAAAGGAATCTCCAACCCCGATCAGACGATCAAGGCCGGGGATGTCAACATATCTGGCGTTGACTTTTGGCACGCTGTTGAGTTCTCAAGGAACGGACACTTCCTTCGAGCCGCCTTCCAGCGGGCCCTCCGGGCGCTTCGTTCTTTCGTGTTTCCAGCTTATCAGATGTTTTCCGCTCCGTTTTCCGGAGTTTCATTCATCCGATTTGGCTTTCGCCTTTCGGCGCTCCCGAACTCTACCAGAGTTTCTCGGTCCGTTTTCCCGGCTGTTCTCGAATTCGCATTCGAGGACTTCCTTGGGGCTCGTCCCGTGGGGCAACCCGGAGAACACTACGCACCGGGTTGCCCCACGTCAAACCAGCCACAGCAGGGCCGGACGAGACTCAGAGGCAAGGCTCAGAGACAGGACTCAGAGACGGGACTCAGAGACAGAACTCAGAGCCGAACTCAGACCTCGACGACGACCGGCAGGATCATCGGCCGGCGGCGGTAGTTGTCCGCGACCCACTTGCCGATGGTCCGGCGGACGAGCTGCTGCACCTGACGGGGCTCCAGCACGCCGTCGCTCGCCGAGCGGTCCAGGCCCTCCTGGAGCTTGGCGACGACCGGCCCGAAGGCGTTGTCGTCGATGCCGGAGCCACGCGCCTGGATGGTCGGGCCGCCGACGATCTTGCCGTTGGCCGAGTCGACCGCGACGAAGACCGAGATGAAGCCCTCCTCGCCGAGGATCTTGCGGTCCTTGAGCGAGGCCTCGGTGATGTCGCCGACCGAGGCACCGTCCACGTAGACGTAACCGGCCTGGACCTTGCCGACGATCCGGGCGACGCCCTTCTCCAGGTCGACGCAGACACCGTCCTCGGCGATGACCACGCGGTTGCGCGGCACGCCGGTGGCGATGCCGAGTTCGGCGGCAGCCCGCAGGTGGCGCCACTCGCCGTGGACCGGCATCAGGTTGCGCGGCTTGCAGATGTTGAAGAAGTACAGCAGTTCGCCGGCCGAGGCGTGGCCGGAGACGTGCACCTTGGCGTTGCCCTTGTGCACGACCTTGGCGCCCCAGCGGGTCAGGCCGTTGATGACGCGGTAGACGGCGTTCTCGTTGCCCGGGATGAGCGAGGACGCCAGGACGACGGTGTCGCCCTCGACGATGCGGATCTGGTGGTCGCGGTTGGCCATCCGGGACAGCGCCGCCATCGGCTCGCCCTGGGAGCCGGTGCAGATCAGCACGACGTCCTTGTCCGGCAGGTCGTCGAGCTGCTTGACGTCGACGACCATGTTGCCGGGGACCTTCAGGTAGCCCAGGTCGCGGGCGATGCCCATGTTGCGGACCATCGAGCGGCCGACGAAGGCGACCTTGCGCTTGTACTCGTGCGCGGCGTCCAGCACCTGCTGGATGCGGTGCACGTGGCTGGCGAAGGAGGCGACGATGATGCGCTTGTCGGCGTTCGCGAAGACGTTTCGCAGCGCGGCCGAGATGTCCCGCTCGTGCGGGATGAAGCCGGGGACCTCGGCGTTGGTGGAGTCCACCAGCAGCAGGTCCATGCCCTCCTCGGCCAGCTTGGCGAAGGTCGGCAGGTCGGTGAGGCGGCCGTCCAGCGGCAGCTGGTCCATCTTGAAGTCACCGGTGGCCACGACCATGCCGGCGGGGGTGCGGACGGCCACGGCGAGGGCGTCCGGGATGGAGTGGTTGACCGCGATGAACTCGCAGTCGAAGGGGCCGATGCGCTCGCGCTCGCCCTCCTTCACCTCCAGCACGTACGGCCGGATGCGGTGCTCGGCGAGCTTCGCCTCGATCAGGGCGAGGGTCAGCTTCGAACCGATCAGCGGGATGTCCGGGTTCTCCCGCAGGAGGAAGGGGACGGCGCCGATGTGGTCCTCGTGCCCGTGGGTGAGGACGATGCCGTCGACCTTGTCGAGGCGGTCCCGGATGTAGGTGAAGTCCGGGAGGATCAGGTCGACGCCGGGCTGCTCGTCCTCGGGGAAGAGGACGCCGCAGTCGATGATCAGGATGCGGCCGCCGTACTCGAGGACCGTCATGTTGCGGCCGATCTCACCGAGGCCGCCGAGCGGAGTGATGCGGAGGGCGCCCTCCTTCAGGGCCGGAGGGGTGCCGAGTTCGGGATGCGGGTGGCTCAAAAGACTCTCCTCACGACGCACGCCACATGCCTGGGGTCCTCCCCCAGAGACATATGGCGTGTGTACTCAGTGTCGTTTTCCTACTGGGTCTGTGCACTCGCGCCTTCGGTCCGGTCCAGCGGCGGACCCGGTCGGGTCCGGCGAGCCGGGGCACGCACGTCTGTGTCTGCTACAGGTGTACCCCGCCGGCGGCGAGATCCTGCTTCAATCGGTCGATCTCCTCGGCCGTCGCTCCGACCAGCGGCAGTCGCAGCGGCCCGGCGGGCAGGCCCCGGAGGTCCAGCGCGGCCTTGGTGAGGATCACGCCCTGGGTGCGGAACATACCGGTGAACACCGGCAGCAGGCCCTGGTGGATGGCGGTGGCCTTGGCCACATCGCCGGCCAGGTAGGCCTCGATCATCGACTTCAGCTCACCGGCCACCACGTGCCCGACGACGCTGACCACGCCGACGGCTCCGACGGACAGCAGCGGCAGGTTGAGGATGTCGTCGCCGGAGTACCAGGCGAGGTCGGAGCGGGCGATCGCCCAGGCCGCGGCGCCGAGGTCGCCCTTGGCGTCCTTGTTGGCGACGATCCGCGGGTGCTCGCCGAGCCGGACGAGGGTCTCGTGGCTCAGCGCGACCCCGCTGCGGCCCGGGATGTCGTACGCCATGACCGGCAGCCCGGTGGCGTCGGCGACCTGCGTGAAGTGCCGGTACAGGCCCTCCTGCGGGGGCTTGTTGTAGTACGGCGTGACGACCAGCAGGCCGTGCGCCCCGGCGGCGTCCGCCTGGCGGGCCAGCTCGACGCTGTGGTGGGTGTCGTTGGTGCCGACCCCGGCCACCACGTGGGCACGGTCCCCGACCGCCTCCACCACGGCGCGGACGAGCTGGGCCTTCTCGGCGTCGCTGGTGGTCGGGGACTCACCGGTGGTGCCGTTGACGACGAGGCCGTCGTTCCCGGAGTCGACGAGGTACGTGGCGAGGCGCTGGGCGCCGTCGATGTCGAGTGCGCCGTCGGCGGTGAACGGGGTGACCATCGCGGTCAGTACCCGGCCGAACGGCGTCTGGGGGGTGGAGGTCGGAGCCATGCGTCCAAAGCTACTCGTAGGCGGTGGGGCGGTACCCATGCCGGTCCATGGTTCGGACAGGTGGAGCAGGTCAGGGCGGGGAGATGGGATTCCGGTGCTGCCCGCTCGGGGGTTCGGGCAGCACCGGAATCCGTGGTCTCGAATGTAGGGAGCGGCTAGAAAAGCCGCAATCCAGACATGCCAGACACTCTGCCCATATGCCTGTCGTCCCAGGTCAGGGGGCGACCCGGCCGTGCTTCTCGAAGGCCGCATGGGTGAGCGGCATGAGCTGCGCCCACTGCTCCTCCATCTGCTCCGCGACCATCTCGATCTCGCGCTGCGGGAACGACGGCACCGCCGAGTTCTCCCGCCGGGTGCGCAGCGAGAGGAAGTGCATCAGCGAACGCGCGTTGCAGGTCGCGTACATCGAGGAGAACAGGCCGACCGGCAGCACCGCGCGGGCCACCTCGCGGGCCACGCCGGCCGCCAGCATCTCCTGGTAGCGGGCGTAGGACTCGAGGTACGCGGCCTCCATCGCCCCGGTGGTGGTCTTGTGCTGCTCCGGGGTGCCCTGGTGGAACTCGTACTTGCCCGGGCGGCCCTGCTGGACCAGCTTGCGGTCCTCGGCCGGGACGTAGAAGACCGGCTCCAGCTCGCGGTAGCGGCCGGACTCCTCGTTGTAGGACCAGCCGCTGCGGTGCCGGTGGAACTCGCGGAACACGAAGATCGGCGCGCTGATGAAGAAGGTCATCGAGTTGTGCTCGAAGGGCGTGCCGTGCCGGTCGCGCATCAGGAAGTTGATCAGGCCCTTGGACTTCTCCGGGTCCTGCTGGAGCGCGTCCAGGGACTGCTCCCCCGCGGTCGACACCCGGGCCGCCCAGATGACGTCCGAGTCCGCGGCGGCGCTGCGGACCAGCTCCACCGTCACATCGCTGCGGAAGCTGGGGGCCGTCGGTTCGTCGCTCACGCGTTACTCCTTGCGGGTTCGGTGCTGTGCAGCCTGATGGCGTGCTGCATGGTCTTGCGGGCGCGCGGGGTGTCGCCGGCGTCGGCGTAGGCCACGGCGAGGCGGAACCACACCCGCCAGTCGCCCGGCTCGGCCTCCGCCTCGGCCTGGCGGCGGGTGAACACCGCGTCGGCCGAGGCCCGGTCGATCCGCCCGCCGCCGGTGCGCTTCAGCTCGTCCACCGGCAGGCCGCCCTCGGCCTCCAGTTCGCGGGCGAGCTGCTCGCTGGCCCGGCCGAAGCGGACGGTCTGGCGCAGGAACCAGAGGCCGATCACCGGGATCACGAAGGCGCAGAGGCCGATGCCGATGCCGAGCGGCTTTCCGGTGGCGACCAGCTGGACGCCCTCCCCCACGCAGAGGAGGGCGACCAGCAGCAGCACGCCGGACAGGACGAAGAAACCGGTACGGGAGGTCATGTCACGCTCCTGGAGGTCACCACGGTCACAGGTCCAGGAAGTGTTCGAGGCCGAAGGTCAGCCCCGGGGTCTCGACGACCTTGCGCACGCCCAGCAGGATGCCCGGCATGAAGCTGCTGTGGTGCAGCGAGTCGTGCCGGATGGTGAGCGTCTCGCCGGTGTCGCCGAACATCACCTGCTGGTGGGCCAGCAGGCCGCGCAGCCGTACGGCGTGCACCGGCACCCCGTCCACGTCGGCGCCGCGCGCGCCGGGCAGGCTGTGGGTGGTCGGGTCCTGCTGCTTCGGGCGGCCGGCCTCGGCGCGGGCCGCGGCGATCAGCTGGGCGGTGCGGGTGGCGGTGCCGCTGGGCGCGTCGGCCTTGCGGTCGTGGTGCAGTTCGACCACCTCGACCGACTCGAAGTACCGGGCGGCGATCTGGGAGAACTTCATGCCGAGGATCGCGCCGATGGAGAAGTTGGGCGCGATCAGCAGGCCGAGGTCGGGGGCCCCGGACAGCCAGCCCTCGACGGTGGCCAGCCGCTCGTCCGTCCAGCCGGTGGTGCCGGTGACGACGTGGATGCCGTGGTGCAGGCAGTAGTCCAGGTTGCCCATCACCGAGTCCGGGTGGGTCAGTTCGACGGCGACCTGGGCGCCCGCCTCGGTGAGCTCCTCCAGCTTCGAGCCGCGGCCGAGGGTGGCCACCAGCTCCAGGTCCGGCGCGGCCTCGACGGCCTTGACCGCCTCCGAGCCGATCCGTCCGTTGGCACCGATCACGGCGACACGCAGCGTCATAGCGACGTTCCTCTCCGGGAAGACAATCCTCAGGCCAGCAGATCGGCGAGCTTGGCGGCCCGCTTGTCGTTGACCGGGCCGATCAGTGCCAGCGACGGCCGGTACGCGCCCAGCACATCACGGGCCACCGCGTGGACGTCCTCCAGGGTCACCGCGGCGATCCGCTCCAGCATCTCGTCCACCGACAGGTGGTGCCCGTAGCTGAGTTCGGCCTTGCCGATCCGGTTCATCAGCGAGCCGGTGTCCTCCATGCCGAGCACGGTGGAGCCGGAGATCTGGCCGATCGCCCGCTGCAGCTCCTCCTCGGTGATGCCCTCGGCGACCACCTTGGCCAGCTCCTCGCGGCAGATCCGCAGCACCTCCTCGACCCGCTTGGGCTGGCAGCCGGCGTAGATGCCGAACAGGCCGGTGTCCGCGTAGGAGGAGGAGTACGAGTAGACCGAGTAGGCCAGGCCGCGCTTCTCCCGGACCTCCTGGAACAGCCGGGAGCTCATCCCGCCGCCCAGGGCCGCGTTGAGCACGCCCATCGCCCAGCGGCGCTCGTCGTGCCGGGGTACCCCGGGCACGCCCAGCACCAGGTGGGCCTGCTCGGTGGAGCGGTTGAGCACCTCGACCCTGCCGGCCGTGCGCAGCGCCTTGACGCCGCGGCGGGCCTCGGCGGGCGCCGCGGTGGAGCGGGCCAGCACCGGGGCGAAGGCCTCCTGCACCTGCTTGACGACCTTGCGGTGGTCCAGGTTGCCGGCCGCGGCGACGACCAGGTTCTCCGGGCGGTAGCGGCGGTGGTAGAAGCCCGCGATCTGGTCCCGGGTGAGCGCCTTGATGGTCTCCTGGGTGCCGAGGATCGGGCGGCCGAGCGGGCCGCTGCCGAAGATCACCTTGGCGAACAGGTCGTGGACGACGTCACCCGGGTCGTCCTCGGCCATCGCCATCTCCTCGAGGATGACGCCGCGCTCGGCGTCGACGTCCTCGGGGCGGATCAGCGAGCCGGTCAGCATGTCGCAGACCACGTCGATGGCCAGCGGCAGGTCGGTGTCCAGGACCCGGGCGTAGTAGCAGGTGTTCTCCTTCGCGGTGAAGGCGTTCATCTCGCCACCGACCGCGTCCAGGGCCGCCGAGATGTCCAGCGCGCTGCGCCGCTCGGTGCCCTTGAAGAGCAGGTGCTCCAGGTAGTGGGTGGCGCCGTTGAGCTGCGGGGTCTCGTCCCGCGAGCCGACGCCGACCCAGATGCCGAAGGTCGCGGAGCGCACCGTCGGCAGGGTCTCGGTGACGACCCGCAGGCCGCCGGGCAGGACGGAGCGGCGCACCGTGCCGGCGCCGTCGACGCCCTTGAGCAGGGTCCGGGTGCTGCCGGGACGCTGCTTTACCGCCGGGGCCTGGGCCACGGTGGGTACCTCCAGAGGAATCGCACGTGGAATGGCACGTACGGACGAACGCGTGGACAACAGGGTGCGGCCCGCACGCCGGGGAGGCGTACGGGCCGCAAGGGTCAGCTAGCGGCGCTTCACTCGGAAGCGGCCTCGTCGCCGTCCTCGCCCTCGACGACCGGGATGAGGGAGAGCTTGCCGCGCGGGTCGATCTCGGCGATCTCGACCTGCACCTTGGCGCCGACGCCGAGGACGTCCTCGACGTTCTCCACGCGCTTGCCGCCGGCCAGCTTGCGGATCTGCGAGATGTGCAGCAGGCCGTCCTTGCCCGGCATGAGCGAGACGAACGCGCCGAACGTCGTGGTCTTGACCACGGTGCCCAGGTAGCGCTCGCCGACCTCCGGCATGGTCGGGTTGGCGATCTGGTTGATCGTGGTGCGGGCGGCCTCGGCGGCCGGCCCGTCGGAGGCACCGATGTAGATGGTGCCGTCGTCCTCGATCGTGATCTCGGCGCCGGTGTCCTCCTGGATCTGGTTGATCATCTTGCCCTTGGGGCCGATGACCTCGCCGATCTTGTCCACCGGGATCTTGATGGTGATGATGCGCGGCGCGTTCGGGGACATCTCGTCGGGCGAGTCGATGGCCTCGTTCATCACGTCGAGGATGTGCAGGCGCGCGTCGCGGGCCTGCTTCAGCGCGGCGGCCAGCACGGAGGCCGGGATGCCGTTCAGCTTGGTGTCGAGCTGCAGCGCGGTGATGAAGTTGCGGGTACCGGCGACCTTGAAGTCCATGTCGCCGTACGCGTCCTCGGCGCCCAGGATGTCGGTCAGCGCGACGTAGTGGGTCTCACCGTCGATCTCCTGCGAGATCAGGCCCATGGCGATGCCGGCGACGGCGGCCTTGAGCGGCACACCGGCGTTCAGCAGCGACATGGTCGAGGCGCAGACCGAGCCCATCGAGGTGGAGCCGTTGGAGCCGAGCGCCTCGGAGACCTGGCGGATGGCGTACGGGAACTCCTCGCGGGTCGGGAGGACCGGGAGGATGGCGCGCTCGGCCAGGGCGCCGTGGCCGATCTCGCGGCGCTTGGGGGCGCCCACGCGACCGGTCTCGCCGACCGAGTACGGCGGGAAGTTGTAGTTGTGCATGTAGCGGCGACGCGTCTCCGGGGAGAGCGTGTCGAGCTGCTGCTCCATGCGGAGCATGTTCAGCGTGGTGACACCCAGGATCTGGGTCTCGCCGCGCTCGAACAGCGCCGAGCCGTGGACGCGCGGGATGGCCTCGACCTCGGCGGCCAGGGTGCGGATGTCGGTGACACCGCGGCCGTCCATGCGGACCTTGTCCTTGATGACGCGCTCGCGGACGATCTTCTTGGTCAGCGCGTTGTAGGCGGCGCTGATCTCCTTCTCGCGACCCTCGAACTCGGGGAGCAGCTTCTCGGCCGCGAGGGCCTTGACGCGGTCCAGCTCGGTGTTGCGCTCCTGCTTGCCCGGGATGGTGAGGGCCTGGGCCAGCTCGTCCTTGACGGCGCTGGTCAGCGCGGCGAGGACGTCGTCCTGGTAGTCCAGGAAGACCGGGAACTCGGCGGTCGGCTTGGCGGCCTGGGCGGCCAGCTGCGCCTGCGCGGCGCACAGCACCTTGATGAAGGGCTTGGCGGCGTCGAGACCGGCGGCCACGACCTCCTCGGTCGGCGCGTCGGCGCCGCCCTCGACCAGCTTGATGGTCTTGTCGGTGGCCTCGGCCTCGACCATCATGATCGCGACATCGCCGTCCGGCAGGACGCGACCGGCGACGACCATGTCGAAGACGGCCGACTCCAGCTCGCTGTGGGTCGGGAAGGCGACCCACTGGCCGTTGATCAGCGCGACGCGGACGCCACCGATCGGGCCGGAGAACGGCAGGCCCGCCAGCTGGGTGGAGGCGGAGGCGGCGTTGATCGCGACCACGTCGTACAGGTGGTCGGGGTTGAGCGCCATCACGGTGCAGACGACCTGGACCTCGTTGCGCAGGCCCTTGACGAAGGACGGGCGCAGCGGGCGGTCGATCAGGCGGCAGGTGAGGATCGCGTCCTCGGAGGGCCGGCCCTCACGACGGAAGAACGAGCCGGGGATGCGGCCGGCGGCGTACATCCGCTCCTCGACGTCCACCGTCAGCGGGAAGAAGTCGAAGTGCTCCTTCGGCTGCTTGGACGCGCTGGTGGCCGACAGCACCATGGTGTCGTCGTCCAGGTAGGCCACGGCGGAGCCGGCGGCCTGACGGGCCAGACGGCCGGTCTCGAAGCGGATGGTACGGGTGCCGAAGGAACCGTTGTCGATCACGGCCTCGGCGTAGAACACGTTCTCTTCCACCTGGAAGATCTCCTCTTTCGTACGTCTCCGGGAAAGCGTCCCCGCGCAGTGCCTCGCGTTGGCTCCGGGGCCCTCTTGCCAGGGAGGGCGGCAGCCGGGCCGGTCTTCGATCGAAGCCTCCGGGGTGCCCCGCTCGGCTGCGGGGGTTCCGGGGGCCACTACCGAGGACCGGCGCCTCACGGCTGCCGGGCCGGGACGGGCGGTCCGCGTCTGGACGCTCTCTCGGATGCGGGCGGCTTCCGTTTGAAGCCTTCGTCCCGCGGGGGGGTTCGGGCTGTCTGCCCGGGTGGCGCGCTGGTGCGCCATCACCCGGCATGCCCACAACCCTACGGTGCAATCCTCGGCCACCTGGGGAGGTGCGCGCGAGTTGTTATGTCAGGGTGCCGCGGTCGAACCGCCGCGGCATACGCGCGAGGGGCGGCTCCCCGGTGTGGGGAGCCGCCCCGAGCGGCGTTCTCAGCGGGCGCCGCCGGCGGCACCGCGACGGATGCCCAGACGGTCGACGAGCGTACGGAAGCGCTCGATGTCCTTCTTGGCCAGGTACTGCAGGAGGCGGCGGCGCTGGCCGACCAGGATCAGCAGGCCACGACGCGAGTGGTGGTCGTGCTTGTGGAACTTGAGGTGCTCGGTCAGGTCCGAGATACGGCGCGAGAGCATGGCGACCTGGACCTCGGGGGAGCCGGTGTCGCCCTCCTTCTGGCCGAACTCGGCGAAGATCTGCTTCTTGACGTCAGAGGCGAGAGCCACTGCAACTCCTTCAAGGTCTACCGAGCGGTCCTGGTCGACTGCACAGGGCTCTGCGAGAACTCGGTGTCGTGAGCGCGGTCCGAGGTCTGCGACCCACGGGGTCGGACACACGGCTGCGCTCGGAGGCCAAGGGTACCAGTGTCGGCCACCCGGCCGGTCGGCGGGCGGGCGGCACCGGTGGCCACCGGCCGGCGGCGGTCAGCCGGTGGCGCCGCGGACCAGCCGGTAGACGTTCAGCACGGCGAGCGCCAGCGGGACCAGCGAGATCAGGGTGAGGCTGTCCACCAGGTCCAGGATGCGGCCCCAGAACGGGGAGACGCCGAGTCGGGGCACCACCAGCGCGATCGCGGTGAGCAGCGCGGCGCCGAAGGCGATGGAGGCGGCCAGCCAGATCGTGCGCAGGTCGAGTTCGGTGCCGGAGCCGGCCGCCCGCAGGATGAACTGCGGGGTGTGCAGGGACAGTCCGACGATCAGCAGGCACAGGCCGAGCAGCCCGGCGACGGTGAGGCTGAGGACCTGCGCCGTGTAGCGGAACAGCCGGGCGCGCAGCATGGTGGCGATGCCCAGGGCGAGCGCCAGCAGCTCCGGGAAGGTCCGGTCGGTGAAGGAGAGGACGGCGCAGGCACCGACCACGACCGCGGCGCAGCCGCCGACCAGGCCGACCAGCACCTCGTGGCCGCGGCGGGCCTGGTGGGCGATCCGCTCGTACTGGACGGCCTCGGCGCGCTCGGCCTCCTCGTCGTAGTCGCGGCTGCGGGTGCGGGTCTGGCCGGGGGCGCTGAAGCCGACCGGCAGCCGGGCGAAGCGGGCGGAGAGGCTGGGCAGGAAGCCGACCGCGGCGACCGCGGCGACACCGGTGACGGCGGCGATGTTCCCGGCCGGGGTGCCGGGCATCAGCACGGCGGTGAAGGTGGCGAGCGCGCCGGCGGTGGCGACGAAGGCGGCGGCGACGAACACCGCGTCCTTCTCCGGCAGGAGTCCGGCCAGCAGCACGGCGATCACCAGGGCGGTGACGCAGCCGGTCAGGAACTGCAGCCGGCCGGGGCCGTCCCACGGGTGGGCGACGGCGATGATGCCGCTGCCGGCGATCATGGCGTGCGGCAGGGCGCCGAGGCCGAGCGCGACCGCGGCGGGGGCGTCCTGGTAGACCCGGGCGCGCACCCCGGCGAGCGCGGTGAGCACCACGGCGGCGACGCCGGCCAGTACGCCGGGCAGGCTGTGCATGTCGTGGCGCAGGTCGGAGAACCAGAGCGCGAAGCCGAGCAGGGTGAGCAGCACCCCGGCGCCGATCAGGCCGAAGCCGCGCATCAGGTCGACGGTCCAGAACCGGCGGTCGGCCTCGACGGCGCTGGCGATGGCGTCGGCGACGTCGTCGTAGACGGCCGGCGGCAGCGACTCGGCGAAGGGGCGCAGCGCCAACAGGTCGCCGTCGCGGACCTGCTGGGCGGCCAGCGAGAGGCTGCTGTCGAGCACGGTGCCGTCGCGGCGGACCAGGTGGAAGCCGGTGGGGGTGCCGTCGGGCTGGCTCTGCTTGGCCAGGCGCAGCACCTCGGGGTAGACGTCGGCGAGGGCGACGTCCTCGGGCAGGGCGACGTCGATCCGGCGGTCCGGGGCGACGACGGTCACCCGGCAGTAGCCCGTGGCGGCGGTTGAAGTCACGGCCGCACCTCGATCCTTCGACGCACTGGGCGCTCCCCCTGTGTTGACGGTGCCGCCGCACGGCGGCGCGCGGTGTGGCTGTGGAACCGGCCCGGCCGGGCCGCGAGTTGGCGCGGCGTTACCCTACCCGCTCGGTTCGTGCCCGCCGTCGCTGCGGGGCGGGGGTCGGTGCCGCCGTGGGGCGGGGCCCGGTGCTGCCGCGGGCGGGGCCCGGCGGGCGGTGCGGGGGCCGACCGTTAGTATCGGGCGCCTGCGCACGGTGGTACGGGGGCTGCGCTGGGTGGGGCGTCCTCAGCCACGGGTGTCCGTACCGGCCCGGGCGCAGTCGCGTGAGGGCTGATGCCGAAGTGATCGATCGACGCCGCGGGGTGGATGGCACATGGGTGTGATCATGGTCAAGCGACCGGCCAGGGCCTACCCGCCGACCGTTCCGGACGAGCCGGTGGAGCTGGTCAGCCCGCCCGAGCTGCCCCGGCACGGCGGCGAGGACTGGCTGATGAGCGTCCTGCCGATGCTCGGCATGGGCGGCTCGGCGGTGTTCTTCTTCTCGCCCGGCGCGGCCGCCCCGATGAAGATCATGGGCGGTCTGATGATCGTCTCGACGGTCGGCATGGTGCTGGCCCAGATCGTGCGGGCCCGCAAGGGCGGCTCGACCGTGATGGCGGACGAGCGGCGCGACTACCTCAAGTACCTGCAGCAGACCCGCCGCCAGGTGCGCCGCACGGCGGAGAGCCAGCGCGGCGCGCTGCTGTTCCTGAACCCGGCGCCGGACCAGCTGTGGTCGATCGTCGAGGACGGCCGGCGGCTGTGGGAACGGCGCACGGCGGACGGCGACTTCGCGCAGATCCGGGTGGGCCTCGGGCCGGTGCAGCTGTCCACCCCGCTGGTGGCGCCGCAGACCGCGCCGATGGACGAGCTGGAGCCGCTGTCGGCGGCCGCGATGCACTCCTTCCTGAAGGCCCACGGCACCCTCCAGGACCTGCCGCTGGCGGTCTCGCTGCGGGCGTTCTACCACATCACGGTGTGCGGGGACCCCGACGCGGTGTACGGCAACGTGCGCGCGATGATCGCCCAACTGACCACCCTGCACTCGCCGGACGACCTGCTGATCGCGGTCGCCGCGGCGCCCGGCGCGGCCGAGGAGTGGGACTGGACCAAGTGGCTGCCGCACAACCAGCACCGCAAGGAGAGCGACGGCGCGGGCTCGCGCCGGCTGAGCGCCGCCGACCTGGGCGAGCTGGAGTACCTGCTGCAGGACGAGCTGTCCGGCCGCCAGCGCTTCGTCCGGGACGCGGCGCCCGCCGCGGACCAGCCGCACCTGGTGGTGATCATGGACGGCGCCGGGGTGCCGCACGACTCGGTGCTGGCGAGCCCCGAGGGCGTGCAGGGGGTGACCGTCATCGAGGTCGTCCCGGGCGAGGTGGACGAGCCGAGCGGACACCTGATGGTGACGGTCACCCCGCAGGAGCTGGTCCTGCGTTCGGCCTCCGGGGCGACCTACAGCGGCAAGCCGGACCTGCTCTCGCTGTGGCAGTCCGAGGCGCTGGCGCGGCAGTTGGCGCCGTACCGGGCCTCGGCCGGCGGTGACGACGAGCCGCTGCTGTCCAACCTGGACTTCACCGACATGATGAACTCGGGCGACCCGGGCTCCTTCGACGTGGCCCGCAGCTGGCGCCCGCGCGCCCAGCACGAGCGGATGCGGGTGCCGATCGGCGTCGGCGCGGGCGGCGAGCACGTCTACCTGGACATCAAGGAGGCCGCGCTGGAGGGCATGGGCCCGCACGGCCTGTGCGTGGGCGCGACCGGTTCCGGCAAGTCGGAGCTGCTGCGCACGCTGGTGCTCGCGCTGGCGATGACCCACTCCTCGGAGACGCTGAACTTCGTGCTCGCCGACTTCAAGGGCGGCGCGACCTTCCTGGGCATGGCGGACATGCCGCACACCTCCGCGGTGATCACCAACCTGGAGGGCGAACTCACCCTGGTCGACCGCATGCGCGACGCGATCGAGGGCGAGCTGCACCGCCGCCAGGAGCTGCTGCACCGCTCCGGCAACTACGCCAACATCCACGAGTACGAGCGGGCCCGGGCCGCGGGCGCGGCGCTGGACCCGCTGCCCTCGCTGGTGCTGATCATCGACGAGTTCTCCGAACTCCTCACCGCCAAGCCCGACTTCATCGAGATGTTCATCCAGATCGGCCGGATCGGCCGCTCCCTGGGCGTGCACCTGCTGCTGGCCTCGCAGCGCCTGGAGGAGGGCAAGCTGCGCGGCCTGGACACCTACCTCTCGTACCGGATCGGTCTGCGCACCTTCTCCGCCGCCGAGTCGCGGGCGGCGATCGGCGTGCCGGACGCGTACCACCTGCCGCCGGTGCCGGGCGTCGGCTACCTGAAGTTCGGCGAGGACGTGATGGACCGGTTCAAGGCCGCGTACGTCTCGGGGCCGTACCGGGCGCCGGGGCAGCAGCGGTCGACCGGCGGGCGGCGGGTGAACGCCCGGCCGGTGGCGTTCACCTCGTCCTTCGTGGACCTGCCGCCGGAGCCGGTGGAGGAGGAGACGCCGCAGGCCCCGGAGCAGGACGACGCGCTGGTGGACACCGTGCTGGACGTCTTCGTCCAGCGGATGACCGGCCAGGGCCCGGCCGCGCACCAGGTGTGGCTGCCGCCGCTGGACGAGGCGCCGAGCATGGACCACCTGCTGCCGCCGCTGCAGGTCGTCCCGGACCGCGGGCTGACCGCGCCGGGCTACCCGGGCGGCCGGCTGCGGGCCCCGATCGGCATCGTGGACAAGCCGCGCGAGCAGAAGACCGACATCCTGGAGGTCGACTTCTCCGGGGCGGCCGGCCACGGCCTGGTGGTGGGCGGCCCGCGCTCGGGCAAGTCCACCGTGCTGCGCACCGTGACGACCGCCTTCGGCCTCACCCACACGCCGCGCGAGGTGCAGTTCTACCTGCTGGACTTCGGCGCGGGCAGCTTCCAGTCGCTGACCGGGCTGCCGCACGTCGGCGGGGTGGCCGGGCGCCTGGACGTGGACAAGGTGCGCCGGATGGTATCCGAGGTGCACGCGGTGATGAACCGGCGCGAGGAGCTGTTCCGGACGGCCGGGATCGACACCATCACCACCTACCGGGCCCGCCGGGCGGCCGGGCAGCTGCCGGACGAGGCCTTCGGCGACGTGTTCCTGATGATCGACGGCTGGAACACCTTCAAGCAGGAGTTCGAGGGCCTGGAGCCGGTGATCGGCGACATCGCCCAGCGCGGCCTCGGCTACGGCGTCCACCTGGTGATCACCGCGGCCCGGTACGCGGAGGTGCGCCCCGCGCTGAAGGACCTGCTGCAGAACCGCATCGAGCTGAAGCTCGGTGACTCGATGGAGTCCGAGGTGGACCGCCGGGTGGCGCAGAACGTCCCGCCGCTGGCCGGGCGCGGCATCACCGCGGAGCGGCTGCACTTCCTGGGCGGCCTGCCCCGGCTGGACGGCTCCTCCTCGGTGGAGGACCTGCAGGACGGCGTCGCCGGACTGGTCGGCGCGGTCGACGCGGCCTGGACCGGCCAGCGCGCCCCGCAGGTGCGGATGCTGCCGGCCGTCCTGGACGGCCACTCGCTGCCGAAGGGCTTCGAGCACCCGGAGCGCGGCGTGTCCTTCGGCGTGGACGAGGCCGAGCTGGCGCCGGTGTTCGTCAACTTCGACACCGACCCGCTGTTCATCGTCTTCGGTGACACCGAGTCCGGGAAGTCGGCGGTGCTGCGGATGCTGATCAAGCAGATCACCGAGCGCTACACCCCGGACCAGGCGGGCATCGTGGTCGGCGACTACCGGCGCGCCCTGCTGGGCACCGTCCCGCCGGAGTACCTGGTGGAGTACGCGGCCGCGCAGCCGGCCATGACGGCCATCGTGGACATGCTGCGCGGGGCCTGCGCCCGGCGCCTGCCCGGCCCGGACGTGACCGCCGAGCAGCTGCGCAACCGCAGCTGGTACACCGGCAAGGACATGTTCGTGATCGTCGACGACTACGAGCTGGTCGCGACCGGCTCGGGCAACCCGCTGGCGCCGCTGGCCGAGTTCCTGCCGTTCGCCCGGGACATCGGCCTGCGGGTGATCGTGGCCCGCAGCGCGGGCGGCGCCGGGCGCTCGCTGTACGAGCCGGTGATGCAGCGGATGCGCGAGCTGGGCGGGCAGGGCATCATCCTGTCCGGCAACCGGGACGAGGGCGCGCTGCTGGGGACGGTCAAGCCGCAGGCGCTGCCGCCGGGCCGCGGGGTGTACGTGTCACGCCGCGCGACCAACGGGCAGATGGTCCAGACGGGCTGGCTGCCGGAGCAGTGACCGGGTGGAGCAGTCGGGCCGTTCGCTACGGACGGTGATCGAAGGGGTCGGACTCAGCGGAGTCCGGCCCCTTCGGCGTCCCAGGTGCTGAAACGTTACCTAGATCTTTCCGGGGTGGGGCTGCGATTCCCGCACCCACCTCGGGGGTTGCCCTGCTGCTCAGCAGCACCTGGACGTATCGCCGCCCCATCAAGGCGTCGCCTTTGAAAGGTGGCCTGCAATCCGCAGTTCACCTTGGATTCATGCTTGATGTGGCCAAAGTAACAAGTCGGACAAACAGCGCCATGACAGTAAGTGATCATCGGATCGCATGTCTATGCCGTTCACCGCAACGGATTCCGAAGCACTTCCGGCGTTGACGCAATCAATACGCCAAGGTTCCATTGCGGCCTTGGGAGCGACCGGACAGGACCCGAGCAACCAGCCAGCGGAGGCGATACCGCTCCCATCCCAGGACCGCACAGAGCCGATCGGAAGCCACATGACCGACACGCTTCGCCCGCCACAGAACGTCACCGCCACGGCGGACGGGGCAGCCGCGCCCCAACAGCTCAAGCGCTCGATCGGCGTCGTGGGCGGCACCCTGCTCACGCTGTCCTGCGTCACCCCCGCCTCGACGCTCTTCGTGATCGTGCCGGAACTGTTCTCCAGCATCGGCAGCGCCACCGCCCTGGCCATCGGCATCGGCTCCGTGCTCTGCATCGCCGTCGCGTTCTGCTACTCCGAGCTCGGCACCCTGATCCCCAGCGCCGGCGGCGAGTACGCGATGGTCGGCACCCTGGCCGGCCGGCTCGCGGGCTGGCTGGTGTTCATCCAGTCGCTGATCGTGGTGATGATCGTCCCCTCGGTCATCGCCCTCGGCACCGCCGACTACCTGGCGCCCGTCCTGCACGTCGACAAGCCGATCGCCGGCGCCGCCGTGATGCTCGCCGCCACCCTGGCCGGCCTGCTCGACCTGCGCGCCAACGCCTGGATCACCGGCATCTTCCTGGTCCTGGAGGTCATCGCGGCTGGCGTCGTCTCGGTGCTCGGCTTCGCCCACACCAACACCGCCCACCCCAGCCTGCTGCACGGCCTGGTCTCCACCCACAGCGGCGCCGCCCCCGTCGGCATCGGCGCCATCGTCGGCGCCCTCGGCATCGCGCTGTTCGCCACCCAGGGCTTCTCCACCGCGGTCTACCTCTCCGAGGAGCTGGAGAACCCCCGCCGCACCGTCTCCCGCACCGTGCTGTGGACCCTCGGCCTCTCCAGCGCCATCATCCTGGTCCCGGTCGCCGCCATCACCATGGGCGCCCCCGACCTGCAGACCCTGACCTCCGGCGACATCCCCGGCATGGTCACCGCCTGGAGCAACTCCGCCGTCGGCACCTTCATCAGCCTCTGCATCGCGCTGGCCATCATCAACGCCGGCATCGTCATGGTCATCCAGAACTCCCGAGTGCTGTTCGCCTCCGCCCGCGACAAGGCCTGGCCCGAGCCCGTCAACAAGGCCTTCGGCACCCTCGGCCGCTTCGGCTCCCCGTGGATCGCCACCCTCGCGGTCGGCCTGCCGGGCGCCGCGCTCTGCTTCGTCAAGGGCCAGCTGCTCAGCAACATCACCGGCGTCGCCGTCACCGCGATGTACCTGCTGGTCGCCATCGCCTCGCTGCTCTCCCGCCGCGGCCACCACAAGCACGCCGCCGCCTGGCGGATGCCGCTGTGGCCGGCCGTCCCAGCGCTGCTGATCGTCGTCCTGGTCTACGTCATGACCCAGCTCGACGCCGAACCCCTGCTGTGGACTGGCGGCATCACCGCCGCCGCCACCCTCTACTGGCTGTTCTACCTGCGCCCCCGGCAGGCCACTCGCTGGGTGATCAGCCTCCCCGAGGACCAGCGGGACTGACCCCCCGATCCCCCACCCCCACCCCCACACGGCGGTGCCCCGGGCTCTCCCCCAAGCCCGGGGCACCGCCACGTCCGTGACCGCTACTTCCTGAGCCACTCCGGGCTGGTGGCGATCGCCTTGAGCTGGTCCAGGCCGAGCAGCGGCTTGCCGGTCGGCGGCTCGCCGACCTGGACGAGCAGGCCGTCCCGCCGGACCTCGGCCATCGGCGCGCCCCCCGGACTGGACGTCCCCGGGCCGAAGAGCTTGAGCAGGCCGCCGTCGGGCAGCACCGTCGCACCCTCGGACGTCTTCTTCGTCTCGGCCTCCGACTGCGCCGCCAGCTTCTGCACCCGCACGACCAGCGATCCGGCGGTGCCCCCCTGGGCGAGCTGGACGTTCATGACGACCTCGTTGCCGTCGACCTTGCCGACGCTCACCCCGGCGGGCAGCAGACCGGCCAGGACGGCCTGGCGGTCCGGCAGGGACAGCCCGGTGCTCTGGGCCGCGTAGTCGACGCCGTCGTACTGGACCGCCGCGGCGATCGGGTCCCAGGACCCGTCGGTGACGATCCCCCTGAGCTGGTCCAGGGTGAGCGGCGGGTTGGGACGGCTGTCGGGCGAGCCCTTCTCCTGCGGCGAGTTCCACTCGCTGAGGGTGATCTCCCGGCCGTCGGGCCCGGTCAGCACCGCCAACCACTCCTTGGTGTCGGCGCGGTGGTCCGGGTACTCGTACCCCTCGCTGAGGTACAGCTTGGAGCCGTCCGCCAGGGTGGCGACCGAGCACGAGTCGATCCGGTTGAGCTTGGGGTCCGGGCAGGACGGCTCCTGGCCCTGGCCCTTGCGGTGCTTCTGGACCGCGACCGACAGGAGCGACTTGCCCTGACCGTCGTCGAACACCAGCTGGGCGCCCGCGAAGGTGCCCTTCATCGCGGGGTCGTCGGTGCCGCGGCCGGCGGCCTCGGTGATCTGCCCCTTGGGCAGCAGCGCCTTGAAGGCCGCCAGCACCGCATCGCCGGTGACGACCTTCGGGGCCGCGGTGGGCGTGGGTGTGCCCGCCGAGGCCGGGGTCACCGCGACTCCGGTGGAGGCGGTGGAGGCGGTGGAGGCGGCAGCGGCCACCGTGCCCGCGCCGGAGTGCGAGGTGGCACCGGTCAGGTAGACCGCGCCGGTGCCCACCAGGGCCAGCGCGGCCGCGCCGCCCACCACCGCGGCGGCCGAACGGCGGCGCCAGCGGCTGCGGCCGCGCTGGTAGCCGCCCGCCACCAGCCCGGCCTGGTCGGCCTGGTCGGAGCGGAAGCCCTCACCGGTGCGGGTGAGGGCGAACAGCAGATCGTCTTCGAACTTGTCCGGCTCGGACATGGCGGATCACCGTCTCCTTGCGTCGTGGAAGTGCCAGTAGTGGTCAGCGGTGGTGCGCAGGTCGCTCGGCGGCCGGTGCGCGGGTCGTTCAGCGGGCCGCGAGTTCGGCCAGCGAATCGCCGAGCAGGGCGCGCAGCCGCGCCAGCGCCCGGGTGGTCCTGGTCCGGACCGCGCCGGAGGACACCCGCAGCACCTCGGCGGTCTCCTCGACGCTGCGGTCCTCCCAGTAGCGCAGCACCAGCACCGCCCGGTCCTTGGCCGGCATCCGCCCGAGCGCGTCGAGCAGGGTCAGCCGCAGACTGCTGTCCGCGTCGTGCCCCTCCGGCTCCGGCAGCGCCTCGGTCGGACGCTCGCCGCTGGAGCGGCGGCGCTGCTGGGCGATGAAGGTGCGCACCATCACGGTGTGGGTGTAGGCCGCCGGGTTGTCGATCCGGTTCCGGCCGCCGGTGAAGGCGCTGCGCCGCCAGAGCACGTACATCCGGCTGAGGGCCTCCTGTACGAGGTCCTCGGCGTAGTGGGTGTCGCCGCTGGTGAGCAGACAGGCCGAGCGGTAGAGGTGGCCGGTGCGACTGGAGACGAGTTCCAGGAACTCCGCGTCCTTGGCCTCGCGGCCACCACCGATCCACCCCATCGCCCGTCGCTCCCCCGCGTCCGTGTGCCTCCGACACCTGATGGATGCGGTGAACGGGCCGCGGTGTTACAGGCGGTTCACGGGTTCTTCCCGCGGCGCCGGTCGCGGAGCACCACGCCGCCGCCGATCAGCAGGGCCACCAGCAGGGCGCCGACGCCGACCACGTAGGTGGCGGTGCGGCCGTCGCGGTCGGCCTGGGTCTCGCCGAGGCCGACCGGCGCCGGCACGATCGGGGCGGCGGCCAGCTGCACCGGAGCGTCCGGGGCGGCGGCGGACGGCGGATTGTCGGGCGCCTTGGTGACGGCCTTGACCGGGTCCACCACACCCCAGCCGATGAACTCGTTCGAGCCGCGCTCGGTGCGCTGGGCGGACTGCTCGATCCACGCCCGCACCTGGGCCGGCGTCCAGCCGGGGTGCGCGCCGACCAGCAGCGCGGCGAGCCCGGAGACGTACGGGGCGGCGAAGCTGGTGCCGTTGTCGACGCACTGGCCGCCGCCGGGCACGGTGGAGAGCATGTCGACGCCCGGCGCGGCGACCTTCACGAAGGAGCCGTACTGGGAGAACGGGGCGCGCTCGTTGTTGCGGTCGGAGGCGCCGACGGAGAGCACGGTCGGGAAGGCGCCCGGGTAGGTGTCGCCCTCCTTGCCGTCGTTGCCGCTGGAGGCGACCACCACGATGCCGGCGCTCTCGGCGGACTCGATCGCGGCCTTCAGCTCCTGGTAGCCGCCGAAGTGGGCGTCGCCCGCGCCGCGCACGTCCTGGGAGATGTTGATGACCCTAATCGGGGCCTTCTTCGGGTCCGTGTTGTTCTTGACGACCTCGGCGATGGCCGCGGTGAGGCTGGAGACGTCACCGTTGCCCTCGCTGTCGTTCTGCCGGATCGCGTAGATCCTGGCGTCGGGGGCCAGCCCGACGAAGCCCGTCCGGTCGCTGCGGCCCGCGGCGATGATGCCGGCCACCTTGGTGCCGTGACCGACCGTGTCGTCCTTGGAGGTGCCGTCGACCGGCTTGTTGTTCTGCTTGTCGAACAGCAGGCTGGAGCCCGCGTCGACCTTGCCGGCCAGCTGGGGGTTGCGGTCGTCCACCCCGGTGTCGATGACGGCGACCGTCACCCCGCCGCCGGTGGTCTTCCCGCCCTGCCAGAGTTCGTCCAGCAGTATCCGCTGCAGCGACCACGGCACGGTCGGCACGTCGGGCGCGGGCTTGGGGCAGTCACCGGCGGCGGCCAGTGCGGGCCCGCCGTCCGCGAACGCCGGGGCGGTGCAGGGGCCGCCCAGCACCACGAGCGCGGCCAGCGCCGCGGCCGTCCTACGGAACCCGCGTCCGGACACCCTGCCACCCCTCATGTTCGCCACCCCGTGCCGCGCCGCGCGCCGAAGGGCGGGTACCCGGAACCCGGGTACCCGCCCCCTGTCGTTCCCGTCCGGGAACGTCCGGATCAGTGGCCGCCCCAGAGACCGGCGTTCTTCTTCTCGGTCGCCTGGTAGTTCTGCGCGGCGCTCTCCAGCGCGCTGGAGATCTTGCCGCAGGTGTCCTTCAGGTCCTGGGCGGCGTTGTCCCACTTGGTCTGCTGGGTCTTGTAGCCCTGCTGGGCCTGGCCCTGCCAGCCGTGGGAGATCTTGGTGACCTCCTTCTGCAGCTCGCCCAGCATGTGGTCGATCTTGTTGGCCGAGTTCTGGACGTCCTGGGACGCCTGGTGGAGGGTCTGGAAGTTGACGAGAATGTGGTCGGTCACAATGTCTCCCTGGACGAGGATGCGGAGCACCCGGCGCTCAGTCGCGGGCACCCCGTCGAGCGGACGGTCGGAACGGAGTGGAGATCAGTCCTTCGACGATCAGCCCTGCGGGCCGAACAGGGACTTCTGCTCCTCTTCCGCGCTCGCGTAGTGCTTGGTGGTCAGCTCGATGGCGTGCTTGATCGCGGTCAGCGATTCCTTCAGCGCCTTGACGTCATCGTTGACCTTCGTCTGCAGGGCCTTGTAGGCGTCCGCCGCCTGGCCCTTCCAGCCGCTGGTGATGTTGTCGACCGTCGTCTGGAGCGTGTTGCGCTCCGCCTCGATCTGGCCGATCGCCGTCTCGATCTTCCCGGCGAAGTCCATCATCTCCTGCGCGGTCACCGTGAACTGGCCGTCACTCATGATCCACCGTCCCCCATGAGAAAAAACATTGTGTGTACGGAGAGCCCCCGGGGCCCTGCCGCCGCATCACCCGTGTGATGTCCAGCAGCACTGTAGTCGGCACACGCAACTCACCCAACATCGAGTGTCGAGTAGTTACCAGACCATGACACTGGGGCCAATTCCGTTGCCGGGCTTGGCTGATCAGGCGTTCTGCGGCTGCGCGGCGCTCTTCGCGGTCAGCGGCGGACCGGCCGGCACCAGGTTCGACCACTCCTTGGGGACGGGCAGCGGCTGGACGTTCTGGTAGCCCAATCGGGCCTGGTTGCCGCCCGGTTGGTCGTCCGGATTCGGAGCCGACTGGTCCCCGGAGCCGGGGTTCGGGGTGCTCGACGGCGGGGTCGTCGCCTTCGCGGAGCCGCTGGAGCCGGGCGACGGGGTGGGACCGTGGCCGCCGTCGCCGTTGGCCGGGACGGAGTAGCGCAGGCCGGTCTCGGTGATCAGGAAGTCGGTGCCGGAGCCACCGGCCGCACCGGCACCGGCCGCGGTACCGGCAACGGCACCGGCAACGGCACCGGCGCCGGCGCCGGCGGCCGCGTTGTCCACCGCCCGGTAGAACAGGCCGTGACCGGGCGTCACGTACGCCGCGCCCGCGCCGTTGTTGTACGCCGCCGGGTAGGACGTCCCGGCCCAGACGCTGCGCCGGGGCGTGCGGCCGTCCTCGGCCATGCCGTCGAAGGTGCTGCAGACGACCAGCCGGGCGTCCTGGCGCTCCTGCCAGTTGTTCACCGGCGCACCGGACTTCAGCGGCCAGTCGTCCGGGGTCTTCGGCAGCCGGACGTCGGTGTTGTTCTTGAACTGGTCGTCCGGCGTCATCTCGTCGTTGCGCGGGCGCCTGTCCTGGTCGTACTTGTAGAGCACCTGGTAGGCCGGGTTCTGCCGGATCAGCTCCGCCTGGAACGGGGTGATCAGGAAGAGGCCGTCCTTGCCGACCACGTAGTTGCGGTCCTGGTAGTGCACCAGCCGGCCGATCCGGCGGTCCGCCGCGTTGCCCAGGTTCACGCTGGAGTTGGGGTTCGGGCTGTCGGCCATCCCCTGGACGTCGGGGAAGGTGATCGGGCTGGCGGTCACCAGGGTGTCCAGCCACTCCCGCTTCACCCGCTGCGGCACCGCGTTGGGCCCGAAGACCGCGGTGATCAGCGCCTTGCGCTCCTTGTCGTCCGACTGCGCCGAGCCGATCTCGTGCTTGCGGCCCTGGGCGTCGACCAGGTACACCTTCGCGGCGCCCGCGGCCGGCTGGCCCGGCCCCGAGGTCGAGACCTGCTGGTCGTCCGCCTGCTGCACCAGCATCAGCTGGTCCGGGCCGAGCATCCGGTCCTTGGCGGACAGCGCGGCCGCGTCCGCGCCGGCCGCCACGAACACCGCCTGGTTGACGGTCTCCTGCTTCTCGTCCGACCCCGGACGGTCGCAGACCGCCCACTTCATCGGCTGGCTGGCGCTGCCCGGCAACTTGTCCGGGGCGTACGGGATCCCGATGGTCGGGCCGTGGTTGGGGTAGCGGTCCAGCACCCCGTCGTCCACCACCACGACCTTGGCGCCGGCCGGCAGCACCAGCCGCGCCGAGGACATGTTGAGCACCTGGTGCAGCCGCTTGGTCTTGCCGTCCGGATCGGTCAGCACCACGTAGCGGGTGGTCGACTGCTTGCCCTGGACGATGTTCTTCCCGCTGTCCCACTGCACCGGCGCGGCGGGCTTGAACACCCCCCAGAGCCCGAACCCGGCCACCACCAGCGTCCCCACCAGCACGCTCGGCAGCACCGCCTTCACCGGGCGCGGCGCGTCCTCGTCACTGCCGCCGCCGGAGGGCAGCAGGAACGCCCCCACCGTGCGCTTCCGGGCGAAGGTGTACGCGTTCAGCTCGTCCCGACGCGATGCCATCCTCGTCGTCCCCCTCTGTCAGACCTGTGCCGGCCGTGGTCGGCCTCCGTCGGCCCGACCTGCCCCGTGGTCCGCACCCGCCGGGCGGGATCCGGCCCGAACCCTCTACGATGCGGCAGCAGACGGTGAGTACGGTACGGGTACGGTCCGCGAACCAGCCAGCCGGGCCGCGCCAAAGGATCAGAGAGGGCCACCGGGGGATGCCAAGCCAGACCGCTCCAGAACGCCGCGGCACCGCGGGCGCAGGGAGGTCGCGCCGGTCCGGACGGGCCCGCCGCGGCGGCCCGCCCGCCGAGGCCGCGGCCGTCCGACCGGCGGCGGCCGGCACCGGCGGCCCCGTCCAGGTGCGCGTCAACCCCCGACCCGGGCTGCTCGGCGGCCGGTTGAAGCTCCAGCAGGTCGTCCTGGTCGAGGTCGCCGCCGCCCTGGTGGCGGTGGGCTGGACGATCAGCCGCCCGGTCGCGGCCGGCTTCGGCGCGGTCTCGCTGGTCCTGCTGGTGCTGGCGGTCGTCCCGCTGCGCGGCCGCACCATCCCGGAGCTGCTGCGGGTCCGCTCCGCCCTCAAGTCCCGCCGCAGGCAGGCGAAGTCGCTGCTGCCGCCGCCCGGCACCGACCCGGCCCTGGCGCCCGCGCTGGAGCTCGAACCGGCGCTGCGCACCTGCACCCACGCCACCGAGGCCGACTTCGGCGGCCGCCCGGTGCGCCGCGAGACCGGCATGGTCGGCGACGGCACCTTCCTCACCTCGGTGCTGCTCGTCCAGGCCAAGGACCAGCCGCTGCGCCCGGTGCGCACCGCGCTGCCGCTGCCGCTGGACGTGATCTGCTCCGCGCTCACCGTGGACGACATCGCCCTGGAGTCGGTGCAGCTGGTCCAGCACACCCAGCCCGCCCCGGCCCAGCACCTGCCGGAGCAGTCGCTGGCCGCCCGCGCCTACCGCGAACTGCCGGACGGCACCTCCACCCCCGGACTGCGGCTGACCTGGGTCGCCCTCAAGCTCGACCCGGAGCGCTCGGCCACCGCCGTCCGGGCCCGCGGCGGCGGCGAGGACGGCGCCCGCAAGGCGCTCCAGCGGGTCACCGACCAGCTGGCCGGACGCCTCAACAGCGCCGGGTTCAACGCGACCGTGCTGGACGAGCGCGAACTGATCGCCGCCCTGGCCATCGCCACCTGCGCCAACCCGATCGCGGTCGCCGGGCGCCAGGGCACCGGCAGCGGCGGCGGCACCGCCCGCCGCACCCAGGAGGGCAACCGCTTCTGGCGGATCGACGACCGCTGGCACAGCACCTACGCGATCTCCCGCTGGCCGCAGCTGACCCGCCCCGGCGGCGGCACCGGCCGGATCGGCGCACCGGACCTGGTCAACCTGATCACCGGCTCCCCCGCGCTGGCCAGCACCTTCAGCCTCACCGCCGGACACGGCACCGGCGGCTCGGTGACCGTCAGCGGCCACCTGCGGGTGACCGGCCGCAGTGAGGGCGAGGTCGGCGACGTCGGCCGCCAGCTGGAGGCGCGGGCGCAGAGCGCCGGGCTCGGCCTCGTCCGGCTCGACCTCGAACAGGCCCCCGGCATGCTCGCCACCCTGCCGCTGGGAGGAACGTCCTGATGGCGTACCAGACCTACCCCGCCCCCGGCCCGACGCCCGGCCCCGAACAGCGCCGGCCGCGGCCGCGGATCCTGCCGGGCTTCGGCCTGCGCGGTCCGCGCCGGGAGAAGCACGTGCTGGAGGCCGCCGACCTCGCGGCGCTGGCCTTCCCGGTCGGCGACGACGGCGTGGTGATCGGCGTCGACCCGCAGGGACTGCCCGCGGTGCTCGGCCTGTTCCGCCCCAGCGCGTACGACCTGGTGCTGGTCGGCGGCGTGTGGACGGCGCAGATCATCGCGCTGCGGGCGGCCGCGATCGGCGCCCGGGTCGCGGTGGAGACCGCCCGCGCCCAGCTCTGGGGCCCGATGGCTCAGGCCGCCGGCGGCGGCCAGCCCTGCGTGACGGTCCACCAGGTCGGACGGCTCGGCCCGCAGGGCGCCTCGGTGGCCTCGCCGGTGCTCGTGGTGCGCGACCTCGGCGCCCGCCCGCCGCGCACCCGGCTCTCCGCCGCGCCCTGGCAGACCACCCTGACGCTGCTCCCGTACCTGGGCCCGAACGCCTCCCGGGTGCTCAACGCGGCCGACCTGGTCGGTGTGCAGCGGATCATGCCCCAGGAGGCGGAGCTGGTCGGCCGGGTGCTGTCGCTCCCGCCGGAGGACGTGGCCGCGCTGCCCGCCCTCGGCGACGACCTCACCCTGTGGGCCACCCGGATGCGGCGTCAGTACGTCCGCGCGGTGGCCGGGCAGGCCGAACAGCAGGTGCTCGGCGGGCCGCGCCGGATGGACTGAGGGGTGCTTCCGGGCCGGTCGATCCCGGTCCGGAACCGAAGCCGCCTTCAACAGGGGCAGCCGAACGGCCTAGTCTTTGTTGCGGAAACGGCACCGCTGAACAAGCGGCGGCGAACACGAGGGAGCCCTAGTGAGCAGCGATCGGGACGGCGTCTACGTCGGCGACAACGCGGCGGAGGACGACGACGACTGGTCCGACGCGCCCGATTACACTCCCCCGTCCTGGTACGTGCAGTCGGGCCCGGCGGCGGCTCCGGCCGCACCGGCGCCCGCGGCCGCGGCGCCTGCCG